>CAXVWQ010000316.1:0-6142 GCA_964263755.1 Roseomonas sp. | reverse complement strand
CGACCGGCAGGTGGGAGGCCACCCGGCGCAGCGCCGCGCGGGCGGGGCGGGCCCGCGGCGGGGCGGGCAGCGCCGGCGCCGGTGCCGATGCCGATGCCGGGCGCGGGGCGACGAGGCCTTCGTAGAGGGTCCGGACCGCCTCCCACGGCACCTCCCGCAACGTCCGGCCGACCGGGTCGTGCCGCACGAAGCGCGCCCTTTCGCCGAGAAGGTCGTGCAGGGCGACATACATCTCGTAGGACAGGCGCTGGATGCCGCTGGGGCGGGCGTGGTGCGGGGCGTAGTGGAACAGGTCTTCCACGTCGAACCAGAAGATCATCGGCGCCTTTCGTCGGGCGTGGCGCGGAGCGCCACCGGGGGGGCCGTAGCCGAAGCGGGGGCGGGGCGACAACCCGCCCCGCCGCCGGCCACCCAGCGCGCCGCCGCCCGGACGGAGGGGAGGACGACCGTTCCCCCGGGTGCCGCCGCCGCCTCCGCCACCGAGGCGGGGACGAGGAGGGCGGCCCCGACCCCTGCCGCACGCGCCGCCCGCACGTCCGTCGCGCGGTCGCCGACGAGGATGGAGGCGGGCAGGTCCAGTCCGTGGCGCGACGCCGCGTCCAGGATCATCCCCGGCGCCGGCTTCCGCCTGGGGCTGTCGATCCGGTAGGGGCCGAGGCCGGCGGTGGGATGGAAGGGGCAGTATTCCACCCCCGTCACCGCCACCCCTTTCCGTGCCAGGACGCCGAGCATCCACCGGGTCAGGGCGTGGAAGGCGTCCTCCGTGTAGAGGCCGCGGCCGATCCCCGCCTGGTTGGTCACGATCACCAGCGCCAGCCCCCGGCGCATCCCCGCCCGGCACAGCGCCACGGCGCCGGGCATGAGGGCGATGTCGGCGATCCGGTGGGGGTAACCGATGTCGCGGTTCAGGATGCCGTCGCGATCGAGGAGGAGCGCCGGCCTCACGCCCCGCCCGGCCCGCTGGCCCAGGCGGGAATGAGCGCCTGGGCCGCCGCGTAGTCCTCCGGGGTGCCGATGTCGAGGAACCGGCCCGGCGTCACGAAGGCGCGGACGTCCAGGCCCGCGGGGTCGGCCAGCAGCCCCGTCTCCAACGAGAACGGGGCGGCCCGGGGCCGGTGGTCCGGCAGGTCCCGCCGCAGCAGCGCGATGCCGCCGTTGATCAGGCCGGGCCCGGTGCCGCCCTTCTCCGCGAGGCCGACCACGCGGTCGCCCTCCATCACCACGCTGCCGTAGCGCGCGCGGTCCGCCACCGCGCGGACGGCGAGGACGATGTCCCCCCGCGTGGACGCCATGGCGCGCAGGTCGGCGTCGAGCCAGGTGTCGCCGTTCAGCACGAAGGCCCGGTCCGTGCGGCACCGCCCCAGCGCCGCGTAGGTCGCGCCGCCGGTGCCGAGGGGCGCGTCCTCGTGGGCGTACTCCACCGCCATGCCGGCATGGGCCACCCCGATCGCCGCGCGGATCAGGTGGCCGAGATGGCCGGTGGAGAGCACGACCCGGCCGATCCCGTCCCGCGCCAACCGGTCCAGCAGCCACGCCAGGAAGGGCCGCCCCGCGACGGGCGCGAGCGGCTTCGGCACGTCCGCCACCACGCCGCGGAGCCGCGTGCCGAGCCCGCCGGCGAGGATGACCGCGTCCGGAAGGGCTTCGCTCAAGGCCGAGGGAACATCGCGGCCTCGACGAGGGCGCAGATCGTGTGGCCCAGCACCTCGTGACCCTCCTGGATGCGCGGCGTGGAGGCGGAGGGGACGCGGAGGAGGAGGTCGCAGAGCGGCCCCATGTCGCCCCCCTCCCCCCGCGCGAAGCCGACGGTCCGCAGCCCCATCTCCCGCGCCGTCCGCAGCGCCACGAGGACGTTCGGGGAGCGGCCGGAGGTGGAGAGGGCGAAGAGCACGTCGCCCGGCTTCGCCAGCGCCTCCAGCTGGCGCGCGAACAGCCGCTCGTAGCCGTAGTCGTTGCCGATGCCCGTGAGGATGGAGGTGTCCGTCGTCAGCGCGATCGCCGGCAGCCCGGGGCGGTCGTAGTAGAAGCGGGAAACGAGTTCGCCGGCCCAGTGCTGCGCGTCCGCCGCCGAGCCGCCGTTGCCGCAGAGGAACAGCTTGCCCCCCGCGCGCATCGCCTCCGCCACCATCGTCGCCGCGCGCTCCGTCGCGGCGATCAGGTCGGCATCCTCGGCCATCGCCGCGATCACCGCGGCGGATTCCCGGAACATCGCCGCGGCATCCATCGTCATCGTCCCTCCCGAACGGTCCATGCCGTCGCTCCTTCCGCCGCGAAGGTCACGCCGGCGACGCGGCAGCCCATCGCCTCCAGCCGCGCCGTGATCGCCGGCTTCCGGCCGGGCGGGCAGAGGAACATCATGAATCCCCCGCCGCCCGCGCCGGAGACCTTGCCGCAGGTGGCGCCCTCCTCCGTCGCGGCGTGCTGCAGCGATTCGATGTGCGGGTTCGAGATGCCGTCGGCCATGGCGCGCTTCGACAGCCAGCCCTCGCGCAAGGTGTTCGCTACGCCGTCCAGGTCACCGCGGAGGAGGGATTCCTTCATCGCCACCGCGTTCGCCTTGATGCGGTGCATCGCCGCGATCGGGTCGTGCGCGCCGCCCGTGACGTTGCGGCTCTGCGCCTCGATGATCCGCGCGCTCTCGCGCGAGACGCCGGTGAAGCAGGTGAGCATCCGCGCCTCCAGCTCCCGCACCGTGTCGGGCTTGATGCGGAGGGGATTGACGATGACGCGCTCGTCGACGCCGAACTCCATGAAGTTGAAGCCGCCGAATGCCGCGGCGTACTGGTCCTGGCGGCCGCCCGCGAGGCCCATGTCCTCCCGCTCGATGGAATAGGCGAGGCGGGCGAGGTCGTACTCGCCGAGGGGCAGTCCCAGCAGTTCCTCGTAGGCCTGGAGGAGGGCGACGACGAGGGTGGAGGAGGAGCCGAGGCCGGAGCCCGCGGGAACCTCGCTGTAGGTCTCGATATGCAGCGGCAGCGGCTCGCCGCCGCGGAAGTCCCGCACGACGCGGGCGTGGACGGCCTTCACGAGATCGAGCCGGCCGTCGCGCGGCAACGGCGCGTTCGCGGGGTAGCGGGCGGACACGCCGGTGTCGGCGCTCTCCAGCACCACCTCGTCGCCGCCGGGCGTCAGCGTCACCCAGGCGTGGCGCGCGATGGTCGCGTTCATCACCGCGCCGCCGTGCAGGTCCGCATACGGAGAGACGTCGGTGCCGCCGCCGGCGAGGCCGAGGCGGCAGGGCGCGCGGGCGCGGACGATCATGGCGTCCGTGTCGCCTCGAACACCTCGACCTCCACGTCGGCGCCGGAGGGGCGGACGCGGTGGACGCGGACTTCGAACCCGCAGGACTCCATGAACGGCAGGGCGTCCGTCCCCCAGTCGGTGAAGACGAGGGCGCCCTCGCCGCGCACGGGGTCGCCGTGGTACTCCGGGTCCATGAGGTATCGGAGGCGCCCGCCCTCCATCAGCGTACGGGTCACGTTCGCCGCACGCTCCCAGTTCACGGGGATGGTGAGGATCATCCGGCCGCCGGGCCGCAGCACGCGGCGCATCTCCTCGAAGCCCCGGCGCGGATTGGGGACATGCTCCATCACCTCCTGGGAGATGACGAGGTCGAAGGACTCGTCGGCGAAGGTGAGGCGGGTGACGTCCTCGCTCCGCACCCCGCCCGGGCCGCGGTCGCCGAGGACGACGTCCCTGAAGAACTCGCAGGCCTGGTAGTGCGGGTCACCGCGGAGGATGCCGGCGATGGCGCCGGCGAAGCCGATCTCCAGCATCCGCGGCAGGCGGCCGGTGCGGGACAACTCGGCGAGCGAGGCCGCGCCGTCAGCCCCGTAGCGGTCCACCATGACGGCGGCGACGCCGGCGGAGCGGGCGAGGGCGTAGCAGTTGCGGCAGGCGAAGCCCTCGCGCGTCGCCGCCGGCGGCTCGGGCGCGGTGAGGCGGGCGGAGCCGCAGACGCGGCAGCACTCGGTGCCGTACACCGTGTCCAGCGCGCGGCGCGCCGCGGCGCGGGACAGGCGGTCGCGCACGAATCGGAGCCCCGCGGCACCGACCGCGGCGGCGCGGTCGGCGTCGAGGAGGAGGGAGACGGTGGCCTCCGCCAGCCCCGCCGCGTCCTCCGCGACGAGGGCGGTCTCGCCCGCGACGAGGCCGAGGCCCTCCGCCCCGACGGAGGTCGTGACGACGGGCGTGCCGAACTGCAGCGCCTGCACGACCTTGCCCTTCACCCCCGCGCCGTAGCGCAGCGCGGCGAGCGAGAGGCGCGCGTCGCGGAACCAGGGCGCGAGGTCCGGCACCTGCCCCGTGACGACGATCCGCGGATCGTCCGCCAGCGCCCACACCTCCGCCGGCGGCCGGTAGCCCACGAGGACGAGGCGCGCGTCCGGCACGCGCTCCCACACGAGCGGCATCACCTCCCGCGCCGTGAACAGCGCGGCGTCCACGTTCGGCGGGTGCGGGAAGCCGCCGACGAAGACGATGTCCCGCGTCGCCGCCGCCCGGTCGGCGTCGCGCGGCGCGGCGTCCCCCCCGTCCACGTGATAGGGCGGGATGGTGACGACGCGGGTGCCGGGGGAGAGGCGCGCGACGATCTCCGACTCCTCGGGGTTGGGCGACATGACGACGTCCACGCCGCGGAACACCTCGGTCTCCGCGACCTCCATCGCATCGGCCTCGGCGAGCATCGCGGCGTCGTTGCCCTTCAACTCCGCCTCGCGCCGCATCCGGTGGTGGTGCAGGTCGTGCATGTAGTAGGCGACGAGGGCCGGCGAATGCGCGCGCAGCGCCGGCAGCACCGCCGGCGCCACCGCGGGCCGCGCGATCCAGGCGTTGCGGAGGTGGCGCCCGTTCTCCGCGAGCCACGTCGCCGTCGCCTCCGGCCCGCCGCGGAGGATCTCGATGCCCTCGCGCCGCATGGAGTCCGCGACCGGTCCCTCCACCTCCCCGTCATGCGGCGCGAACACCACGCGCCAGCCCGCGGCGACCATGAGGGAGAGGTATTGCCGCAGCGTCACGCCGCCCGCGTGGCGGTCGGGCTGCGGGATCATGTCGTCCACGACGAGGATCGCCGGCCCCGTGTCGGCCGCGCGGCGCAGCAGGAACTCCGGCTGGTCGCCCCAGGGATGCTCGCGCAGCCGGTCGGCGAAGCGGACCTTGAACAGGGCGTGGTTGCGGGAGGAGAGGCGGTCGCGCTCGGCCGGCCCGTAGGAGTGGGAGCCGAGGTGGACGACGCGGCTCGCCGGCTCGAACACCGTGCGCCAGCCGCGGGCGCGGGCGCGGAAGGCGAGGTCGAACTCCTCGTAGAAGGCCGGCGCGTAGGCGTCGTCGAAGCCGCCGAGCGCGTCGAACACGTCACGGCGGACGAGGATGGAGGCGCCGGTGACGCAGTCGGCCTCCCGCCGGTAGCGGTCGGCGGAGCGGCCGGTGCCGCCGCCGCGCCCGAGCGGGTGGCCCCAGCCGTCGCCGAGGATGCGCCAGCCCGCGTCCTGCACCGTGCCGTTCGTGTTCAGCAGGGTGGAGCCGACGATGCCCGTGCGTCGGTCGGCGTCCGCCGCCTCCACGAGGGCGCGGAGCCAGCCCGGCTGGACGAGGGTGTCGGAGTTGAGGAAGTGGACGAACTCCGCCGTCGCGCGCGCCGCCGCCCGGTTGCAGGTGCGGAGGAAGCCGAGGTTCTCCGGGTTGTCGAGCACGCGCAGCCCCGGGGAGCGCGGCACGTCCGCCGTCGCGCGCTCGTCGGGCTTGTCGTCGGCGAGGATGACCTCGAAGGGCGGCTCCGTCGGCACGCTCGTGGCGAGGGCGCGGAGGCAGGCGGCCAGATCCTCGGCATGTCCGTAGACCGGGATGATGACGGTGACGCGGGGCGGGGCGTCGGCCGGGAAGTGCACGGGCTGGTCGCGGTCCCGCTCCGTCGCCTCCCGCCGCAGGTCCACGGTCGGCGGGGCCGGGGGCGCCGGCTGGGGCGCGGGCGCCTCCGCCGCGGGGGCCGCGGGCGCCGCGATCTGCAACGTGGCGCGCTGCGCCTCGGCGGCGAGGTGCCGCCGCCAGGCGCGGCGTTCGAGGATGCGCGTGCCGATCTGCATCGTCGCGGTCCACCACGCCACGCGCGCCGCGCGCCCGGCGATCCGGGCCGTCCGGGGCATCC
>CAXVWQ010000315.1:0-12324 GCA_964263755.1 Roseomonas sp. | reverse complement strand
CTCGGCGCGGCGCTGCGACAGGCGCTGGTTGTATTGCGGCGTGCCCGAGCGGTCGGCGTGGCCGGCCAGTTCGATGCGCGTCGTGCCGGTGCGGCGGGCGTTGGCGGCCGCCTCGGCGATGATCTGCCGGGCGCGGTCGGTCAGGTCCGCGCGGTCCCAGTCGAAGAAGACGAGGTAGGTGCGAGCCACGGTGGCCGCCGGCGGCGGCGGCTGCTGCGCGATGACGGCCGGACGCGGCGCGTTGAACGCGTAGCGGAGACCGACGAGGACGGAGTGGTTGTAGTTGTCCACCTCGACCCGGCCACGACCAACCACCTCACGGGTGTTCGCCGCGGACTGTGCCGGCGACTGCCGGGACAGGGTCGCCTGCAGCTGCGGCTCCAGCGTGCCGAGGAAGCGGTATTCCGCCGTCAGCGCGAGGCCCGGGGCGAGGTTGAACGCCACGCCCGCGATGCCCTGGTAGGCGAAGCGGCCGTCGGTGTCGTCGATGCTCAGTCGGAGCCCGGAGATGCCGCCACCCGCCGCGGCCGAGGTGAAGTCGCTCGCCCGCACGCCGTCATACTCGTGCCACACGTAGCCGGCGCCGAGGCCGACGTAGGGCTGCACGGGCAGGAAGAAGTTCGGGATGGACAGGTCGTAGAACGCATTGCCCATCACGCCGTAGGACCGCGCCCGACCGCCGAGGAAGCGGGTCTGGCCGCCCGCGCCGGGACCGAACCGGAAGGAATCGATGTTGTTCTCGCGGTAGTTGCCCTCGACCTCCGCCCGGATGCCGTTCCCGAAGCCGTAACCGATGGACCCGACCCCGACCCAGCCCGAGTCCCACTCGATCCGCGCGTTGTTGTTCCCGAAGACCGGCGTGATCGTCGAGTTCGACGGCGTGTTGTCGCTTGTCTCCTGCAAAAAGTTGAAACCAGCACCGCCCGCGACGTACAACCCGGTCACGGGCTGCGCCTGGGCGGCGATCGGCAGCGACAACATGGTCGCCGCCAGAAGCGCCTTCTTGAGGCTCATGATCCTCTTTCTCCCTCGATCCACCAGGGGGATGCGCTGCGTGAAACGGAGGAACCCCCCTCGATTCCCTCGCGGCGTTCGCATCAAGTAGCACCGGGACGCCCCCCTGTGCACCGCGTCAGGGGCATGGCGGCGGTGTTTCCCGACCATGTGGCCGGGGCGACACACCTCCTGTCGGCAAATCCGTCACAGACCCGAGAGGAGGTCCGCCTCGGCCGCGTCGGCGATGGAGCCGGGGGGGAAGAGGCGCGTCGCGTGGCCCATCTTCCGCCCGTCGCGCGCCCCGGCCTTGCCGTAGAGGTGGGCGACGACGTCCGCCGCGACGACGAGGGCCGGCCAGCGTCCCATCCCCTCCGGTCCGACGAGGTTGCGCATCACCGCGTCCGCGTGCCGCCCCGTCGCGCCGAGCGGCAGCCCCGCCACCGCCCGGGCATGCTGCTCGAACTGCCCGACCCGGCAGGCGTCCATCGTCCAGTGCCCGGAATTGTGCGGGCGCGGGGCGATCTCGTTCCCCAGCAGCGTCCCGTCCGCCAGGAGGAAGAACTCCACCGCGACCACGCCGACGAGGTCCAGCCCCGCCGCCACCCGCGCCGCGTGGCCCCGCGCCGCCTCGGCCACGCCCGGCGGCACCCGGGCCGGCGCGAACGACAGGTCGAGGATGTGGTGCCGGTGCCGGTTCTCCACCGCGTCGTAGGTGACGACGGTGCCGTCCCCGCTGCGCGCCGCGATGGCCGAGACCTCCGCCACGAAGGGCACGAAGGCCTCCAGGATCATCGGGTGCGGTCGCAGCCGCCCCAGCGCCTCCGCCGCCTCGGCTTCGCTCCGCACCACCGCCTGCCCGCGCCCGTCATAGCCCAGCCGCGTGGTCTTCAGCACCGCGGGCAACCCTACCGCCGCCAACGCCCCCGGCAAGGCGTCGGCCCCCGCCATCTCGCGCCAGGGGGCCACCGGCACGCCCACCTCCTCGAGGAAGCGCTTCTCCACGATCCGGTCCTGGCAGGTCGCGAGCGCCCGCGCCCCCGGCCGGCACGGCACGAGCGCGGCGAGCAGGTCGAGCGTCGCGGCCGGCACGTTCTCGAACTCGAAGGTCACCACGTCCACCGTCCGCGCGAACCGCCGGAGCGCCTCGGTGTCGTCGTAGGCGGCCACCGTCGCCGCAGCGCAGACCTGCGCCCCCGGCCCATCCTCCTCCGGCCCGAAGACGTGGCAGCGGTAGCCGAGTCGCGCCGCCGCCAGCGCCGTCATCCGCCCGAGCTGCCCGCCGCCGAGGATGCCGATGGTCGCCCCCAGGGGCAGGGGGGCGGCGCGCGCGGCCATCAGGGCGGCCCCTCCATCGGCGCCTCCGGCACCGCGTCCGTCTGCGCCGCCCGGTAGGCATCGAGTCGCCCCGCCAGCGCCGGGTCCGACAGCGCCAGGATCGCCGCCGCCATCAGCCCCGCGTTCACCGCCCCGGCCCGGCCGATCGCCAGGGTCCCCACCGGGATCCCGGCGGGCATCTGCACGATCGACAGGAGCGAGTCCTGGCCCCGCAGCGCGTGGCTCTCCACCGGCACGCCGAGGACCGGGAGGCGCGTCAGGCTCGCGGTCATGCCCGGCAGGTGCGCCGCGCCGCCGGCCCCCGCCACGATCACCCGCAGGCCCCGCCCCACGGCCGCGGTGGCGTAGTCCACCATGCGCCCCACCGTCCGGTGCGCCGACACCACCCGGCACTCGTGCGGCACCCCCAGCGCCGCCAGCACCTCCGCCGCGTGCCGCATCGTCTCCCAGTCCGACCGGCTCCCCATGATCACCCCCACCAGTGGCGCCGGGGCCGGGGGGGAGGGGCCGTCGCTCAAGCGATGATGTCCGGCACCAGCCGGCTCTCCAGCCAAAGGATCTCGTCCTTCAGCTTGAGCTTCCGCTTCTTCAGCCGCTGCAGCTGCAGGGCGTCGTGCCGATCATCGATGAGCCGCCCGATGACGGTGTCGAGGTCCCGGTGCTCGCTGCGGAGTTCGTGGAGGCGCCGGAGGAGGCCGTCGTTCTCGGGTGTCATGAGAGGGGGATCATGCGCGGCAGGTCATTGCTGGAGGAGTGTCACCGGGAAGCGTGGGGCCGCGCGTGACAAGACCGTGATACCCGTCGCACGCGGCGCGCCGGCGTGCCTATCATCCTTCCCGCCAGCGGGACAGTCGCCGCCCCGGCGCGGCATCGAGAGGACCAGACGCATGGACCAGCCCAGGCTGCGGACGCTCCGGGACCGTCACACCGCGCTCGACGCGCGCATCGGGAGGGAGGCCGCCCGCCCCCTTCCCGACAGCCTGGAACTCGCCCGCCTGAAGCGCGCGAAGCTGCGCCTGAAGGAGGAAATGGAGCGCATGAGGACGCCCCCCGGACCGACGGAGGAGGGCTACCGCCCCTCGGCGTAGCGTCCCGGGATGGCGCGGCCGGTCAGGGGCGACCCGTCAGGCCGCGTCCTCCTCCACCGCCACCCCGACCGGTTGCCCGCCGACGGCGGTCACCAGCGCGTTCAGCTCGGACTGCGTCGTCAGCCCAAGCGTGACTGGGTCGCGGGGCTTGATGTTGGCGGTGTTCCAATGGGAGCGGTCGCGGACCTTCGCGATCGTCTCCTTCGTCGTCCCGAGCAGCTTGCCAATCTGCGAATCCGTCATCTGCGGGTAGTGCCGCAGCAGCCAAGCGATGCCGTCCGGCCGGTCGTTCCGCTTGGCGACGGGCGTGTAGCGCGCGCCCTTGCTCCGCACCTTCGGCTGGGGGAGGGAGGATTGCAGCATGTCGAGCCGGGCGTTCGGGTCACCCTCGACCCGCGCGATCTCGTCCCGCGTCAGCTGCCCGTTGGCGATGGGGTCGTAGCCGACGATGCCCTGCGCCACCTCCCCGTCGGCGATCGCCTGGATCTCCAGCGGGTGCATGTCCACGAACTCGGCGATCTGATCGAAGGAGAGGGAGGTCTCGTCGATGAGCCACACGGCGGTGGCCTTGGGCATGAGCGGAGTCGGCATGGAGTGGAACCCTTGGGGGCAGGGGTGGCCCCCCGCGCGTCGGCGGGGGGTATAAGGGGGGGACGCCCGGCCGGTCCAGGCCGGACGGACACGCCGGAAGGGAGATGGGGGTGGAACAAGCATGAAGGACGAGGACGAGGGCCCCCGCCGCGAGACCGGGTTCCGGCCGGCCGACGTGGCGGTGATGTCGGTTGCCGCCCTGCGGGACTACGTCGCCGAGCTGCGGGAGGAGATCGCCCGCGCCGAGGCCGCCATGGAGGCCCGGGGAAGCCAGCGGTCCGTGGCGGACGCGTTCTTCAAGCCGCGCGGCGGGTGAGATGGTTCACGAAGACGGGACGCCGCGTGTCTCGCGGCGCTCCCGGGCCTTCCGCCTCTCGATCTCGACGACGTCTCGCAGTGATAGGCGAACCGCGTTCGGTCCGATTTCCGGAAGCCGGTCCGGGTCCCTCTCGTCATCCGCGTCGAGGCGGGCAGGTGGAGGAGCGGGGCGAGACATATCGTTCATGGATGGCGAAACCTCCGCTCGAGGTTACTGGCGTCCCAGACGGAATACACTCGAACAAGTCCCATGTCGCCCTCGCCGTCGGCCTCGTCGGGGAAGGTGATCGCCGCGGCGACGGTCAGCAGTCGCCCGGTGGGAATGTATCCTACGATGCGATACTGGCCTTCGTAGCGTCCGGTCTGCGCCTCGATGGCGCAATCCGGATCGTCCAACACCCGCATGGCGAAGACCAACTCGATCCCGCGACGCCGGCGATGGATCGCTGCCTTCTCCGGCCGCCACGATACCTCGAACGACATGCCGCCGAGGGTCATGACCTGCCGGACGTATCCGTCGGCCCCGAGCCAGGGATGAGAACCTGTCCCCGTCACCGTGGCGTCGTCCTCCGGCAGGTTCCGGCAGGTAGCGGGCGACCCATCAGGAAGAGGGCCGGCGGGTCACCCCGCCGGCCCCGGTTTCGATCCGGACGGATCGGCGATCAGGCCGCCTGGACCTGCGCCCCGCCATCGTTCGCCGCCTGGGCGTTCGCCACTTCGCCCTCGATGGCGCGCGGCGCCGGCGCCGTGCCGATCGCGATGCGGCGGGGCTTCAGGGCCTCCGGCACCTGCCGGACGAGGGAGACGTGCAGCAGGCCGTTCTCCAGCCGCGCGCCCTCGACCCGGATGTGGTCGGCGAGGACGAAGCGGCGCTCGAAGGCGCGGCCGGCGATGCCGCGGTGGAGGAAGCGGACGGTCTCGTCGGACTTCGGCGCGCGGCCAGCCACGAGGAGGACGTTGTCCTGCGCGGTGATCTCGATGTCGGACTCGCCGAAGCCGGCGACCGCCATTGTCAGGGTGTAGGCATCATCCGCCGTCCGCTCGATGTTGTAGGGCGGGTAGGCCGGGGCCTCGCCCGTCGCGCGGGCGGTGTCCACGAGGCGCGCCAAGCGGTCGAAGCCGATGGCGGTGCGGAAGAGAGGGGAGAAATCGAGGGTGTTCACGATGGAGCCTCCTGCATGAGCAAGGCATGTTGCGTGGCGGCCGGGACCGTCTGCACGCCCGATCGGGCCGTGCGGGGCATCCCGCCCGCGTCGCGCGGCCCCGTATGGGCACCGCTGACAACGGAGGAAATGGGCGCCGGGCCCGGGCGGTTCAAGACCCCGGGCCGCGGCGCAACGCCTTGTTCGCGTTAGGCTTCGGTCGTCGGGGGCGCGGCCGGTGCGGCATCCTTGCGCGCGCCGATCCCGCCGAAGCGCTTCGTGAACTTCGCCATCTGCCCGCCCGTGGAAAGCTGCCGCTGCTGCCCCGTCCAGGCCGGGTGCGACTTCGGGTCGATGTCGAGGCGCAGCGTGTCGCCGGCGCTGCCGTAGCAGGACTTCGTGGTGAAGGTCGTGCCGTCGGTCATCACGACGTTGATCTCGTGATACTCGGGATGGATGTCGGGCTTCATCGGGGCAGGTCCGTGCTGGGATGGCGCCGACGTGTCGGTCCCTCGGGGACGACCGGAAGCGCGAAGCGGTGGCGTGTAACGGGGAGGGGGAGGGGACGCAACCTCGCGGCGCCGTCGCGCGACCCGCCGGAGGCGCGGTGATCGCCGCTCTCGACGGGGCGCGGCGGCACCCGCCCGTTACGCACCGCCTCCTTCCACCGACGCCCTGACCGGACCCCCGCCATGACGCGAACCCCCCTCACGAGCGGGTCCCACCCCCTCCTCATCCAGCCCGTGACCACCCCCGGCGGCGGCCGCATCGGCATGACCCTGTGCCCCGGCAAGCACCACCCCGGCGGCCTCGCGGGCGACTGGCGCCGCGACCTCGCGATGGACCTGGACACCGTCCGCGACTGGGGCGCCGTCGCCGTCATCACGTTGATGGAGGAGCACGAGCTGACCCGCTTCAACGTCGCCGCCATCGGTGCGGAGGTCGTGGCCCGCGGCATGGCGTGGCTCCACCTCCCGATCCCCGACGGCGGCACCCCGGACGCCGCCTTCGACGCCGCGTGGCCCGCCGCCGCCGCCCGCCTCCACGCCTGGCTGCGCGACGGGCGGTCGGTCCTCCTCCACTGCCGCGGCGGCCTGGGCCGCACCGGCACGGTCGCCGCGCGGCTCCTCGTCGAACTCGGCACCCCACCGGAGGACGCCGCCGCCGCCGTCCGCGCCGCCCGTGCCGGGACCATCGAGAACGCCGCCCAGCTCGCCTACGTCCGTCGTCTCGTCCCGGGGCGCTGACGCGTCCGGCCCGTCAGAGCAGGCGCTCGGCGGGGCGGTATAGGAGGCCAGGGAGGATGCCCGCCGTATGCGCGCCGACCATCCGTGTCAGGCGGCGGAAGTCGCGCCGGACGAGCCGTCTCGCCCGTGGACTTGCGGTCACCCGCCGAAGAACAGTTTACCGAAGGCCGCCGCGGCCCCGAGGAAGGCCGCGCCGCCTGCGAGGAATGTGATGGCCAGCTTCAGCGCCTCGCGCCGGTCCGCGCGCTGCGCCTGCACCATGTCCTGGCGGAGGCGCTGAATCTCGAGCATCAGCTTCTCCCGTTTCAATTCGTCGAGGGACCGGTCGTCCCGATCCTCCGGGACTTCGGGCACGTGGGCCATATGGTCGGACAACGTAGCCTGATCAGCCCCGCATGGGCAGGGGCCGCCGCGCCGCCGGGTTGACCACCCCCGCCCACCCCACCACCGTGCGGCGCCACGCACGGACACCGGACATGCGCCTCGACGGAAAGACCGCCCTCGTCACCGGCGCCGCCTCCGGCTTCGGCGAGGGCATCGCCCGCGCCTACGCCGCCGAGGGCGCGAAGGTCGCCGTCTGCGACATCAACCTCGACGGCGCGAGGCGCGTCGCGTCGGACATCGGCGGCACCGCGCTTGGCGGCGACGTCTCGAAGGCCGCCGACGTGGACGCCATGGTCGCCGCCGCCGTCGCCGCCTTCGGCGGGCTGGACGTGGTGGTGAACAACGCCGGCTGGACCTACCGCAACAAGCCCTCCCTCGACGTGACGGAGGAGGAGTTCGACCGCGTCTTCGCCGTCAACGTGAAGTCCATCTTTCTCATGGCGAAGGCGGCCCACCCGCACCTCAAGGCCCGCGGCGGCGGCTCGTTCCTCACGGTGTCCTCCACCGCCGGCATCCGCCCGCGCCCGAACCTCACCTGGTATAACGGCACGAAGGGCGCCGCGAACGTCTTCACCCAGGCCCTCGCCCAGGAATGGGCGCGCGACAACATCCGGGTGAACGCCGTCCTCCCGGTGATCGGCTCCACCGGCCTGACGAGCGCCTTCATGGGGATGGAGGACACGCCGGAGAACCGCACCCGCTTCCTCGCCACCATCCCCATCGGCCGCTTCTCCACGCCCGCCGACATCGCCAACGCGTGCGTGTGGCTCGCGGAGGACCGTTCCTCCTTCATCACCGGGATCCTGCTGCCGGTGGACGGCGGACGTTGCGCTTGAGAGGGGACGCCCGATGAACATCCTGTCCATCCAGTCCTGGGTCGCCTACGGCCACGTCGGCAACTCCTCCGCCGTCTTCCCCCTCCAGCGCCTGGGCGCGGAGGTCTGGCCCATCAACACCGTCCAGTTCTCCAACCATACGGGCTACGGCGCCTGGCGCGGGCAGGTCCACGGCGCCGACCTCGTCCGCGACCTCGTGGCCGGCATCGAGGAGCGCGGCGCCCTCCCGCGCTGCGACGCGATCCTCACCGGCTACATGGGCGACGCCGCCATCGGCGAGGCGATCCTCGAGGCGGTGGCGAAGGTCCGGGCGGCCAACCCCGAGGCGGTGTGGTGCTGCGACCCGGTGATCGGCGACGTCGGCCGCGGCGTCTTCGTCCGCCCCGGCATCCCCGAGTTCATGCGCGACCGCTGCGTCCCCCTCGCCACCATCCTCACCCCCAACCAGTTCGAGCTGGAGTCGCTCACGGGCCGCCGCGTCACGACCCTCGACGACGCGAAGGCGGCCATCGCGGCGCTCCAGTCCCGGGGCCCCCGCACCGTTCTCGTCACGAGCCTCGACGTGGACGACACCCCGGAGGATTCCGTGGACCTAATGGCCGGCGAGGACGGGCGTTTCTGGCGCGTCCGCACCCCCCGGCTGCCGCTGTCGGTGAACGGGGCGGGCGACGCCATCGCCGCGCTCTTCCTGTTCCACCGCCTCCGCTGGGACGATTCCCGCCTCGCCCTGTCCGCCGCCGCCTCCTCCGTCTTCGGCCTGCTCCGCCGCACCGCGGAGGAAGGGTCCCGCGAGATCCTGACCGTGGCCGCGCAGGAGGAGTTCGTGACCCCGTCGCGCGTGTTCATGGCCCGCGGTTGCTGACGGGGCGGTCGGGGCTGCGCCGACGGCCCCGCATGGTTAAGGTGCAGAGGGGGCCGGCACCCCCGGAGAGGCCCGAGGTCGCATGAACCCGCTGACACGCATCGCCATCCTCGACGACTACCAGGGCGTCGCGCAGGACTTGGCGGACTGGGCGTCGCTCGGCGTGCCGGTGGACATCCTCCGCGAGCCGGTGACGGACCCCGACGCCCTCGCCGCCCGCCTCGCGCCCCACGACGCGGTCGTCATCATGCGGGAGCGCACGCCGATCGCCCGCGCGCTCGTCGAGCGCCTGCCGAACCTCCGGCTCCTCGTCACCACCGGCCACCGCAACGCCTCCGTGGACGCCGCGGCGCTGGCGGAGCGCGGCGTGACCTTCTGCGGCACCGCCTCCATGGGCTCGCCGACCGCCGAACTCACCTGGGGCCTCATCCTCTCCCTCCTGCGGCACATCCCGGAGGAGGACCGGAACCTCCGCGCCGGCCGGTGGCAGCGGACCCTGGGGGAAAGCCTGGAGGGCCGGACCCTCGGGGTGATCGGCCTCGGGCGCCTCGGCACCCGCGTGGCGCGGGTGGCGCGGGCCTTCGACATGCGGGTGCTGGCCTGGAGCACGAACCTGACGGAGGCGGCGGCGACCGCGGCCGGCGCGACGCGCGTGGACAAGGAGACGCTGCTGCGGGAATCCGACGCGGTGACGATCCACCTCGTCCTCTCTCCCCGCTCCCGCCACACCGTCGCCGCGGCGGAACTGGCGCTGATGAAGCGGACGGCGGTGCTGGTGAACACATCCCGCGCCCCGGTCGTGGACATGGCGGCGCTCGCGGCTGCGCTGCACGAGGGCCGCCTCGCCGGCGCCGGGCTCGACGTGTTCGACGAGGAGCCGATCCCGCCCGACGCCCCGATCCTCTCGGCGCCGAACACCGTGCTCACCCCGCATCTCGGCTACGTCACGCGCGCCAACTACGAGGGCTTCTACGGCGGCGCGGTGGAGGCGATCCGGGCCTACCTCCGCGGCGCGCCCATCCACGTCATCGGGTAGGCGTCAGATGGCGAAGTTCACCGGCTCCGCGGCGGGCGGGGACAGCCCGACGGCGCCGGCGCGGCGCAGCAGGTCATCGAGGGTCAGGGCCTCCATCCGCTCCCGCAGCGCCGCGTCCAGTTCCTCCCACAAGGGGGCGACGACGCGGGTGTGCAGGGGGCCGTGCAGGTCGCCGCCGGGATCGCCGGGCTCGCCCCCGTCCGCCACCGCCGCCACGGCCTCGGAGAGGCGGATGTCGCGGGCGCGGCGGCCGAGGCGGTAGCCGCCCCGCGGGCCGCGCACGCTGTCCAGCAGCCCGGCGCGGGACAGGGCCTGGAACACCGGCTCGATGCCGCGCCGGGCCGCGCCGAGGCGCTCCGCCACCTCCGCGCCGCCCACCACCGCCGTGCCGCGGCCGGCGTGGAAGGCGACGTCGAGGAGAACGGAGATGGCGGTCAGCGCGCGGTCGTGGCGCAGCAGGCGCAGTGGTCCCGGCATGTGGTCCGCCCGTCCGTGTCGCGGCGAAAATGCGCCGGCGCGGCGTGGAGTTAAAGGGCCCGCACCCCGGAACGCGGGCAAGGTGGGCCCCTCGCGCCCGTCGCCGGCGGCCGTGCTAGACCGGCCGCATGCCCCGCGCCGCCCTCCGCCCCATCCCGTCCCCCGTCGCCTACACCGCCACCGCGCCGCGCGGCCGCCTCTACGGCTCGGTGCTGGAGGCCGTGGGGGCCACGCCCCTCGTGCGCCTGCCCCGCCTGGAGGCCGCGGAGGGATTGTCCGCCCGGCTCGCGCTGAAGCTGGAGTTCTTCAATCCCATGGGCTCGGTGAAGGACCGCATCGGGCTGGCGATGGTGGAGGACGCCGAGGCGCGCGGCCTCATCCGCCCCGGCGAATCCACGCTCGTGGAGCCGACCTCCGGCAACACCGGCATCGCGCTCGCCTTCGTGGCCGCGGCGAAGGGCTACCGGCTGCGCGTGGTGATGCCGGACGGGGCCTCGCAGGAGCGGCGGAAGATGATGGCCCTCCTCGGGGCCGACCTGGAGCTGACGCCCGCCCGGGACGGCATGGCCGGCGCCATCGTGCGGGCGGAGCGCATCGTGGCGGAGACGCCCGGCGCCTGGATGCCCCGCCAGTTCGACAACCCCGCCAACCCCGACATCCACGCCCGGACCACGGCGCAGGAGATCTGGGTGGACACGGGCGGCGAGGTGGACGCGGTGGTGGGCGGCGTCGGCACCGGCGGGACGCTGACGGGGATCGCGCACGCCCTGAAGCCCCGGCGCCCGGGGATGCGGATCATCGCGGTGGAGCCCGCGGAATCCGCGGTGCTGTCGGGCGACGAGGCCGGGCCGCACGACATCCAGGGCATCGGGGCCGGCTTCTGCCCGGCGGTCTTCGACCTCTCCGCGATGGACGGCGTCATGCGGGTTTCGGAGCGGGAGAGCCTCGCTTCGGCCCGCCGCTGCGCGCGGGAGGAGGGGATCGCGATCGGGATCTCGTCCGGCGCGGTCCTGCACGCGATGCTGGCGGTGGCGCGGGAGCCGGGAATGGAGGGGAGGCTCGTCGTCGGCATCGCGGCGAGCTTCGCGGAGCGGTATCTCTCGACGGAACTCTTCGCCGGCCTCTGACGGAGGGCGGCGGCGGGGGCCTCCCGCCGTGGCCCATGGCGCAAGGTCCGCTCCGCCTCATGTCTTGGAGGGGTGGACACGCTGGACGGGGGCACGAGCAGCGACAGCCTTTCCGGCGGCCTCGGCAACGACACCCTCCAGGGCGGGGCGGGGGACGACACGCTGGTCGGCGGGGCGGGCACGGAGCGGCTCTACGGCGAGGCGGGGCTGGACACCTTCCGCTACGGCGGCGCGGCGGCGCGGCGGCGGGGGGCGACATCCTCGACGGCTTCGTCGCGGCGGACGACACGATCGAGGTCTCGGCGGCGGGCTTCGGGGGCGGGCCGTCGGTGGGGGCGCTGGACCCGTCGCGCTTCGGGTCGAACGCGACGGGGCTGGCCACGGCCGTGCCGGGGGTGAGGCAGTTCACCCACGAGACCGACACGGGTCGGCTGTGGTGGGGCGCCGACGGCACGGGGGCCGGGGCGCGGAGCATCCTCCTCACCCTCAGCGGCATCCCCGCCCTGTCGGCGAGCGACATCCAGGTGATCGCGTAGCGGCCGGGGCGTCGACGAGGTTCCCCGGGACGGAACCCTACAGGCCGGCCCAGCGCATCGCCGCCATCGCCCCGACCCCCGCGAGGATGGAGAGGCCGAGGCTGCCGCTCACGCGCTGGGCGACCACCACCGCCACCGCGGCGACGCCGGCGATCACGTCCTGGCGGCTGAGGGCGAGGGCGACGTAGGCGGCGAAGAGCGGGCCGGGCAGATGGGCGATGACCGCATCCGCGAAGGGCGGCAGCCGGACGGCGCGGAGGAAGGCGTAGCCGCCGGCGCGGCAGGCGTAGGTGACGGCCGCCATCGCCATGATGGCCGCGAGGACGTCCCAGCGGAGGGTCACCGCGTC
>CAXVWQ010000314.1:0-13123 GCA_964263755.1 Roseomonas sp. | reverse complement strand
CGCATGAACAGCGCCTGGTTCACCCGCGTCGCCCGCGCCGCGCCGATGTCGCGGCCGTCGGACGGCCAGCCGACCTCGCCGATGACGATCCGCTTGCCCGGGAACATCGCCTGGACCTGGTCGTGCTTCTCCATGATGAAGCGCAGCGCGTCCTCGACCGGCAGCCCCTCCCAGTAGGGCAGCAGGTGGATCGTGATGAAGTCCACGGCGTGCCCGAGTTCCGGGTGATCCACCCAGACGTGCCACGGCTCCGCGGTGGAGACGGGCTGGCGGACCTGGCGCCGCACCTGCTCGATGTAGCCGACCATCTGAGCGGGGGTCAGGTCGGTCCGCAGCACCGCCTCGTTGCCGACGAGCACGCGCTCCACGTTCCGGGATTCGCGGGCAACCTGCACCAGCCGCCGGATCTCCGCCGCGTTGCGGTCCAACCGGCGGTCGAGCCAGGAGCCCATCGTCACCCGCAGGTCCAGCCCGGTGGACCACGCGATCTCCGGGATGCGCTCCAGGCCGCCATGGGCGGCATAGGTGCGGACGTGGCGGGTGATCGGCGCCACGCGGCGCAGGTCGCCCTCGATCTGGGCGGGGGTGGGCCAGTTCTCGCCCTCCGCCGACTGGCCGCGCTGGTAGGGGGCGAAGGCCAGCCCGTTCACCTGCCCGCGGAAGTCGGGCATCGGCACCGGCCGGTTCAGCGCCCACCACGCGCCGAGATGGCCGAGGGCGACGGCCGCCAGGATGATGAGCGTCCCGGCGTGCCGGACGATGGGGTGCTGGGGTTCGACCGGACGGACCGGCCTGAACGGGAGGGCCCTCACCGAGGCGGGGGCGACGTAGGCGTTCATCGCGGCGTCAGGGGCTCCGGCGCCAAGGCCCCGACCCGCCACCCGGCCATTCCGGGAAGGTGCGAGTCGGAACCCGTCGCGCAGTCGTCAGAAGCAACATTCTAGAGGCTTCGTTTCGACTGGAATAAGGCGATATTGCGGCGCGGCTACCGCACTGCAACACGGACGCGTGAAGGCTGGTCCGATGGCCCGTTACGGCCGGCCCCCCGATGCCCTATGGGGACGCCCATGTCGGCGCTCCTCGAAATCGGTGTCATCCTCGTCCTCGTTCTCCTCAACGGCGTCTTCGCCATGAGCGAACTGGCGATCGTGTCCGCCCGCCGGGCCCGCCTGTCCGCGCGGGAGCGGGCGGGGTCGCACGGCGCGGGCGCCGCCCTCCGGCTGGCGGACGACCCGCAGCGCTTCCTTCCCACCGTCCAGGTCGGAATCTCCCTCGTCAGCGTCGTGGCCGGGACCTTCGGCGGCGCCCGGCTGTCCGGCACCCTCGGGCCCGTCCTCGATTCGATCCCCGGCGTCGCGCCCTACGGGGACGAGATCGCCCTCGTCGCCACCGTCGTCCTCATCACCTACCTCTCCCTCATCCTCGGCGAACTCGTCCCGAAGCAGCTGGCCTTGCGGCACCCGGAGGGGATCGCCGCGGTCGTCGCCCGGCCGCTGGAGCGCCTCGCCCGCTTCTCGTCGCCGGTGATCTGGATCCTGTCCCGGTCCTCCGCCGTCGTCCTCCGCCTCTTCGGCGCCCACCGCCCGACCGACAGCGGCGTGACGGAGGAGGAGGTGAAGGCCGTCGTCGCCGAAGGGGCCGAGACGGGTGCGCTCGAGACGGAGGAGCGCCACATGATCGAGCGCGTCCTCCGCCTCGCCGACAAGCCGATCCGGGCGCTGATGACGCCCCGGACCGAACTCGCGTGGCTGGACCGGGGCGCGACGCCGGAGGACGTGGCGGCGACGCTGCGGGAGGAGCGGGTGAACCGCTTCGTCGTGGCCGACGGTCGGGTGGACAACGTCGTCGGCGTCGTCGCCGCGAAGGACCTTCTGGACCAGCTGCTCGCCGGCGCGCCGCTTTCGGTGGCCGCGGCGATGCGGCAGCCGATGGTGCTGCCCGACACGCTGTCGGCCCTCGACGCGCTGGAGCGCATCCGCCAGGACACCCTCGGCCTCGCCCTCGTCATGGACGAGTACGGGTCGTTCGAGGGCGTGGTCACGGCGTCCGACCTGCTGGAGGCCATCGTGGGCGAGCTCCGCCACGTCGAGGAGGAGGCGGGCGCCGCCCCCGCCGTCGAGCGGCATGACGGCTCCCTCCTGCTGGACGGGATGATGCCGAGCGACGAACTGCGGGCGCGGCTGGACCTGCCGGTCCTGCCGGATGCCGGGAGCTACCACACCGTCGCCGGCCTCATGCTCGCGCTGCTGCGCCGCGTCCCGAAGGAGGGCGACCGCATCGCCTTCGCGGGCTGGCTGTTCGAGGTCGTCGACATGGACGGGCGACGGGTGGACAAGGTGCTGGCCGCGCGGGACGACTCCTCGGCCGCCGCGCCGGTCGCGGAAGCGACCTGAGCGGGGCCCCCCGGCGTGGCCCCGCGGCCGGCGGGTCAGGCGCCTCCGGCCGCCGCGCTCTTGGCGATCGGGGCGACGAACTGCGGCTCGGTGTCCCAGGGGAACAGGATCCAGGTGTCCTGCGACACCTCCGTCACGAAGGTGTCCACGAGGGGCTTGCCGGCCGGCTTGGCGTAGACCGTGGCGAAGTGCGCGCGCGGCAGCAGCCCCCGCACCACCCGCGCCGTCGCCCCCGTGTCCACGAGGTCGTCGAGGATGAGCCAGCCCTCGCCGTCCCCCGCCGCGACCGGCGCCTTCGCGACCCGTGGCCGGCCGATCTCCTCCTCGTCGTAGGTGATGACGGAGCAGCTCTCGATGAGGCGGCAGTCCAGTTCGCGGGCGACGATGGCGGCGGGGATCAGGCCCCCGCGGGTGATGGCGACGATCCCCGCCCAGGGGCCCTTGTCGACGAGCCGCCACGCCAGCGCCTTGCCGTCGCGGTGCAGCTGGTCCCAGGTGACGGTGTAGTAGCGCGGGGCCATCTGCTTTCCTTCAGAACATCCGGGCGCCGTCGGGGACGGCGTGGTCGGGCCGCAACAGGACCACGGCGCCGTCCGGATCCGGCACGCCGAGGACGAGGACCTGGCTCTCGAACCCCGCGATGCGGCGGGGCGGGAGGTTGGTGACGGCGAGCACCTGCCGGCCCACGAGCGCGGCCGGGTCGTAGTGGACCGTGACCTGCGCGGACGACTGGCGCACGCCGATGGGGGCGCCGAAATCCACCCAGAGGCGGATGGCGGGCTTGCGCGCCTCCGGGAAGGGCTGGGCGTCCACCACGGTGCCCGCGCGGATGTCCAGCCGGTCGAGGTCGGCGATCGTCGCGGGGTCGGTCGGCGCGTCCACGCCGCGCGCTTACCCGACGGCCCGGGCTTCCGGAAGGGGCCGCCACGCGGGGCGATGGTGCCGCGGGGGGCGCGGCCGTGGCATGGTGACGCTGCCATGCACCTGCCCCGCTCCATCGCCACCGTCTGCCTCTCCGGCACGCTGCCCGACAAGATGGAGGCCGCGGCCTCCGCCGGCTTCGACGGGGTGGAGATCTTCGAGCAGGACCTGCTGGCCCATGACGGGCCGCCCTCCGGCATCCGGGCGATGGCGGCGGACCTGGACCTCGCCATCACGATCTTCCAGCCCTTCCGGGACTTCGAGGCGATGCCGGAGACGCTGCGGGCCCGGAACCTGGACCGGGCCGAGCGGAAGTTCGACGTGATGGAGGAGCTGGGAACGGACCTCGTCCTCGTCTGCTCCAACGTCAGCCCGGCGGCGCTGGACGATCCCGCGCGGGCGGCGGCGGACCTGCGGGAGATGGCGGAACGGGCGGCGGCGCGGCGCCTGCGGATCGGCTACGAGGCGCTGGCCTGGGGGCGGCACGTCAACCGGTGGCGGCAGGCCTGGGACATCGTGCGGCGGGCCGACCATCCGGCGTTGGGGCTGATCCTCGACTCCTTCCATTCCCTGTCGATCGGCGACGACCTGTCCGGCCTGTCCGGGACCGTCCCCGCCGAGAAGATCGCCTTCGTGCAGGTGGCGGACGCGCCGCGACTGTCGATGGACGTGCTGTCGTGGTCGCGCCATTTCCGGACCTTCCCGGGGCAGGGGGAGCTGCCGGTGGCGGAGTTCGTCGCGGAGGTGCTGCGCGCGGGCTACCGCGGCCCCCTGTCGCACGAGGTCTTCAACGACGAGTTCCGGGCCGCCCCCGCCCGGCGGATCGCCCGCGACGGGCTGCGGTCGCTCGTCTGGCTCGATTCCGCCGTGGCACGGATCGCGCCGTCCCTCCCGGCGGAGCCCCTGCCGCCGCCGCCGGTCCACGAAGGCGTCGAATTCATCGAGTTCGCGGTGGACGAGGCGGGTGGGGCCGACCTGTCCGCCTTCCTGTCCGGCCTCGGCTTCCGCCACGCCGGGCGGCACCGGTCCAAGGCGGTGGACCTGTGGCGCCAGGGGCCGGCCGAGGGCGGTGCCAACCTCATCCTCAACGCCGAGCCGGACTCGGCGGCGGCGGCGCACTTCGAACTTCACGGGCCCTCCGTCTGCGCCATGGCGCTGCGCGTGGACGATCCGGCCCGCGCCCTGTCCCGCGCGGAATCCCTGCTGTGTTCCGCGTGGCGGGAGCGGGTGGGGGAGGGGGAACGGCCCCTGCCCGGCGTGCGGGCGCCCGACGGCTCCCTCATCCTGCTCGTGACCGGCCCCGCGGACTGGCGCCACGACTTCCACATGGACCCCGCCGCGATGGCGGAGGACGGTTCGCTGCGTTCGGTGGACCACGTCGCGGAGGCGCTCGCGCCGGGCCAGTTGGACGGCGCGATCCTGTTCCACCGTGCCGTGTTCGGGCTGGAACCGCAGGCGCTGTTCGAGTTGCCGGACCCGCAGGGGCTCGTCCGCAGCCGCGCGATGGTGGATGCGGGCGGGCGGCTGCGGCTGCCGCTGAACGTGTCGGAGAGCCGGCAGACCGCGACGGGGCGATTCGTCTCGGCGGTCGCGGGCGCCGGGGTCCACCACGTGGCGTTCGCGACGGGGGACGCGGAGGCGGCCATGCGGTCCTTCGCCGCCGCCGGGGCGCCGATCCTGGCGATCCCGGAGAACTACTACGACGATCTCGCCGCCCGCTTCGACCTGGACGATGCGCGGCTGGCGGCGTTGCAGGCGGCCAACCTCCTCTACGACCGCGACGCGGCGGGGGGGGAATTCCTGCACGGCTACACGCGATCCTTCGCCGACCGCTTCTTCATCGAGGTGGTGGAGCGGCGCGGCGGCTACGCCGGCTTTGGCGCGGCGAACGCCCCGTTCCGGATGGCGGCGCAGGCCCGGGCGCGGCCCTGGGGGACGTGAGGCGCGATGGACGGGCGGGGGGGCCACGCGCATGATCCGGCGCGCCGACCGAAGGCTGCCGCGATGAACGAGATGTCCCCGCCCCGCGCCGCCCGGCGCGTCATGGAGGTGGAGTTGCCGGAGGAGTTGCTCGACGCCGCGCGTGAGCACGGCGTGAGTGTGGACGTGGCCTGCGAGGCAGGACTTCGCAAGGCGGTGGCTGATGCGCGGCGGGAGGCGTGGCTGCGGGAGGCGCGGCCGGCGATGGACGAATTCAACGCCTGGGTGGCGGAGAACGGCATTCCGCTGGCGCGCTACCGCCAGTTCTGATGGCGCGTTACGACATTCATCGGGCGCTCGACGACATGCCACACGGCTACGTCCTCGACGTCCAGGCCGATCTGCTGTCGCATCTCGATGTGCGCGTGGTGGTTCCGCTGCTGCCCGGCCGGGCACGCCCGGGCGCCATTCCGGACCTCAGCCCCGTCTTCGACATCGGCGGTGAACCGCACGTCCTGATGCCGCAACTCATCGCGTCCGTGCCCCGCTCGGCACTCGGCCGACCCGTCGGGACGCTCACGAGCGAGCACTTCACGATCGTCCGCGCCCTCGACATCCTCCTGACCGGCTTCTGATGACCAACCTGCCCGCCCCACCCTGCTTCCGCCTCGATGGCCGCCGCGCCCTCGTCACCGGCGCTTCCACCGGCATCGGCCGCACGGCGGCGGCTGCGCTGGCGGAGGCGGGGGCCCACGTCACGCTGGCCGCGCGCTCGCTGGACGCGATGGAGGAGACGGTGGCGGTCCTCGCCACCCGGGGCCTCTCCGCTCGCGCGGTCCGGCTGGACGTCACGGACCGCTCGGCGGTCCGCGCGGCGGTCGCGGACCACGCTCCTTTCCACGTGCTGGTGAACAACGCCGGCACGAACATCCGCGAACCCTTCCTCGAACTCCGCGACGAGTCCCTCGACGCCCTCCTCGACCTCAACCTCCGTGCCGCCTTCACCGTGGCGCAGGCGGTCGGGCGGGGGATGGTGGCGGCGGGGGAGGGGGGCGCGATCGTCAACGTCTCCTCCGTCAACGGCCACGTCGCCGGGATGAACCGCGCCGCCTACACCGCCACGAAGCACGGCATCGAAGGGCTGACGAAGGCGATGGCCGTCGAACTCGGCCCGCACGGCATCCGGGTGAACGCCGTCTGCCCCGGCTTCGTGGACACGCCCCTGACGGAGGGCCTCCTCTCCGACCCGGCCTTCCGCGCGCGGGAAGCCCGTCGTATGCCCCTGGGCCGGATCCTGACCGTCGAGGACGTGACGGGCGCGATCCTCTTCCTCGCCTCCCCCGCCGCGTCCGGCGTCACGGGGGCGAGCCTTCTTGTGGACGGGGGTTTGACGACGCTCTGATGCGCGATTTCCACCTGCCGGGCCGGTCCCCGGCCATGGGCCTCAACGGCATGGCCGCGACCTCCATGCCCGTGGCCACCCTCGCCGCACTCGACATCCTCCGGGCCGGGGGGAACGCGCTGGACGGGGCGATCGCCGCGGCGGCGGTCCTGGCGGTGGCGGAGCCGCAGTCGACGGGCATCGGGGGTGACTGCTTCTGCCTGTATGCCCCGGCGTCGGGTGGCGTGATCGCCATGAACGGGTCCGGCAAGGCGCCGGCGGGCGCGACGCCCGAGGCGCTGCGCGCGGCCGGGCTGACGTCGATGGTCAACACCTCGGCCCATTCCGTGACCATCCCCGGCGCGATCTCCGCCTGGGAGGCGCTGAACAAGGCGCACGGCAAACTTGAACTCGGCGCGCTGCTGCAACCGGCGATCGGCTACGCGGAGAACGGGTTCTCCGTCTCCGCCCGGGTCTCGGCGGACTGGGCGGACAGCGTGGGCAAATTGTCGCAGCACCCGGCCTCCGCCCGGCGTTTCCTGAAGGACGGGCGGGCGCCCGCCTTCGGCGACCGCTTCGTCCAGCCCGAACTCGCGGCGACCCTGCGTGCCATCGCGAAGGGCGGCGCCCGCGCCTTCTACGAGGGCGGGATCGCCGCCGACATGGTCCGGACCTTGCGGGAGGCGGGCGGGCTGCATACGGAGGCGGACTTCGCGGAGGGTCTGGACACCGCCGTCTTCGTGGAGCCGATCACGCGGCACTGGCGCGGCCTGGACGTGCATCAGTGCCCGCCGAACGGGTCCGGCCTGCTGGTGCTGATGCTCCTCGGCATCCTCGACGGCTTCCCGGAGGCCGCCGGCGGCCCGCTCTCGGTCACGCGCCTGCACCGCCACGTCGAGGCCGCGCGGCTCGTCTACCGCGACCGCGACGCCTTCCTCGCGGACCCCTGGCAGTCCGACGTGCCGGTGGAGCGCCTGCTGTCCGACCCCTACCTGGACCGCCTCCGTGCCATGATCGCCGACGAGCGCGCCATGCCGGACGTGCCGCCCGCCGGCGACTTGGACTGGGAGAAGCACAAGGACACCATCTACCTCTCCGTCGTCGACCGCGACGGCAATGCCTGCTCCTTCATCAACTCCCTCTTCGAAGGCTTCGGCACGGGCATCCTGGCGGAAGGCTGCGGCGTGATGCTGCAGAACCGGGGCTTCGGCTTCCGGCTGCAGGAAGGCCACCCGAACTGCATCGCACCGGGCAAGCGGCCGATGCACACCATCATCCCGGGCATGGTGATGAAGGACGGCCGCGCCATCATGCCCTACGGCGTGATGGGCGGGCACTTCCAGCCGATGGGGCAGACCCTGTTCCTCTCCAACCACTTCGAGTTCGGCCTGGACGTGCAGGAGGCGCTGGACCTGCCCCGCGTCTTCCCGGCCCCCGGCGCCAACCACCGCACCATCCAGGTCGAGAACGGGCTGCCGCCCGAAGTCCGGCATGGGCTGGAGGCGCTGGGCCACGGGATTGCGACGATCAACAAGCCCCATGGCGGCGGTCAGGCGATCCTCATCGACCGGGAGCGCGGCGTGCTGATCGGCGGTTCCGACCCGCGCAAGGATGGCTGCGCGATGGGATACTGATCTTGGAGCCCTGCGACCTCTCCGCCGTCGAGGCCCGCCGCCTGATCGGCGCGAAGCGGCTCTCGCCGACCGAGCTGCTGGAATCCTGCCTCGCCCGCATCGCCGCGGTGAACCCGGCCGTGAACGCGGTGGTGGCGCTGGACGAGGAGCGGGCGCGCCGGACGGCGCGCGAGACGGAGGCCGCCATCGCCCGCGGCGACGCGCTCGGCGCCCTCGCCGGCCTTCCCATCGGCATCAAGGACCTGGACGAGACCGAGGGCCTTCGCACCACCTGGGGCTCCGTGCTGTTCCGCGACAACGTCCCGAAGGCGGATGGCGCGATGGTCGCCTCGCTCCGCGCCGCCGGCGGGGTCATCCTCGCCAAGACCAACACGCCGGAGTTCGGGGCGGGCGCCAACACCCGCAACGCCGTCTACGGCGCCACCGGCAACGCGCACGACCCATCGAAGTCCGCGGCCGGCTCATCCGGCGGTTCGGCCGTGGCCCTCGCCACGGGGATGGTTCCGCTGGCCTCCGGCTCCGACATGGGCGGATCGCTCCGCAACCCCGCCGCCTTCAACGGCGTGGTCGGGCTGCGGCCTTCCCCCGGCCTCGTCCCCTACGAGAAACGGAACCCCATCTGGTCGCCCCTCGGCGTCCTCGGACCCATGGGCCGGTCGGTCGGCGACGTCGCGCTCCTCCTCTCCGCCATGGTGTCGGACGGGCCGCGCGACGCGCTCGCCTACACCGTCCACGGCCACCGCGGGCACGGCGGGACGGGGCGCGCCCGTCCCGGCGCCTACGCGCCCCCGCCGCGCGCCGACCTCTCGGCCCTCCGCGTCGCCGTCACCCCCGATTTCGGCTTCGCCCCGGTCGAGCGCATCGTCCGCGACACCTTCGCCGCGCGCGTCGCCGCGCTGATGCCCCTCTTCGCCCGCGTCGAGGAGCGCACCCCCGACTGCGCCGGCTCCGACGAGGCCTTCGAGGTCCTCCGCGCCCTCAACTTCGTCGCCGCCCACCGCGAGAAGTGCGAGCGCACGCCGGAGAGCGTCGGCCCCAACATCCGCGCCAACGTGGAGGAGGGGATGCGCTACGGCCTCCCCGACGTCGCCCGCGCGTCCACGTTGCAGACCGCCGTCTACGGGCGCTGGCAATCCTTCTTCGCCTCCGGCGTGGACCTGATCCTGACGCCGGCCATCTCCATCACCCCACGGCCCTGGTCCGAACTCTACCCGCGCGAGATCGACGGGGAGCCGACCCGCACTTACTTCCACTGGCTCGCCCTGGCCTACGCGGTGACGCTGGTGGGCCACCCCGCCATCTCGCTCCCCCTGGGCCGCGACGCCGCCGGGATGCCGTTCGGCCTCCAGATCGTCGGCCCGCGCGGCGGCGACGCCCTCGTCCTCGCGGCCGCCGCCGCGATCGAGGCGGCGGTCGCGGGCGACGCCACGCTGTCCCGCCCCGTCCCGGACATCGCGGCGCTGACGCGCGCGACGCCTATTGCCGCGACCCCCGGGTTCCTGAGCATGGACTGACCGTCCCGAAGCGACTCCTCGCCGCCGCGATGGTCGTCGCGCCCGCGGCCCCTGTAGCGGCGCAGACCCTCCGCGCCGCCCTGACCGTCGAGACGACGACCGCGTACCCGCACGGCTACGCCGTCACCCCCGACGCCACGCCGTGCTGTTCCGTGTTCCAGGCGCTCACCGATGCCGCGCCCGACCTGTCCATCATCCCCTCCCTCGCCATGCGGTGGGAGCGGGATTCCGACACCGTCCGGCGGTTCCGCCTCCGCCCCGGCGTCACCTTCCTTAACGGCGCGTCGTTCAGGTGGGAGGATTCGGCCGCCTGTCGCCGCCTGGTCATGGCTAAAGGGTCGCCTCCTTTCGGAGACGACCCTGAGCGGACGGGGCTGGGCTGCGGCGGGGATCGCGTGATCCCCACCGGCGATTACCAGCGGCGGTAGCCGTACCCGTAGCCGTAGCGCGGCCCGTAATAGGCCCGCGGCGGCGGCGCGTAATACCGGGGCGCCGGCGCGTAGTAGTAGGACGGCCCCGGGCTCGCGAGCGCGGCGCCCGCGACGGCACCCACCCCGGCCCCGAGGAGCGCGGACCCCGCGACGTTCGGCTCTCCGTAGGGCCCGTAGCAGCCGGAGAGGGCCAGACCGGCGCCGAGAAGCGCCGCGAGACGAACCTTCATCACCAAGCCCTCCTGTTGTAGCCCCGGCCGTAACCGGTGGCGTAGGCGGGACGATACCCGCGCGATTGACCGTGATAACCCCCGTCACGGCCCCGGGGTTGCCGGTAGCGGTCGCGGTTTCCGTCGTCGCTCGCGAGGGCAGCGACCGCGGCGCCCGCGAGGCCGACGCCGGCGCCGAGCGCGAGCGTGCTGCCCCAATCGGTGGAGCCGTCGGGATGCTGGCAGGCCGCCGTGGCGAGGGCGGCGGCGAGCACGGCGACCTTGGCGATGTGGGGAACTGGGATCCGCATGGGGGGTACCTCCGATCCCCCCAACATCGTCTTCCCCCGTGACCGGCGCGCGGCGCCGCCGTGGCGGGCCGCGTCCGGACGGGGGTCTTTTCGTGGCGGGCGGCCCGTTACGCCCGCTGGCCGGAGAAGGCGTTGAAGGTCTGGATGGTGTAGGTGTCCTTCACGCCGGCGACCGGCTGCACCCGCTCCACGACGAACAGGCCGATGTCCTGGTCCGTCTCGAGGTAGAACTTGCCCAGCAGGTCGTACTGGCCGGAGGTCGAGTGCATCTCCGACAGCTCGGGGATCGCATCCGCCATCTCCCGCGCGACCCGGTAGGCCTGCCCCATCTCGCATTTGATCTGCACGAAGATCGCGCGCATCGCCGGCTCCCCCTGGATCGCGCCGCACCATGGCCGCGCCGTGCCGCCGCGGGAAGGTGCCGCCGCCGGGTGGCCCGCCGCGCCCGCCTTCGCTACCCTTCCGGGCGACACGGGGAGAGCCATGATGGACGGCGGAACGGCGCGGCCGAACACGCGGACGGGCGGGCAACTCATCGCGGACGCCCTCGTCGCCCAGGGCGTCACCCACGCCTTCGCCGTCCCCGGCGAGTCGTACCTCGACGTGCTCGACGGCCTCTTCGAGGTTCGCGA
Organism: Roseomonas sp.; assembly: GCA_964263755.1. Taxonomy (GTDB): domain Bacteria; phylum Pseudomonadota; class Alphaproteobacteria; order Acetobacterales; family Acetobacteraceae; genus Roseomonas. The sequence goes on along the minus strand of CAXVWQ010000314.1, from coordinate 1,777 downwards.
CGCCATCCGACTCGTCACCTGCCGCTTCGAGGCCGGCGCCGTCCACATGGCGGAGGCCCACGGCAAGCTCACCGGCCGCCCCGGCGTCGCCCTCGTCACCCGCGGCCCCGGCGCCTGCCACGCCTCCATCGGCGTCCACGTCGCGATGCAGGACTCCACGCCGCTCGTCCTCATCGTCGGCCAGATCCCCTTCGCCGAGACCGACCGCGACACCTTCCAGGAGGTGGACTACCGCCGGATGTTCGGCCCGCTGGCGAAGTGGGTCACCCAGATCGACGACGCCTCGCGCATCCCCGAACTGATGGCCCGCGCCTTCGACGTGGCCACCTCCGGCCGGCCCGGCCCCGTGGTCATCGCGATCTCCGAGGAGATGCAGAAGGCCCGCGTGAGCGTTCCCGACATCGGCCCCTCGAACGTCCTCTCCCTCCACCCCGCGCCCGACGCCATCCCCCGCCTCCTGGCAATGCTCGACGCCGCGCAGCGCCCGCTCATCGTCCTCGGCGGCACCTGCTGGCGCCCCGGGGGTCTCGCCGCGGTGCGTGACTTCGCCGCCGCCCACGACATCCCCGTCGCCGTCGGCTTCCGCCGCCTCGGCCTGTTCGATGGCACGTCGCCCCTCTATGCCGGCGACCTCGGCGTCGGCGCCGATTCCGGGCTCGTGCGGCTGGCGAAGGAATCCGACCTGATCCTCGCCATCGGCTCCCGCCTGGGGGAGGCGACGAGCCAGGGCTACACGCTGTTCCCCGAGACCGGCGCCCCCATCGTCCAGGTCCACTCGGACCCCGCGGAGATCGGCCGCGTCTTCCGCGTCGCCCTCGGCATCCCGTCCGACCTGACGGCCTTCGCCCTCGGCCTCCGCGACGCCGCTCCCGCGAAGCCGCGCCCGTGGGCCGACTGGCGCCGCCGCGTCCGCGCCGCGCGGGAGGCCCAGGCCGTCGCCCCCGACTACGATGGCCCCCTCAACTTCGCCCGCGCCCTCCAGGCCCTGGAGCCCGAGCTTCCCCCCGACACCATTTTCACCTGCGACGCCGGCAACTTCGCCACATGGCCGAACCGCTTCATGCACCTGCGGGAGGGGCAGGACTTCCTCGGCCCCACCAACGGCGCCATGGGCTACGGCGTCCCCGCCGCCGTCGGCGCGGCCATCCTCAACCCCGGCCGCCTCGTCATCGGCTTCGTCGGCGACGGCGGCTTCCTGATGACGGGCACCGAACTCGCCACCGCCTTCCAGCACGGCGCCGCGCCGATCATCATCGTGGTGAACAACGGCGGCTACGGCACGATCCGGATGTATCAGGAACGCGCCTACCCCGGCCGCGTCTCCGGCACCGAACTCCGCAACCCCGACTTCGCCGCGCTGATCCGCGCCTTCGGCGGCCACGGGGAGACGGTGGAGACGACCGACGCCTTCGTCCCCGCCTTCCGGCGCGCCCGTGCGTCCGGGCTGCCCGCCGTCATCGAGGTGCGGCTGAGTATGGAGCAGGTGACGAACCGGGCGACGGTGACGGAGATCCGGGCGGCGACGAAAGGGTGAGCCTCCCCGGCTCCACATGAAGCAGATTGCCTGGGAAATCCTGGCCGCCTTCGCCGTGTTCGTGATGACGGCCTGTTGGGTTCGGTTCGCGCTCATGTGGTCGCGCGCGCGCCGCTGGCCTCGTGCCGAGGCCCGGTTGTGCCACGCCGACGGGACTGTGGACCCGGAGCGATTCTGATCGCGGTCGCCGCGCTACGTGACCGTTCGCGATTTCAGGGGAGTGCCGATCGTCGCGGCCCTACC
>CAXVWQ010000313.1:0-3120 GCA_964263755.1 Roseomonas sp. | reverse complement strand
TGGGCGGGGTGGTCGCCCCGGCGGGGGGCCCCCGCGGCGCCGCGGGGGGGCTCGCGCGGCGCGCGCCCCGCCACGCCGCCAGGATGGCGCCGGCGAAGGCACCCGCGAGGAGCGGGACGGGGGCCGGGAGGCGCAGGGCCGCGGCCCCCACGGCGACGCCGGCGGCCACCGCCCACGGGGTCAGGTCCCGCCGCGCCCCGCGCCAGAGCGGGACGAGCATCGCGACGAAGGTGGCGGTGGCCGCGAAGAACAGCGGGTGGGAGGGAGGCAGCGCGACGGTGTTGCCGAGGAGGTGGCCCGCGACGACGGCGGCGACCCAGGCGACCCAGGTGAACACGCCGAGGCCGAGGAGGAAGGCCGCGTCGTTGCCGCCCGCCCGCCGCTCCATGAGGCCGAGCGGGACGGCGTGGTCCACGGTGAAGAAAAGGCTCGTCCAGAGGCGCCAGCCGCGGAGGCTGTCCATCCAGAAGGCGAGGGTGGCGCCGTAGGGCAGCATGCGGACGTTGACGACCGCCGCGGCGACGGCGGCGGCGAGGATGTCCACCGGGTCGGCCCAGAGTTCGAGGGCGAGGAGCTGGGAGGCGCCGGCGAAGACGAGGGCGCCCATGAGGGCGGTCTCGAACAGGCTGAGCCCCTTCGAATCGGAGAGGATCCCGACGACGAGGCCGAAGGGGACGAGGCCGAGGAGGAGGGGCGGCACGCGGAGGGCCCCGCGGCGGAAGCCCGCCCGGGTGAAGGTGACGCGCATGGGGCGAGCATAGGCGGGGCCGGCGGTCGCGTCTCGCGCCACGGGAGCGGATGCGGGGAGCGGGGCGGCGTTGAGGGATCGTCAACCCGCCGCATGGTTCCCTGCCGCAACGTCCCATCGCGGAGACTTCCCATGCGCGCCCGCCCGTCTTCCCGCCTCCCCCGGCTCGGGTTGGTGCCGCGCCTCGTCGCGGCCTCGCTCCTCGCCGTCGTCCTCGGGATCGCCGCCGTGCAGGCGTGGTCCTTCCGCGAACTGGCGGAGGAGGAGCGCGCCCGGGCCGAACGGACGCTCGAAGCGAAATTCCTGGTCCTGGAGGAACTGCTGCGACCCTTCGGCGCGGAATGGCGGATGGAGGGCGGTCGGCTCCTGCTCGGCGCCACGCCGCTGGACGGCCGGAACGACGTGATGGACGCGGTGGGTCGGGCCGGCGGCGGCGTCGCCACGATCTTCGCCGGGGACCGGCGGATCGCGACGAGCGTGCAGCGCCCCGACGGAACGCGGGCGGTGGGGACGACCCTGGCCCCCGGGGCCGCGCGGACGGCGGTGCTGGACGGCAACCGCGCCTACCGCGGGGAGAACGAGATCCTCGGGCGGACCTACATCACGATCTACAAGCCGATCCTCGACGCCTCGGGGCGGGGGATCGGCATCCTCTTCGTCGGCATTCCGAAAGCCGACTTCGCGGCGGCGATGTGGAGGGAGGCGCGGGTCCTCGCCGGGGCCGGGCTGCTGACCCTGGCCTTCGTGGGACCGGCGCTGTGGTGGTTCCTGCGGCGGAGCCTGCGACCCCTCCGGACGCTGGAGGGCGCGATGCACCGGCTGGCGGCGGGCGACCTGGACCCAGCGGTGCCGGGGCGCGGGCGGCGGGACGAGGTCGGTTCCATGGCCCGGGCCGTCGAGTCGTTCAGGGACGGGCTGGCGGCGGCACGCGGGATGGAGGCGGAGGCGTCCCGGTCCCGGGACGCCGCCGAGGCCGACCGGGTGACGCGGGAGGACGCGGCCCGGCGTTCGGTCGAGGAGACGGGGGCGGTCGTCGCCGGCCTGGCGGACGGGCTGCGGCGGCTGGCGGCGGGCGACCTGACCGGGCGCATCGAGACGCCCTTCCCCGCGGATTACGAGGCGCTGCGGACGGACTTCAACGACGCCCTGGCCGAGCTGGGGGGCGTCCTGGGCGAGGTGGTGGGCAACGCCGAGGGCATCCGCGCCGGCGCGAAGGGGATCGCGGGCGCCGCGGACGACCTGGCGACGCGGACGGAGCAAGCGGCGGCCAGCCTCCAGGAGAGCGCGGCGGCGCTGGAGCAGGTCACGGCCACCGTGCAGCGCACGGCGGAGGGGGCGCGGAAGGCGGCCGGCGCGGTGACGGCCACGCGGGCGGACGCGGAGCGCGGCGGCGCCGTCGTCGGGCGCGCCGTGGAGGCGATGGCCGGGATCGAGCGGTCCTCCCGGCAGATCGGGCAGATCATCGGGGTGATCGACGAGATCGCCTTCCAGACCAACCTCCTCGCCCTCAACGCGGGGGTGGAGGCGGCGCGGGCGGGCGACGCGGGCCGCGGCTTCGCGGTGGTGGCGACGGAGGTGCGGGCCCTGGCCGGCCGCTCGGCCGAGGCGGCGCGCGAGATCTAGGGGCTCATCTCCACCTCCGCCTCGCAGGTGCGGGAGGGCGTGTCGCTCGTCGTGGAGACGGGGGAGGCGCTGGCGCGGATCGTCGCGCAGGTCTCGGCGATGGACGGGGTGGTGGGGGAGATCGCGGCCTCGACGGGCGAGCAGGCGAGCGCGCTCGGCGAGGTCAGCAACGCCGTGAACCACATGGATCAGGCCACGCAGGCGAACGCCGCGATGGTGGAGGAGACGAACGCCGCCGCCCACACGCTCTCGGCCGAGGGTGAGGCGCTCATCCGGTCCGTCGCCCGCTTCCGGCTGGCGGGGGCGGGCGGCGCGGCGCCTGCCGCCGTCCCGATGCCGCTTCGCCGGATCGCCTGACGCCCGGGCGCCGATCAATCCCGTCGGCCCGTCCGGCCGGTCAGTCCCGCCGGGCGGCCCGGAGGCGCGCCTCGGCCGCGACCCGCTCCAGGTCGAGCGCCGCCTCCGCGACGTCTCGCGGGAAGCCGGCGCGAGCCAGGGCGCCCATCGCCCGCAGCCGCGCGGCGCGGCGCGAATCGGGGTCTTCCGGCGGGTCGAGGGCGAACGGGCCCGCGCGGCGCCGACGCAGCTGGGCGAGCGCCGCGGCCACCTCGTCCGTCTCCGCCGCCTCCAGCGTCTCGCTCGTCACCGGGGCCGCGACGCCCTTCGTCGAGAGGTGCGCCGCGATGGCCCGGCGGGAGCGCCCGGCGCGGCTGAGCCGGCGCACCCGGGCCGTCGCGAAGGCCGCGTCA
>CAXVWQ010000312.1:0-5675 GCA_964263755.1 Roseomonas sp. | reverse complement strand
CCGCCGCCGCAATCGAGGGAAGAGGTGATGCCGAGGCGGTTCAGCTCCCGCATGAAGTGGCGCGTGGAGACGAGGGCGCCCGCGTCGTCGAGGCGCGGGCCCTTGTAGAGCGTGTCGTAGAGGATGAGCGCGGACGGGCTGCCGAGCAGCAGCCCCGTCGGCGTCCCGTCGGGCCCGCGGTAGCCCGACAGCCTGAAATGGCTGACGCGCCAGGTGACGGAGGTGTGCCCGGGGTCGGCCCGGTACTCGCCGGCCGGCACGTCCGGCTGCGCCCGGGCCGGGTCGGCGAACGAGAGGAGCGCCGCGGCGCCCATCAGCAGGAGGGCGCGGGTGGCGCCGAGGTGGCGTCGTAGCATCGCGGGTGGTTCTCGTCTTCGGTGGAGAGGCGGTGGCGATGCGCGCGACGCCCGGTGCACCGACCCGGACCGGCGGCCGGGTGGCCGCCGGGGGTGCAACTCGGGATGCGGGCGCGGGCGCACCAATACGCCGGCGTGAGGGACACCATTCGAGCCTGGAATGATCGTCCGCTCACCGACTTCCCCACCGGGATCGAGGAAGGCCGGTTCAGGGGGGACCGACACCGGCGCACGCTGCCGGCACGGCGCGCGTCACGCGCTCACGATCGCCGCGTGATCAGCCCTGCCGGGCGCGTTCGGCGCGGGCGAGGAGAGCGACGAAGGCGCTGACGCGGGATGGGCGGAAGCGCTGCGCCGGAAGGACGGCATGGATGCCGTCCGCGAGCAGCGCCCAGCCCTGCAACAGGTGCAGCAGACGGCCATCCGTCAGCGCCTCCGCCCCCATCGTTGCGCAACACCCACGGCTGATGGGCGCGGCCGACTGCCGATGGGCCGGCGCACGACCTTGCTGCAGGATCGCGCGGAGGCGCCGGTCGCGCCTCCGCGCCATCCAGCTCCGCGCGACGCGCTGCGGCCACGTGCCCGCCCACCGGTTCGCCCGCGCCATCGCCGGCCGCGCCGATCCCCGACCATGCATCTCCGCCAGCCTCGGGGCATCTGCCGTCCAACCGCACACTTCGTGGGCCACGGCCGCTCCCCAGCGGATGCCGCTTGCATCTGACCGGGCGGGTTCGAAGGGCTACCCTTCTGACACGACGGACGAGGAATGGGCGGGGGTTGCGCCGCTGATGCCCCCCGCCCCGTGACGGGGCCGCCAACCGTCGGTGGACCCGCGCTCGAAGCAAGCCTCGATCACGAAGGCATGTCGATCGTCTTCCTCTCCGCGATCGAGTAGACGTCGATGGAACGGCCGACGACGCCGAGCGCCGCAGCGTCCTTCAGCACGGCCTGGAACTCGTCGCTGGCGCCATGTGCATCCAGGGCCGCTTGGTCCCGCCAGCCCTCGATCAGACGGAAGGTGGCCGGGTCACCCGCATCCTGGGCGACGTCGAGGAAGGCGCAGCCATCGCGCGCTTTCGCCGTCGTCGCCATGCGCAGGGCGAGCGACCGGAACGCTTCCACGTCGTCGGGCACGAGATGGTAGGCGGTATAGATCAGCAGGGCAGGCGTTTGGGTCGTCCCGGGCTCCGTGACTGTGGTGGAATGATCGTTGGTCGTGCGTCGCGCCCGGCACGGGGCATCGGTGCTTTGCCGGCGCGACCTGAGCGAGGCCGCGCGACGGAGCGGGGCGGGCCCGTCCGGCGGCCCACCCCGCGTTGCGTCACGCCGCCTTCTGCAACCCCTCTGCCGCCATCGCGGCCTGGACCGCGGCACGGGCGGAGGCGCGCCGGCCGAACGCGCCGAGGTGCGGCCAGCGGCCGAGATCCACGCCGAGGTTCGGCGCCCAGCTCAGCACGACGAAGAGGTAGGCGTCGGCGACGGTGAAGTTCGGACCGGTCAGGTAGGCGCGCCCGTCGGTGAGCGTGCCTTCGACCACGTCGAGCTTGCGGCCGAGGTTGGCGAGCGCCGCCTCCCGCGCCTCGGGGGTGAGGGCGGGGTTGAAGAACGGCACGAACCCCTTGTGCAGCTCGGCGGAGATGAAGTTCAGGTGCCCGTTGACCCGTGCGCGCTCGACCGTGCCGGCGAGGGGCGCAAGCGTGCCGGGCGCGTGCTTGTCCGCGAGGTACTGGACGATCGCCGCGCCCTCGGTCAGGACCTCGCCGTCATCGAGCTGCAGCGCAGGGACGTAGCCCTTCGGGTTGATGGCGGTGAAGTCCGCGCCGGATGCGGTGCGCTTGGTCTTGAGGTCGACGGATTCGAGCGCGAAGGGCAGGCCGAGTTCGCGCAGAACGATGTGGGGCGAGAGCGAGCAGGCGCCGCGGGCATAGAAGAGCTTCACGAGGTGTCTCCGGTTGCGAAGGGCCCGGAGGTGGGGGGTGTGGTCACCTCTGGAAACCGGGTAACTTCCGGTCACCGGCACTTTCCGGTATCGTCCCGGAAACCAGGTTGCGGCCTCGTGCGGGGGGGGTGTCATGGCGCTGAAGCAGAGGAGGCAGGTCGCGCCGCCGCCGGGTTGCCCGATGTCGGCCTGCATGAGTCTGTTGGGCGGCGCCTGGACGCCGGAGCTGATCTGGAACCTGAGCGATGGACCGCGCCGCTTCTCCGAACTGCGCCGCGCGAGCCCGGTGATCTCGGCCAAGGTGCTGAGCGCGCGATTGAAGGACCTGGCGGAACGCGGCGTGCTCTCCCGGGCCGTCTTGGCGACGACCCCGCCGAGCGTGGAATACGCCCTGACCGACCTCGGGGAGGAACTCATCCCCGCCATACGGGCGATCGTCGAGGTCGGCTCGAAGCTGAACCTCCGGGCCATGACGGAGGCGGCGAGTGGCCTCGTCGAACCGACGCCGCGGTAGCCCGGCGCCCGGCCCGGCATCGACGATGGACGGTCATTTCATGGGTCACGGGGGCGGCTGGCGGAGGACGCCCTCGCCGCCGCCGTGGGCGATGACAACTCGCTGGCCCGGAGGCAGGGCGATCGCTTGAGGACGCGGGAGGCGGTCGAGAGGCCGGGGTGTTGATTCAAGGGAGGCCTCTGCGGAGGCTTCCCGATGTCCCAAGTGGCGCTGCTCGACCACTTCTCGGCGCTCGACGACCCGAGGCAGGCCTGGAAGGTGGAGTATCCCTTGCCGGAGGTGTTGCTGGTAGTGCTCTACGGCGCGCTCGCGGGCGCCCGGAACTTCGTCGAGATCCGGGCCTCGGCCGGGCACAAGCCCGACTTCCTGCGCCGCATCCTGCCCTTCGCGCGCGGCCTGCCCTCGCACGACACGCTGAACGACGTGGTGAACGCGCTCGACGCGGGGACCTTCGCCGAGTGATTCAGTGCCCCGGTTATCGACGGGCGCGCGCGGATCGTCGCGAACGATCACCTGCGGGGTTCGAGGCCGTGGCCGAGGCGCCGGACCAAGCGCCCGACGGCACCCCCGTCGGGGCCGGGAGCGCGCCCTCGACCTACGAGGTCCGGCGCGGGGCGGACGGGGTCTTCGCCTTCACGACGCGCAACGTGCGCTACGAGCCGTTCGGCGAGGTCGTGGACGGGGCGATGGCGCCCCGCCTGCTGACGGTCGTCACCACCGCCCTGTCCCTCACGTCGTCGGACGGGGCGAGGGGGCACGTCGCGGTGACGCTCGACGACGTCTCCGGCCCGTCGCCCCGTCGCCTCTCGGCCTTCTCGGACCCCGGCACGGGCGGGGAGCGGGTCGGGGCGCATCTCTTCTCGACGACGGCGTCCGGCTGCTGCGGCGGGCCGCACGTGCACCGGGTGCGCGTCCTCGGGAGCGGGCGCTCTCTCTTCCGGGCGACGGGGCCGGGGCCGACGGGCATCTCCGCCTTCCTCGTCGCCCGGGAGCGGCCCGTGACCCGGCGCTGGGCCGCCTATGACGGGGCGCCGGGAGCGTGGCCGGGGGACCACCCCGACGACGCCGCGGCGGGCGTGGTCGGCCACCTCCTCTACGGCGACGACGCGGGGACGGTGGGGCGGCTGGGGCTGCGGTTCACCGGGACGGCCGAGGGCGGCGCGGAGGCCGTGGCGCTCGGGATGGCGCACGACGCGGCCCTCGCCTGGGTGCGGCCGGGGCAGTCTCCCGCAGCAGGGAGCGCGGACGCGCCGGTTGTCCTCCTCACGCCGGAGGACGGGCGGCCCGTCGCGGGGGTCGGCGGGTTCTCGCTCCGGCTCCTCGGGTCGGACGACGAGACGGTGGCGGAGATCCCCGTGGAGGACGATCGGCTCCTGCCGGAACGGGCCACCCTCGCGGCGGGCTACGCCTTCGTGCCGGATCCCGCCGCCCCGTCGGCGCGGCCGTAGGGACGGGCGGGGCCGGCACCCGCCCGGGCGGGGCTGTCGGGGCGAACAGCATCCGGTCGTGGCGGGGGAGGGATGGATGATGCGGAGGCGCTGGTTGCTCGCGGGCGCGGTCGCGCTCCTCGCGGGCGGCGCGATCCTGGCCGGACGCGGCGGCGAGGCCGGGCACGAGGGCGACGTCGCCGGCCGCGCTGCGGCCTACGCCGAGCGGATCGGGCTGCGCCTACCCGCCGGGACGCGGGCTGGGTTCGCCTACTGGTGGACCGGGCTCGACGACGCGGCCCGCATCGCTCTCGTCATGCCGGACGCCGGCTGGGCGGCGTTCCGGGCCGGGCTGCCGCGGGGTCGCTTCGGCGCGGAGGGAAACCACCGCTTCGAGCCGGACGAGGCCGGCTGGGCACCGGGCCGTGCCGCTGGACTGACCTCGGCGCAGTTCCCGTGGCACGGTCCGCGCGGCGGCACGGAGGCGCTGAACGTCGGCGTCGCGCCGGCCGGCCCGGGCGAGCGCCGCGTCTTCGTGTTCTGGCACCAGCTCTGACGTCCCCCCGCCGCGCCCGCTCCTCCACCCTCGCCGGGCGCCGGTCGGGGGAACGCCACCCGGCGAAGGAGGCCCCGGCCGTCGCGGGACCTGCGACGGGCAGCGGCCGGGCCGTGGTGGGCCGGGCAGCCGAAACCTAAGCCGCCGCACGGCCTGCGGCGGTTCCGGGGCGGAGGCGGGCGTCGCGTCGGCGCGGCTCGCGCCCTGCGTCGGTCACGAGCGCGGCGAGTGGGAACTGCCGCGGGATCCCGCCGGGGCCCGGCGCCGGCTCGACCTCGCGACGCGGGACGACGCGCCCGAGGCGCGGGGGGGGGCTGCGACGGCGGGGCGGCGAACTCTCTGGCGAGGGCCGCCAGGACGGGTCGGGACCGCGGTCGGGCTCGGGCCGGACCGTCGCGCCGCGGGAGGAGGCGGGGCACCCCGGTCGCCGCCGACAGCCCCGTCGTCGTGCTGCCGCTCGCCTTCCAGGGTGGGTGAGGGGCGCCTCCGGCACAGCGGTCTCGGCGCGCGGGTCGGAGGTCGTGCGTCGCGTCACGCGCGTGGACGACTGCGACACGGGCGACCGCGTCCTGACTTGGCCGGAGGCGGCGCAGGCGCGCCATAGGTGAGCAGGGGACGTGCCGCCCACGACGCCGCGGTGGCGTTCCCCCGGTGGCCCGGCCCTGCCGCGGGCCGACGGACGTCCGGGAGAGGGCATGGGCATGACGGGACGGATCGTTGCGGGCCGTCGGGCCATCCTTCTCGCACTCGCCGCGCCCGGTCCCGCGCGCGCCGCCGCGGCCGACAACCTCGGCATCGTCGAGGCCGCCTGGGCCGCGCGGCGGGGCGGGGCGGAGGCGCTGGCGGCGGCGACCGGCGCCGGGCCGTTCCGCCCGGAGGAGGG
>CAXVWQ010000311.1:0-8041 GCA_964263755.1 Roseomonas sp. | reverse complement strand
GATCTCCTACCTCCGCGTCTCCGTCACGGATCGCTGCGACCTCCGCTGCACCTACTGCATGGCGGAGGACATGACCTTCCTCCCGAAGGCCGAGATCCTGTCGCTGGAGGAACTGGACCGCCTCTGCGGCGCCTTCGTCTCCCTCGGCGTGGAACGCATCCGGCTGACCGGCGGCGAGCCGCTCGTCCGCCGCAACGTCATGTCCCTCGTCCGCTCCCTCGGCGCCCGCATCGGCAACGGACTGCGCGAACTCACCGTCACGACGAACGGCACGCAGCTGACGAAGATGGCCGACGACCTCTTCGCCGCCGGCATCCGCCGCATCAACGTCTCGATGGACACGCTCGACCCCGCCGGCTTCGCCGCCATCACCCGCTGGGGCAAGCTCGAGAAGACCCTCGACGGCATCTTCGCCGCCAAGGCCGCGGGATTGCAGGTCAAGATCAACGCCGTCGCCCTCCGCGGCGTGAACGACCGCGAGTACGACCGCCTCCTCGCCTGGTGCGGCGAGCACGGCTTCGACCTCACCCTCATCGAGACGATGCCGATGGGAGAGATCGCCGGCGACCGCACGGACCACTACGTCCCGCTGTCCCAGGTGAAGCGCGACCTGTCCGAACGGTGGACGCTGAACCCGAGCGACCACGCGACGGGCGGCCCCGCCCGCTACTACGACGTGGCGGAGACCGGGCGGCGCCTCGGCCTCATCACCCCGATGACCCACAACTTCTGCGAGTCCTGCAACCGCGTCCGCCTCACCTGCACCGGCACCCTCTACATGTGCCTCGGCCAGGAGGACGCCGCCGACCTCCGCGCGCCCCTCCGCGACCCCGCGCTCGACGACGACGGCCTGCGCGACGCCATCCGCGCCGCCATCGCCCGCAAGCCCCGCGGCCACGACTTCGTCATCGGCCGCGGCGCCCGCCCCGCCGTCTCCCGCCACATGAGCGTCACCGGAGGCTGATCGGTGCCCTTCGCCGACCTCGCGACCCGCCTCGCCATTCCCGGCCTGCCCGAATGGTCCGGCCTGATCATCCTCTGCGTGCTGCTGCTGATGGTCATCGCCTTCCTCGCGATGCCCTTCTCCGTGTTCGGCCTGAAGTCCCGCCTCGACGCGCTGGAAACCCAGCTCGACGAGATCCAGTCGGAGATCCGCTCCCTCGCCCTCCGCCTGCCCGAACCCGGCGCCCCCCGCCGCGCCATCGTCGCCGACGACGGCTGGGCGCCCCCGCCGACCCTCGCCCGCGCCGATCCCGCTCCCCGCGACGACGGCCCGCGGGTCACCCCGCCCATCCCCCCCGCCCCGTCCTGGCCGGATTCCGGCCGCGACGCCCGCCGCACCGAACCCCGCCTCGGCGCCCCGCGTCGCTGAAGGCGCAGGGCAAGCCGATTCCGCACAGCAAGTCCTGCCGTGGAAGGGAGGCTCCGCCCGTATCGCCCATGCTCCCGCACAGCCCCACCCTCGAACTCAGCACGACCGACCCCGAGGCCTTCGGCGCCGCGGCGACGCCCGACCACGCCTCCCGCCTCGTCATCCGCGGCCCCGGACGGTTCGAGGGCTGGCGCCGTCGCTCCGTGCCGGACGGCGTCACGGTGAACGAAGGCCGCGTCTCCGTCGCCACCACCTTCCACACCGCCGTCGGGCCGCGCGCCGTCTTCTCCCTCCGCTCGCCCGAGACGCCGGACGCCGTCCTGAACGGCGGGCGCCTCGCCCCCCACGTCCTCGCCTGGTGGCGGGCCGGCGGCGAGGTCCACACGCAGTGGCCCGCCTCGGTTCCCTGGTGGAACCTCATCCTCCCGCTACCGCGATTCGAGGCGGCGTCCCGGACCCTCCTCGGCGCCCCGCTGCTTCGCCCCCGCGCCTCCGTCCACTTCGTCCCTCTCCCCCCGCCCCGCCACGCGGCCCTCCTCGCCGCCCTCGACCGGGCGCGATCGGCGCCGCCCGGGGTGCGGATGGGCGATGCCATCCTCCGCCTCGTCGTGGAGGCGCTCGGCACCTCGCCCGAAGCCCCGGCCCCCGCACGGGAGCAAGCCTCCCGCGCCCGCCGCCAGACCGTCGCGGACGGCCTCGTCGCCCTCGCCGACGTGGCGGACGGCCCGCTGTCCCTCATCGAGGTCTGCGGCACGCTCGGCGTCCCCCTCCGCACCCTCAACGCCGCGAGCAACGCCGTGCTCGGCCTCCCCGCCGCCGCCTACCTCCGGGGGCGCCGCCTCAACCGCGTCCACGCGGAACTCCGGCGCGGCACCGCCACGAGCGTGACGGAAGCCGCCATGCGCCACGGCTTCTGGGAACTCGGCCGCTTCGCCGCCTCCTACCGATCGACCTTCGGCGAACCCCCGTCCCGCACCCTCGGCCGAACCCGCCGCGCCGCGTGACGACGGGGCGCCTCCCTCCCGACCTTCCCGGAGGGCGCGCCTGTTGGCCGGGAGAAGGGCTTTACCCTCCTCCCGGACCCTCCACCCACCAGGGGGCAACGGCCCCCTGGACCGCGTTCGGTAAAAAGACGCCCCCGTTGGAGAGGTGGTCATCACGCGGCGCAAGCGCGCGTGGTGACCACCCCTCCAACGGAGGCGTTCACAGAAGGGGGTCCAGGGGCCCCTGGCTCCTGGCGGATGGAGGTCTGGAGGTCTGGAGGAAGGCAGAGCCTTCCTCCAGGGCCACACGCGCAACCCCCGAAAAAGCCGCGAGGGAGGCGGACCGCCCGGCGCGCGGGGCCAGGGCGGGTCGCTCCACGAGGTGCCAGGAGAGGAGGGCCATCACCGCCGTCAGCGCGACGGTGGTCAGCACGGGATACGTGATCCCCGGCATCGCCCACAGCACGGCCTGCTGCACCGGGAAACCGTAGAGGTAGAGCCCGTAGGACAGGTCCCCGAACCGCCCGGCCCGCCGCACCAGCGGCAGCGATCCGCGGCCGAAGGCGATCGCCATGTAGGGGATCGTGATCCATGTCAGCGGCGGGCTCCAGGTGCTCAGCCAAGCCGAGACGCCGAAGGTCAGCACGAGGAAGAGAAGGCAGAAATCCGCCCGCCACAGCCCCGGCGCGCGCCGCTCCACGAGCGCGAGGAGGCCGCCGACGAGAAACCATTCATTCGAGGTTGGGAAAGGGCACGTGCTGCCGCTGCTGCTTCGCCAGGTGGTCCCAGCGATACCGGTCCGCGCGGCGGGCATCCATCCGGTCCATGATCGCGGGGACCTCCGGCTCGTCCATGTGGTGGTCGGGGCCGACGCACCCGTCGAAGATCAGCAGCCCGTCCCGGCGCAGCACACGGCGCATGAGGGCGTGCATCTCCTCGATGCGGTCGACGTGGTGGATCGCCGCCTGCACGAGGACCACGTCGTAGGCCCCGCTCGGCAGGTCCTCCGTCAGCACGTCGCCGGAGCGCAGGTCCAGGCGGTGCGCGCAGGGCTTGTCCGTCACCCGCGCCTTCGCCGCCTCGATGGCGGAGCGCGCCATCTCGTAGGCCGTGACGTGGCCCGCGAGGTCGTTCGCGACGAGGCACTTCTCGTGGAACGCCATCCCCACCCCGATCGCCAGGACCTTCGCGTCCGGCGGGATGACGCGCCGCGCGACGTGCTCGACCGAATGGCCGCGAAGCGATCCCGTCAGCGGCTCGGCTATGGCGTATTGGTCGAGGAACGGGCGCCGCGTGTCGTCGACCGGGTTCCCCTCCATGATCGGCTCGGCGCCGACATGGTTCCCCGCCTCGGGGCGGCGGTCCCAGATCGAGGTCGCGTCCGCGTCCGTCCCGTTCGACATCCCGTCACCCGCCCCGCGCGCCGCGGGCGTTTCGGGGGAGCCCCCGCGCTTGGCAAGCCCCCGCGCCTGCTTCGCCGGGCGGGGCGTCCCCTGTATGGAGGGGCGATGCCCCCGCGCCCGCCCGCGCCCGACCTCTTCGGCGCCCCGCCCGACGCCGCGACGCCCGCCGCGTCGCCGGACCCGCGCCGCCCGCTCGCCGACCGCCTGCGCCCGGCGGCGCTCGCCGAGGTCGTCGGCCAGGACCACCTCCTCGGCGCCGAGGGGACCATCGCGCGGATGCTCGCGCGCGGGTCGCTGCCCTCCCTCATCCTCTGGGGCCCGCCGGGGGTGGGGAAGACGACCATCGCCCGGTTGCTGGCGGAGGCGGCGGGGCTGCGCTTCACCGCGCTGTCGGCGGTCTTCTCCGGCGTCGCCGAACTCAAGCGCGCCTTCGACGAGGCGCGGACGCGGCGCGCCAACGGCGTCGGAACCCTCCTGTTCGTGGACGAGATCCACCGCTTCAACCGCGCCCAGCAGGACGGCTTCCTGCCGGTGGTGGAGGACGGCACCGTCACCCTCGTCGGCGCGACGACGGAGAACCCGTCCTTCGCGCTGAACGGCGCGCTGCTGTCGCGCGCCCAGGTGATGGTGCTGCGGCGGCTGGACGATGCGGCATTGGCGTTGCTGCTCGACCGCGCCGAGGCGGAGATCGGCCGCACCCTGCCCCTGTCGCCCGAGGCGCGCGCGGCGCTGCGGGCGATGGCGGACGGCGACGGGCGCTACCTGCTCAACCTCGCGGAACAGGTGGCGTCGCTGCCCGACGGGACGCCGCCGCTGGACCGGCCGGCGCTGTCGGCGCTGCTGGCGAACCGCGCCGCGCTCTACGACCGCGCGGGCGAAGAGCACTTCAACCTGATCAGCGCGCTCCACAAGTCGCTCCGCGGCTCCGACCCCGACGCGGCGCTGTACTGGTTCGCCCGCATGATCCGCGGCGGCGAGGACGCCCGCTACATCGCGCGGCGGCTGCTGCGCTTCGCGTCGGAGGATGTGGGCGCGGCGGACCCGGCGGCGCTGCCGCTCGCCCTCGCGGCGTGGGAATCCTACGAGCGGCTGGGGACGCCGGAGGGGGAACTGGCGCTGGCCCAGCTCGTGCTGCACCTCGCGGCGGCGCCGAAGTCGAACGCGGCCTACGCGGCCTGGAAGGCGGCCCAGGCGCTGGCGGGCGAGACGGGGTCGCTCGGGCCGCCGGAGCACATCCGCAACGCGCCGACGCGGCTCATGAAGGACCTCGGCTACGGGCGGGGCTACGCCTACGACCATGACGAGGAGGATGGGTTCTCCGGCGCGGACTACTTCCCGGAGGGAATGGCGAGGCCGTCGCTCTACGTCCCGACGGACCGGGGGGCGGAGGCGGCGGTGGGGCGGCACCTCGCGCGGCTCGCGGCACTGCGGGCGGAGCGGGGACGGTGACCTTCGGCGGGGTCGCGCTCGTGGCGGCCGGCGGGGCGGTGGGGTCGGTGGCGCGGTATGCCCTCGGGGTGCTGATGCTGCGCGCGTTGGGGAGCGGGTTCCCGTGGGGGACGCTGGCGGTGAACGTCGCGGGGTCGGTGGTGATCGGGGTGATCGCCGGGCTCGCGGCGGGCGGTGGCGGGCTGACCGAGCCGGGGCGGCTGTTCCTCGTCACGGGGGTGCTCGGGGGGTTCACCACCTTCTCGGCCTTCTCGCTCGACACAGGGGCGCTGTTCGGGCGGTCGGCGGGGCTGGCGGCGCTGTATGTCGGGGTGACGGTGGCGGCGGGGCTCGGGGCGTTCGCTGCGGGCCATGCGGTCGGGATGGGGCGCGGGGCGTAGCATCCGCCGGTGAACCGTGCGCCGTCGCCCGCGAGGACGGGTGCGACCCGACCGAACGCGCGCCCTGCCGCGGGCGCCGATGCGATGACGGGAGCCGGGTGTCCGGTGCGGTTCCGGACGTTTCGGGGCGTAGGGGTCGGTGGGCCGGTGGTGGGGGTGTGCGGCCCGCCCTCAGCCATCGCTCGGGGCGATGCGGCCGATGGCCCACTGGACCTTCGACGAGCCGGGGTCGGCGGTGACGACCACCTGCTGGGTGCGGCGAGGGTCGGCGTAGAGGTGGATGGAGTCCTCCACCGTCACCGTCCCGCCGCCGGCGCGAAGGCGCCAGCCGGCGCCGCTCGGGAGGCGGAGGAGGACGGTGATGCCATCCTCCTGGAGGTTGGCGGCGACGGACGGGTGCAGGTGGAAGCGGACGGCGAAGGAGGGGGGGTTTTCGGCCTCGACCATGTCCTCGCCGCGGAGGTCGTCGCCGGATTCGGCGAGGTAGAGGCGGCGGCGGTGGACGGCGCCGAAGCCCTTCTTCCAGCCGTCGTGCCAGGCTTCGAGCCACTGGGCGCCGCCGGCTTCCTGGCGTTCGGCCTCCACGGTGTCGGGGCGGCGGCCGAGGCCGTCCTCGACGAGTTCGGAGGAGTTGGTGTCGGCGATCGTCAGGGTGGAGTGGGCGGCGGTGGCGCGGAGGGCGTCGCGCCAGGCGGGCTCGGCGGCGGGGGCGGCGCCGCAGTTGATGATGAGGCGGTCGCGGCCGACCGACATCTCGAAGGACAGGGTGCCGGCGTGGTGGTGGCGGTCGGCTCCCCTTGGCAACCCTCCGGGCCCCGCGGGGCCGGCGCGGTCGGGGGGGCGGCCGGTGTCGGCGATCACCAGCGTGCGGCCGGCTTGCAGGCGCTGGAAGCCGCCGTCGGGGAGGATCAGGGGGGCGCGGCCCCTCGCCTGCGCTTGCGTGAGGACGAGATCGAGGAGGGACGGGGCTTCCTCGCGGGTGCCGTTGAAGGAGGCGAGGCCGCCGTCGCCGTGGCGGAACAGGCGGAGGGCGGGGGCGGCGCGGTCCAGGGCGCCCGCCAGCGCCGGGGGGGATTCAAGGCCGGCGCCGTGCAGGAGGTTCCGGATCTCGATCAGGTCCTGCAAGGCGAGGAGGAGGGCGGCGGGGGAGCGTTCGACGTGGGAGCCGTCGGGGAGGATCTGGCGGTCGATCTCCGCCGGGAGGAAGCGGGTGCAGCGGGTGATCCAGGCCTCCTCCTCCAGCGCGACGGCGGCGGCGAGGGCGCCTTTCAGGGCGACCAAGGCGCCGCGGTGGCGGGCGTCCGAGGGGAGGGCGACGACAAGGGCGCGGGCGTCGTTCGCGAGGCGGGCCATCATGGCCTTCCGTAGGGCGTCCTCCGCCGTCGCGGCGACGAAGTCCCAGTGGCCGAGCCAGGCGGAGAGGCGGGCGCCGGCGACTTCCGGGGCGTCGGCGACGGGGTCGGTGGCGCCCTTCGCGAGCCAGTCGGCGGCGATGTCGCGGGCCTTCATGCGGGCGGCGTCGGTGCCGAGGGCCCGGAGGTCGCGGAGCCAGCCGAAGCCGTGCAGGGCGGCGCGCCAGGCGGGGGTGCCGTTGGAGGGGCCGTAACCCGTCGCGCCCTCCGGGATCGGGCGGGTGGCGCCGGCGTGTTCCAGGTCGCCGCGGAGGACGGTCTGGCCGCGGGCCGCGTCGCCGGGCCAGAGGTCGCGGAAGGCCCTCGACGGGGATTCGGGGACGCGGACGGGTTTCAGGTTGGAGAGCTTCTGGCGGGCGCCGCGGAACCAGGTGCCGCTCATGCGAGGAGGCCCCCGGCGGCGAGGGGGGCGTCGCGGTGCTCAGCGGGGACGCGGGAGCCGGTGACGCCGGGGTGGCCGACCGTGGGCGGGGTGGTGTTGTCGGCGCGGTCGGTCGTCGGCGCGGCGTCGGCGGGCGGGGCGGAGGGGCCGGTGGGCGAGCGGGGGGGACGCGCCGTGGCCGCGGGGCCGGCAGCGCCGAGGGAATGGGCGGCGGCGGGGGCGTCGCCGCGGAGGGTGCGGATGGCGGCGGCGTAGTCCCGCGTGCCGAAGATGGCGGTGCCGGCGACGAGGGTGTCGGCGCCGGCGGCGAGGCAGAGGGGGGCGGTGTGCGCCGTCACGCCGCCGTCCACTTGCAGGGCGATGTCGCGGCCGGTCGCCTCGATCATGCGGCGGAGGGCGGTGATCTTCGGGAGGGCGGATTCGAGGAAGGTCTGGCCGCCGAAGCCGGGGTTCACGGCCATGACGAGGATCAGGTCGGTCAGGTCCAGGACGTGGGCGACGGATTCGAGGGGGGTGGCGGGGTTGAGGACCACGCCGGGCCTCGCGCCGAGGGCGCGGATGGTCTGGAGGGTGCGGTGGAGGTGGGGGCCGGCCTCCGGGTGGACGGAGATGACGGCGGCGCCGGCCGCGGCGAAGGCCTCGAGGTAGGGGTCGGCGGGG
>CAXVWQ010000310.1:0-30986 GCA_964263755.1 Roseomonas sp. | reverse complement strand
TCGCATGTTCGCGGGCACCTCGCGCGAGTTCGCGGTGCAGGAGACCTTCGTCACCCGCATCGGCACCGACCGCGTGATGCGGTACGCCTTCGACCTCGCGCGGAACCGGCCCCGCAAGAAGCTCACCTCCGCCACGAAGTCCAACGGCATCACCATCACGATGCCCTACTGGGACGAGCGCTTCGCGGCCGTCGGCGCGGACTACCCCGACGTGACGACGGACGCCTTCCACATCGACATCCTCTGCGCCCACTTCGTGCAGCACCCCGACTGGTTCGACGTGGTCGTCGCCTCCAACCTCTTCGGCGACATCCTCTCAGACCTCGGCCCGGCGGTGGCCGGCTCCATCGGCATCGCGCCCTCGGCGAACATCAACCCGGAACGGGAACATCCCTCGATGTTCGAGCCCGTGCACGGCTCGGCCCCGGACATCGCGGGCCGCGGCATCGCCAACCCCATCGCCCAGGTCTGGTCCGGCGCGATGATGCTCGACCACCTCGGGGAGACGGAGGCCGCCGCCGCCATCCTCCGCGCCATCGAGACCCTCATGACCGGAGGGGGACCGCGCACCCGCGACCTCGGCGGCGGGTCCGGCACGGAGGAGGTCGGCCGCGCCCTCGCCGACCTCGTCGCCACCGTCTGAGGGACGGTCCCATGCGCCTTCCCCGCCGCTCCGTGCTGAGCGCCCCGCTGGCCCTCCCGCTTCCCGCGCTGGCCCAGGCCTTTCCCAGCCGCCCGATCCGCCTGATCTGCCCCTTCGCCGCCGGCGGCTCCGCCGACGCCTCCGCGCGACAGTTGGCGGAGCCCCTCTCCGCCGCCCTCGGCCAGCCGGTGGTGGTGGAGAACCGTCCCGGCGGCGGCGCCACGCTCGGGGCGCAGCTCGTGGCCCGGGCGGCCCCGGACGGCCACACCCTCCTCTACGGCACCCCCGGCCCGCAGATCGTGAACCCGCACCTCATGCGGAGCCTGCCCTACGACCCCGTCCGCGACTTCGCGCCGATCTCCGGCTACAAGCGCGCGCCGAACCTCCTGGCGGTCCACCCCGGCGTGCCGGCGCGCGACGTGGCCGAACTGATCGCGCTCGCGAAGGCCCGGCCGGGGATGCTCACCTTCGCCTCCTCCGGCATCGGCTCCTCCTCCCACCTCGCGGGGGAGATGCTGCGCTTCCTCGGCGGCGTGGACGTCACCCACGTCCCCTACCGCGGCACCGGCCCCGCCGTGACGGACCTGATGGGCGGCACGGTCTCCATGGCGCTCGACACGCTCTCCATCCTCCTGCCGCCCGCCCGCGCCGGGAGCCTCCGCGCCCTCGGCGTCACCACCCCGCGCCGGTCGCCGCTGGCGCCCGACCTGCCGGCGCTGGCCGAGACGCTGCCGGGCTTCGACGCCGCGCCCTTCAACTACATCGCCGCCACCGGCGGCACGCCCGCCCCGATCGTCGCGCGGCTCCACGCCGCGATCACCGCCATCCTGAACGACCCCGCCTACCGCGCCCGCATGGAGGCGCTCGGCGAGGAGGTCACCCCCTCCACCCCGGAGGACCTCGCGGCGACCATCGCGGCCGAGAGCGCGCGCTGGAAGCTCGTCATCGAGGCCGCCGGCATCCGCCTGGACTGACGGGGGCGCGGGGCGGGGCGCCGGGGGCCGCCGGCGCGGCCTCGCGCCCCCTGGTCGCGATCAATCCTTGAAGGGGGGCGCCCCGGCCGGTATAAGAGGCCAGGAACTGCAAGTCATTCGCAACTGGCTCGCAGCCCGGATCACGGAGGCGCCCGCCCGATGGGTTACGACTACGGCCACATCACCCGCCGCTGCGAGCGCGCCGTCGTCACCGCCTACCGCGAACTCCGCGAGACCGGCACGACCGACTTCTCCGCCTTCTCGGCCTGCACCTCGCTCTACCGCATTCATCACCCCGAATCCTCGGTGGACGAGGCCCGTCGCCTCGTGGCCGAATGGGTGGACCACCACGTCGTCTGCGCCGAGACCACGCCGACCGACGGCTGCGGCTGCGACTGACCGCCCCGGGCGGCGCCACCGTGGCGTGGCCCCTCCTGCGCCTCGCCTCCGCCACCCTCATCCTCGCCGGCCTGAGGCTCTCGTCCCCAGGGGGCCTCAGTCGCCCTCGATCGCTCCGCGGACCCGCTTCACCCCGGCGGCCACCTCCGGCGTCAGCGCGTCCCCGAAATCCGCCGCCTCGAAGATCGGCCGGATCTCGATCTCGCTCGGCCCCGGCATGGGATTCGGGCAGCGCTTCACCCACGCCACCGCCTCCTCCATGTCGCGCACCTGCCAGATCCAGAACCCCGCGACGAGTTCGCGGGTCACCGGAAACGGCCCGTCGATCACCTCACGCCCCGCCCCGTCGAACGCCACCCGCTTGCCGCGGGAGGAGGGATGCAGCCCCTCGCCCGCCAGCATGATGCCGGCCTTCGCCAGCTCCTCGTTGAACCGCCCCATCGCCGTCAGCAGCTCGGTCGAGGGCATGGTCCCCGTCTCGCTCTCCGCCGTCGCCTTCACGAACACCATCACCCGCATCGTTCCGTCTCCCCCCATCCGCCGCGCCGCATCCGGTCCCGTCATGTCGAAGCCGGCCCCGGCGGGATCACCCTCCCGCCGGGACCCGCCGCCGTCAGCCCGGCATCCCCAGCACCTTGCCCGTCATCGGGTCGAAGGGCACGGAGCAATGGTCGTGGGCGATCACCCAGCGCCCCTCCTCCCGCCGAAGGCACGACGTCCCGCGCAGCAGCCCCTCGTGCCGCACCCCGTCCGGCCCGACCCCGGCGCAGGCGAGGAGGAAATGGCAGAACCCCACCTCCCCCGAGGCCTCCACGCGGAGGTCGCGCATCTCGATGGTGGAGTCCGGGCACATGCCCCAGCACGCCTGCCAGTGCGCCACGATCGCGTCCCGGCCGACGTAGCGCATCTCCCCGATCGCGTCGCAGCTCACCGCGTCCTCCGCGTAGAGGGAGGCGAGCCCCGCCGCGTCCCGCGACGTCGCTGCCGCCGAGAAGGCCGCGACCGCCTCCCGCACCCCTTCGACCGCCGTGCGCCCGATCCCGATGTCCATGATGGTGTCCCCCTGTTCCCCAGCCTCCCTCGGGCTGGACGAATAGTTGATATCAACCTATCTGGGGGGAGTCAATGACCGACCCGCTCCCCCTCGAAGCCTCCCGCCGGGTCTACCGCACCTGCCTCGGCCTCCACGCCGGCCGCGCGGCGCGGGAGGTCGCGCGCCGATTCGACGCCGCCTTCCGCCCGCACGACCTGACGAACGGCCAGTTCTCCCTCCTCCACGCCCTCAACCGGACGGAGATCGCGACCGTCGGCCGCCTCGCGAAGCTCCTCGCGATGGACCGCACGACGGTGACCGCGAACCTGAAACCCCTCGAACGCCGCGGGCTGCTCGAATCGCGCCCCGACCCGGACGACGCCCGCTCCCGCCACCTCGTCCTGACCGATCCGGGCCACGCCCTCCTCCGCGCCGCCCTCCCGGCCTGGGAGCGCACGATGGCCGAGATCGAGTCGATCCTCCCCGACCCCGACCGCCTCCGCGCCGACCTCCGCTCGCTCGGCTGACGGGGCATCGGCCGTCCCGACCCATCGCGCGCGGGGGGCACCCCGCCACTCACTCCCGCTCCTCGCCGCCCCGCGCCCAGGCCAGCGAAACCCGCGCCAGCGCCGCCACCGTGTCCACCACGGGGAAGGGGAGGGGACGTCCCGCCGCGATCCCCAGCGGGATCTCCGTGCAGCCCAGCACCACCGCCGCCGCTCCCCGGGCCGCGAGTCCCCGCGCCGCCTCCGCCAGGGGTTCGTAGGCCGCCTCCACCCGGTTCGCCTTCACCGCCGCGATCCCCGGCGAGACGCGCCGCGCCATCGTCGCCCCGTCCGGCACGATCACCTCCCACCCGCCGTCGCGGAGGCCGTCCTGATAGAGCCCCATCTCCAGTGTCGCGACCGTCCCCATCACCCCGACGATTCCCGGCCCCACCCCCAGCCGGCGCAACTCCGCCGCCGCCGCCTCGACGATGTGCAGGATCGGCAGGGAGGTCGCGGCGCGCATGCCGTCGATCCAGCCATGCGCGGTGTTGCAGGGGATGGCGATCGCGCCGCAACCCGCCGCCTCCAGCCCCCGGAGCCCGCGCACCAGCACGGGCAGCGGGTCCGGCCCCGTCCCCCGCCGCGCCGCCACCCGGTCTGGCACCCGCGGGTCCGACCAGAGGATCGCGGGGACGTGGTCCTGGTCCCGCTCCGCCGGCGTCAGCAGGGTGAGCTGCCGCATGAACTCCGCCGAGGCCAGCGGCCCCATCCCGCCGAGCACGCCGAGGATGCGTTCCGTCACGACAATCCGTCCCACACCAGCTTGGAGCCGGAGAATGCCAGCAGGACGTAGACGGCGTTGTAGAACACCCGGTCCGTGATCCGCGTCTGCAGCCAGATGCCGAGGTAGACCCCGGCGATCGCCGCCGGCAGCAGCGCCACCGAGGTCAGCAGGTTCGTCAGGTTCAGCACCCCCAGGCCCCAGTACGGCAGGAGCTTCGCGTAGTTCAGCGTCGCGAAGAACACGGTGGTGGTCGCGACGAGCGTCGCCCGGTCCAGCCGCAGCGGGTAGAGGTAGATCGCGATCGGCGGCCCGCCCGCGTGCGCCACGGTGGAGGTCAGCCCCGACACCGCGGACCAGAACGTGCCGCGCATCCGGTCCGGCGCCGCCGCCTCCGGCACCCGTCCCCCCCGTCGCGTCCAGAGCGAGCGCGCGAGGAAGAGCAGGGTGATGATCCCGAGCATGAGCGCCACGACCTTCGGCGGCAGGAGCCCGAAGGCGAGCGCGCCGAGCACCACGCCCACCATCCCGCCCGGCAGGATCGTCCGCATCTCCCGCACGCTCCACCGTCCCCACCACGCCCGCAGCCCCGCGATGTCCATGACGCACAGCACGGGCAGCGCGACCCCGGCGGCCTGCGGCACCGGCATCGTCATCGCCATGAGCGGCACCGAGACGTTCCCCGCCCCCGAGGCGAAGCCGCCCTTGGAGATCCCGTTGACGACGAAGGCCGGGATGGCGAGGGCCCAGAACAGGGGATCGGTGATGAAGGGCACGCCGGGATCATGGCGCGCCCTCGCCGCCCGCGCCAAGGGACGGCGCCTCCTCCGGCGTCAGCGCCACGAGGCCGAACAGCGCCCCCGCGATCGCCGCGACGATGACGGCGAACCCGACGAACCATTCCGCCGCGTCGGATGGCGGCACCACGGGGCGCCCGGTCACGGCCCGCCACGCCCCAATCGCCCCCGCGCCGACGGGCCGCGCCACGGCGAACAGGGCCTCCAACACCCAACCCAGCAGCAGCGACCCCATGCACCGATCCCCCGGCCCCAGCCTTCCACGTCACGCCGCGCCCGTCACCGCCGCGTCCGTCACCGCCGCCCCCCGGCTGACACGCCCGCCGTTCCGCCGCATACCCGCCCCCGCCGACGCGGGACCGCACGATGCTTCACATGACCGACCCCGCCTGGATCGCCGCCCTCGCCCTCGTCATGGCCCTGACCGGCCTCGTCTCCGGCACCCTCGCCGGGCTGCTCGGCGTCGGCGGCGGCATCGTCATCGTCCCCGTCCTGTTCAACGTCTTCCCGCTGCTGGACATCCCCGAGGCGGTGCGGATGAAGCTCGCCGTGGGCACGTCGCTCGCGACGATCATCCCCACCTCCCTCCAGTCCGCGCGGGGGCACCGGGAGAAGGGCGCGATGGACGGGCCCCTGCTGCGGTCCATGGTCCCGTCGCTCGTCGTCGGCGTGCTGATCGGCACGCTCATCGCCGTCTGGGTCCGCGGCTCCGTGCTGACGGCCGTCTTCGCCGCCGTCGCCGTCCTCGTCGCCGTCAACATGGCGGTGACGGGCGTGGACTTCCGCCTCCGCGGATCCTTCCCGACGGGCCCTTTCCGCCAATTCCTCGGCGCGCTCATCGGCGGCGTGTCGGCGATGATGGGCATCGGCGGCGGCACCGTCGGCGTGCCGCTGCTCAACCTGTTCGGCACGCCGATCCGCGCCGCCGTCGCCACCGCCTCCGCCTTCGGGATCGTCATCTCGATCCCCGCGACCATCGGCTTCATCCTCGCGGGCTGGGGCGACCCGCTCCTCCCCCCCGCCTCCCTCGGCTACGTCAACCTCATCGGCCTCGCCCTCATCGCGCCCGCCTCCATGCTCGCCACGCCGTGGGGCGTGACGCTGGCCCACGCCATCCCGCCGCTGCTGCTGAAGCGCGCCTTCGCGCTGTTCCTCGGCATCACGGCCGCGCGGATGATCTGGTCGCTCGTCGGCTGAGGGCGCGGCATGCGGACCACCATCGGCATCGACTTCGGCACGACGAACTCCGTCGTCGCCCTCCGCCGCCCGGATTGCGGCACGGAGACGCTGTCGCACGACACGGGCGCGGTGTTCCGCTCCGTCCTCTCCTTCTGGCCGGACGCCGCGGGCGGCGCCCCCCGCCACGCCGCCGGGCCCGCCGCGATCGAGGCCTACCTCGACGACCCGCCGGGCACCCGCCTCGTCATGTCCACGAAGAGCTACCTCGCGCAGCGCTCCTTCGCCGAGACCCGCATCCTCGGCCGCCCCTTCCGGCTGGAGGCGCTGATCGGCCTGTTCCTCCGGGCCCTCCTCGCCCCCTTCGCAGCCCACCTCGACGGCGCCCGGGTGGTCGTCGGCCGGCCCGTGCGCTTCGTGGGTGACGAGGAGGACGACGCCTTCGGGGAGGCGCGCCTGCGCGCCGCCTTCGCCGCCGCCGGCCTGCCCGGGGTGGAGGTCGCGCTCGAACCCGCCGGCGCCGGCCAGCGCTTCACGCGCGACCTCGACCGCGGGACCACCATCCTCGTCGGCGATTTCGGCGGCGGCACGAGCGACTTCTCGGTCCTGCGCTTCGAGCCCGGCGGAGGCGGCCCGGCGCGGGTGACCGCGCTCGGCCACGCCGGCGTCGGGTTGGCGGGGGACGCGTTCGATGCGCGGATCATGCGCCACGTCGTCTCGCCCCGGCTCGGCCGCGGCGACACCTACGCGGTCATGGGCACGGCGCTTCCCGTGCCGCCCGCCTGGTATGCCGCCTTCGGGCAGTGGCACCGCCTCGCCCTCATGCGCGCGCCGCGCACGCTGCGGGACATCGCGGACGTCGCGCGCACGGCGGAACACCCGGACCGCCTGCGCCACCTGCTCCGCCTCATCGAGGACGAGGCGGGCTACGCGCTCTACCGCGCGGTCTCCTCCGCCAAGGCCGCCCTTTCCTCCGCCGATGCCGCCACCCTGCATTTCCGGCACGAGGACTTCGCGATCGACGTCCCGATCGCCCGCGCCGAGTTCGAGGCCTGGATCGCCCCCGACCTCGCCCGGATGGCCGACGCCGTGGACGCCGCGCTCGCCGACGCGGGGATCGGGCCGGACGCGGTGGACCGCGTGTTCCTCACCGGCGGCACCTCCCTCGTCCCCGCCGTGCGGGCGATCTTCGAGCAGCGCTTCGGCGCCGGGCGCATCTCCGGCGGCGGCGAGTTCACCTCGGTCGCCGAGGGCCTCGCCCTCATGGCCTGACCGCGCGGGGCGCGCGGTTTCCGAGGGTGGGGTAAGAGGGGGGGATGATCACCGTCCACCACCTCGAGAACTCCCGCTCCCAGCGCGTCCTCTGGCTCCTGGAGGAACTTGAAGTCCCCTACGAGGTCCGTCGCTACGAGCGGGACGGGGAGACGATGCTCGCCCCGCCCGCCCTCCGCGCCGTCCACCCCCTCGGGAAGTCCCCCGTCATCACGGATGGGGGCGCGACGATCGCCGAGACCGGCACGATCCTCGAATACCTCATCGCCCGCCACGGCGGGGACCGCCTCGCCCCGCGGGAGGACGATCCGTCCTTCTGGACCTACCGCCACTGGATGCACCACGCCGAGGGCTCCGCCATGCCGCCCCTCGTCATGGCCCTCATCTTCGCGACGATTCCGGAGAAGGCCCCCGCCCTCCTCCGCCCCCTCCTCCGCCCGATCTTCGCCCGCGTGAACGACCTCGCCGTCACGCCGAACCTCGAACGCCTCAAGACCTACTGGAACGACGCGCTTGCCGGGACCGGCTGGTTCGCCGGCCCCGACCTGACGGCGGCCGATGTCATGATGTCCTTCCCGCTGGAGGCCGCCGCCTCCCGCTCCCCCTTCGGCCCGCACCGCCCGCACCCCACCGCCTTTCTCTCCCGCATCCACGCTCGCCCCGCCTACCGCCGCGCGCTGGAGAGGGGTGGGCCCTACGCCCTCGCGGGTTGACCCGTGGTGCCGGGGGCCCCTAGAACCCCGCCAACCCCGGGACGCGGCGACGCGGCCCCGCTCCCACTCGCGTTCGCAGGTCCGGTCCCATGAAGATCCGCAACTCCCTCAAGTCCGCGAAGACGCGGGACAAGAACTGCGTCGTGGTCCGCCGCCGCGGTCGCCTCTACGTGCTGAACAAGAAGAACCCCCGCTTCAAGGCCCGCCAGGGTTGAGTCGCGACCCCGGGCATCCGCCCGGGGATTGGCTCGCTCAGCGCGGGGTCAGCCGTTCCGATCCCACGCGTCCGCCCCCCGTCGTCCAGGGCCCGACGAGCGTGCCGTCGGGCTGCGGCCGGTACGTCGCGACCGCCGCCGCGCCACCCGTCGAGTAGCCGAGCACCAGCAGGCCATCCACGACGAGGCCGACGCCGCGGAAGGTCTGCCCCGCCACCACCTAGGTCATCGCTTAGGTCCCTGCCTCCAGCGCCTGGAGCGTCGCCCGCCCGCGGTATTCCGACCCGTTCGCGTTCACCCCGACCACGTCGTAGTTCCCCGGCCGCTGGGCGGCGGCCGGAAGGGCGGGAAGCGACAGGGCGGCGGCGAGGATGAGGGCGCGCATGACGGGGTTCTCCGGCGTCCGGCGCCTCGCTTGCGGGGGCGCGATCGCGCCGCCAGATTGACCCGGCCCCGCCCTGTCCGGCGAGGCCCCCGGCGGACACGCCCGCGGGAGCGCCCCTGGGAGGAACGCCGATGATCCGCCTGCCCGACCCGAAGCCGGAAGTCCTCGCCCGCCGCGAGGAGATCGTCGCCGCCCTCCGCGCCATCGTCCCGGGGGAGGGCACGATCGGCGACCCCACCCGCCTCAAGCCCTACGAGACGGACGGGCTGTCGGCCTACCGCCAGATGCCCCTGGCCGTCGTGCTGCCGACAACCACCGAACAGGTCGCGGCGGTGCTGGGGTACTGCCATGCCAACGGTATCCGCGTTGTCCCCCGCGGTGCCGGCACCTCCCTCGCCGGCGGCGCCCTGCCGCTCGCCGACGCCGTCGTCATCGGCCTCAGCCGCATGAACCGCGTCCTCGACGTGTCCTACGAGGACCGCCTCGCGGTGGTCGAGGCCGGCGTCACCAACCTCGGCATCACCCGCACCGTGGAAGGGGAGGGGTTCTTCTACGCCCCAGACCCGTCGAGCCAGCTGGCGTGCATGATCGGCGGCAACGTCATGATGAACTCCGGCGGCGCCCACTGCCTCAAGTACGGCGTCACCGCGAACAACCTCCTCGGCGTGAAGCTCGTCACGATGGAGGGCGACGTCATCGAGATCGGCGGCGCCCACCTCGACACCTCCGGCTACGATGTCCTCGGCCTCCTCACCGGCTCCGAAGGCCAGTTGGGATTGGTGACGGAAGTCACCGTCCGCATCCTCCGCGCCGCCGAGGGCCAGCGCGCCATGCTCGCGGCGTTCGGGTCCACGGAAGTGGCGGGCGCCGCGGTGGACGCCATCATCGGCTCCGGCGTCATCCCCGTGGCCCTGGAGTTCATGGACCGCCCCTGCATCCACGCCTGCGAGGCCTTCGCCCACGCCGGCTACCCGCTGGATGCCGAAGCCATGCTCATCATCGAGGTGGAAGGCTCCGCGGAGGAACAGGACGCGCTGCTGGCCCGCATCCGCGCGATCTGCGAGCGCTTCGATCCCATCTCCATGCGCGTCGCCCAGACGGCGGAGGAGAGCATGGCCATCTGGAAAGGCCGCAAGGGCGCCTTCGGGGCGGTCGGCCGCATCTCCCCCGACTACCTCTGCATGGACGGCACCATCCCCACGGGAGAACTTCCCCACGTCCTCCGCCGCATCGGCGAGATGTCCGAATCCTACGGCCTGAAGGTCGCCAACGTGTTCCATGCCGGCGACGGCAACCTGCATCCGTTGATCATGTTCGACGCCAACGACCCCTCCTCCTTCCGTAAGGCGGAGGACTTCGGCGCCGACATCCTCCGCCTCTGCGTCGAGGTCGGCGGCTGCCTCACGGGCGAACACGGCGTCGGCGTCGAGAAGCGCGACCTGATGACGGTGCAGTTCACCCAACCCGAACTCGCCCAGCAGCGCCGGGTGAAGGAAGCCTTCGACCCCGGCTGGCTCCTCAACCCCGCGAAGGTCTTCCCACTGGAGGGGAACGCGGCGCTGACGCGGTAAGCGACCGTGTCAGCGGATGCGGGAGATGAGCAATGGCGTCTAGACGCGCAGGACGATCGCGAGCGTGACCCCGGCGGGAAGGAGTACGAGAATCGAGAAGAAGGTAAGCAGCGTCGCGGGGCCTCGCATGAGAAGTTCATCAGCCACCGTCTGGCAATGGTTCATCGTCTCTACGGCGTCCCGGTATTCATCGCCCGCCAGGCATCGCGCCGAGAAGTCATCCGGAGGGGTGAGCGCGAAGAACGTGCTCGCTCCCGCGATGGTGGCGAGCGTGAGCGTCACGATCAGAACGGTCATCCGGCGCCACAAAGCTTCTTCTCGTCCATTCTCATGTGCCGCTCGAACCCTACGCCAGCGCGAACGCCCCGCCAGCACCACCGACCGCAGCCCTGGCCCGATCGGAACCGTGGTAGGGCAGCGTACGATGCGTGACCGGAGGGACTACCATGGTCGTCGTTGACACGATCAGCTTCGCCAGGAAGCTGCGCGACGCGGGCGTCCCCGCCGATCAGGCCGAGGCGCACGTCCTCGCCATCCACACCTACGTCCAGGACTTCGTGACCACCGAGGATCTGGAGCGGGCCGTGACCACGATCCGCGGCGGGATCACCGCCATGGGCCAGACCCTCACGATCCGCCTCGGCGGCCTCATCATGGCCGGCGTCGCCGCCCTTGCCGCCGTCATCAAGCTTGCCTGAGCGGATCGCTCCTGAGACCGGGGACCCGGCATGACCTTCCACGCCCCGGACACCGAGGACGCCCTCGCCGCGATCGTCGCCGCCGCCCGCGAACCCCTCGCCATAGAGGGCAACGGCACGAAGCGCGGCATGCTCCGCCCCGTGCAGGCCGCCGCGACGCTGACGACGCGCAACCTCACGGGCATCGTCTTCCACTACCCCACGGAGATGGTCCTCTCCGCCCGCGCCGGCACGACGCTGCCGGAGATCGAGGCCACCCTCGCCGCTGCCAACCAGCAGCTCATCGCCGAACCGCCTGACCTCCGCGCCGTCATGGGCGTCCCCGACGCCCCGCCCCCCACCATCGGCGGCATCGTGGCCACGAACCTCTCCGGCCCCCGCCGCATCGCCGGCACCGCGATCCGCGACAACCTCCTCGGCATCCGCTTCGTCAACGGCACCGGCGAGGTCCTGCGATCGGGGGGCCGCGTCCACAAGAACGTCACCGGCCTCGACCTCCCGAAGCTCCTCGCCGGCTCCCACGGCACCCTCGGCGTGCTGACGGAGGTCACCCTGAAGGTCGGCCCCCGCCCCGAGCGCACCGCCACCCTCGTCGTCCCCGTCGCCGATGAGGCCGCCGCCCTGGCGGTCCTGACGACGGGCCTCACCTCCCCCTACGGCGTCACCGGCGCCGCCATGCTCACCGCGGGCACGGAGGCCGCCGGCATCCCCGGCCCCGCCGCCCTCCTCCGCCTGGAGGACGTGGCGGAATCCGTCACCTACCGCACCGCCCGCCTCCGCGACCTGCTGGGGACCGCCTCCCGCGTCATCGAGGGCGACGAATCCACCGCCCTGTGGCGCGCCATCCGCGACGCCATCCCCCTGTCCCCCGCACCGGACGAGGCGGTCTGGCGCGTCTCCGTCCGCCCCTCCGCCGCCCCCGCCGCCGCCCGCGCCCTCCGCGCCGCCGGCTGCCGCCTCCTCCTCGACTGGGGCGGCGGCCTGATCTGGGCCGCCGGCCCCGCCACCGAACCCACCCACGCCGCCGTCACCGCCACCGCGCACGACGGCACCTTCACCCTGTTCCGCGCCCCCGACCCATTCCGCGCCGCCGTTCCCGTCATCCCGCCGGAGGTGCCGGCCCTCGCCGCCCTGACCCGCCGCATCAAGGCCGCGCTCGACCCGCACGGCCGCCTCAACCCCGGCCGGATGCGCGCGGGCGTCTGACCCGCCGGGACGCGGGGGAAGGCCATCCGGTGAAACTTCGGCGCGGGCGGCTTGCCCCGCGCCGCGCCGCGACACACCTCGCCGGTGATGTCCGGAAGGTCCCCGACCATGACGATCCAGCCGACCCGCCGTGCCGCCCTCGCCACGGCCGCGGCGACCCTCGCCGTCGCGATCCTTCCCGCCACCACGGCCCGCGCCGCCGCCCCCCTGGCCAACCGCCAAGCGCCCGGCTTCCAGCGCTTCCGCGTCGGCCGCTACGAGGTCACCGCCCTCCTCGACGGCACCTTCACCCTCGACCTCGCGGCCTTCCCGAACGCCGGCGCCGACGCCCCGGCCCTCCTGTCCCGCGCCTTCGTCCCGAACGCTCCCCTCTCGGGCGTCGTCACCGCCTTCGCGGTGAACACCGGGGATCGCCTGTATCTCGTGGATTGCGGCACGAACGCCGGCTTCGCCCCGACGCTGGCGAAGCTGCCGGAAGCGCTGTCCGCCGCCGGCCTCGACCCCGCGACGGTCGACGCCCTCCTCATGACCCACCTGCACGCCGACCACGTCGGCGGCGCGGCGCGCGACGGCCGCGCGGTGTTCCCGAACGCCGAGATGGTCGTGCCGGAAGCCGAGGCCGCCTTCTGGCTCGACCCCGCCACCCTCGCCAACGCGTCGGAGATGATGCGGCCCTTCGTCCAGGTGGCGCAGGCCTCCGTCGCCCCCTACGCGTCGCGGCTGCGCCGCATCGCCCCCGGCGCCCGCGTGGCCCCGGGGATCGAGGCCGTCGCCCTCCCCGGCCACACCGCCGGCCACACCGGCTACCTCCTCTCCGAAGGCGGGCAGTCCCTCCTCCTCTGGGGCGACGTCGTCCACGCCGCGGCGCTGCAGCTCCCCCGGCCCGCCATCACCTTCGCCTTCGATGTGGACGGGGCCGCCGCCGCCGCGACCCGAGCCCGCGCGCTGGACCGCGCGGCCTCGGAACGCCTCATGATCGGCGGCGTCCACATGCCGTTCCCCGGGGTCGGCCACATCGCACGGGACGGGGCGGGCTACACCTTCGTCCCGGCGCCCTTCCTTCCGCTCTGACGCGGGAAGGGGAGGGGGCACCGCCGCGTCCGGCGACCGGACCCGGCGGGCCGATGGCGACGGGCCTCGCCGGATCGGGCGCGGTCGTGGAGTGACGTCACGCCGCTTGCCCGAACCGACGTTCGCGCCCCACCCTCCGCCCCGGGACACGTCCAACGGGGAAAACCCATGATCCACTTCACCCGCCGCAGCACCCTCGCCGCCGCGGCCGCCGGCTTCCTCATGGCGCCGGGCCTCCGGGCCCAGGCCGCCGCACCGTCGGGCAACCGTCAGGCCCCCGGCTTCCACCGCACGAAGGTCGGCCGGTTCGAGGTCACCGCGCTCCTCGACGGCATGCTCGCCCTTCCCTGGGCCGCCTTCACCGGCGCCGAGGAAGCCCCCGCCCTCCTCGCCCGCTACAACCAGCGCCCCGGCCCGCAGCTCGGTCCCGTGACCGCCTACACCGTCAACACGGGGGACCGCCTCTACCTCGTCGATTGCGGCTTCGACGTCTCCTACAACCGCGACTGCGGCAAGCTGCCGGAGGCGATGGCCGAGGCGGGGATGCGGCCGGAGCAGGTGGACGCCATCCTCGTCACCCACCTGCACCCGGACCACGTCGGCGGCGCCGTCCGCGACGGCCGCGCGATCTTCCCGAACGCCGAGATGATCGTCTCCGACGTGGACGCCGCCTACTACCTCGCGCCCGACGCCCTCTCCCGCGCCCCGGCCGCCGCGCGCCCGCTGTTCCAGGTGGCCCAGGCCGCGGCCGGGGCCTACGCCAACCGCCTCCGCCTCATCGACGTGAACGCGCAGGTCGCCCCGGGCATCCGCGCCGTGCCCCTGCCGGGCCACACGCCGGGCCAGATCGGCTACCTCATCGCCGACGGGGGCGAATCCCTGCTGATCTGGGCGGACGTGATGCACGCTCCCCTCTTCCAGTTCTCCCGCCCGAACATCGGCATCGTCTTCGACGTGGACCGCGGGACCGCGATCGCCACCCGCCTCGCCACCCTCGACCGCGTGGCGACGGACGGCACGATGGTCGCGGGCACCCACCACTTCTTCCCCGGGATCGGTCATGTCGGCCGGGACGGGGCGGGCTACGCCTACAACCCCATCCTCTTCCGTCCCTTCTGACCGTCACGATATGCTGGGGCGATGCAAACCAACTTCACCGCGGAGCAACTGACCGACCCGGATACCCGGGAGAGCAACACCATCCTCCGCACCTGCGTGCATTGCGGCTTCTGCACCGCCACCTGCCCCACCTTCGTCCTGCTGGGTGACGAGCTGGATTCGCCGAGGGGCCGCATCTACCTCATCAAGGACATGCTCGAATCCGGCCGCGCGGCGCGGGAGGAGGAGGTGCGGCACGTGGACCGCTGCCTCTCCTGCCTGTCGTGCATGACCACCTGCCCGAGCGGCGTCCACTACATGCACCTCGTCGACCACGCCCGTGCCCACATCGAGGCGACCTACGACCGCCCCTTCCTCGACCGCGCGCTCCGCCGCGTCCTCGCCTGGGTGCTCCCCCGTCCCGGGCTGTTCCGCCTCTCCCTCCTCGGCGCCCGCCTGGCGCGCCCCCTGCGCGGGCTGATCCCCGGCACGTCGATGAACGCCCGGCGCCTCCGCGCCATGCTGGACCTCGCGCCGACGACGATCCCCGCCGCCGGCGCCTCCGCCCGCGCCACCACCCATCGCGCCGAGGGGACGCGCCGCGGCCGCGTCGCCCTGCTGACCGGCTGCGCCCAGACCGTCCTCGCCCCCTCCATCAACGAGGCGACGATCCGCCTCCTCACCCGCATGGGGGTCGAGGTCGTGGTGACCGCCGGACAGGGCTGCTGCGGCGCCCTGACCCATCACATGGGCCAGCAGGAATCCTCCCACGCCTACGCCGGCGCCAACATCGAGGCGTGGCATGCGGAACTCGACGGCGAGGGGCTGGACGCGGTGGTGATCAACGCCTCGGGCTGCGGCACCACCGTGAAGGATTACGGCCACATGTTCCGCGAGGCGGAGCCGGGCCTGCGCGACCGTGCCGCCCGCATCGCCGGCCTCGCGAAGGACGTGTCGGAGGTGCTGACGACCTTCGCCTACGCCCCCACCCGCCCCGCGCCGGACCTGACGGTCGCCTACCACGCGGCCTGCTCCCTCCAGCACGGCCAGCGCCTCACCGACGTTCCGAAGGCCCTCCTCCAGAAGGCCGGCTTCCGGGTGAAGCAGCCCGTCGAGGCCCACCTCTGCTGCGGCTCCGCCGGCACCTACAACATCCTGCAACCCGAGATCGCCGGGCGCCTCCGGGAACGGAAGCTCGGCAACATCGCCCGGCTGAAGGCCGACCTCCTCGCCTCCGGCAACATCGGCTGCCTCACCCAGCTCGCCGGCGATGCCCTGCCCGTCGCCCACACGGTGGAGCTGCTGGACTGGATGGCCGGGGGCCCCGAGCCCCCGGCCGTCACGGCGGCCCGCGCCGCCCGCGCCGCGCCCGTTCCGACCCTCGCGCGCGAGGCCGCCCCCGCATGATCCGCCCGACGCCCCCCGGACGCCGCGCCGTCCCCGCCCTCCTGCTCCTCCTCGCAGCCCCCGCCGCCGGGCAGGTCATCGCCCCCGGCAACCCCGGCTTCGCCCCCGCCGTCCCGCCCTCCGCCGCCCCCGTTCCAGCCCCCGACGCGGCCGCGCGCCGCCGCGCCGAACTGGACCGCCTCCTCGACGCGCTTCCCGCCGCCCCGGACGAAGCCGCCGCCGCCCTCGTCGAGTCGCGCCTGCGAACCCTCTGGGCCGGGGGCGGCACCCCCGCCGTCTCCCTCCTCATGCGCCGCGCGCTCCGCAACCTGGAGGCGAACGTCCCTGCCGAGGCCGCGGAGGACCTCGATGCGGCGATCACCCTGCAGCCGGACTTTGCGGAGTCCTGGATCCTCCGGTCCCGCGCCCTCGCCGCCGCCGGTGACCCCCGCGCGGCCGCGAACGACCTGCGGGAAGCCTTGCGCCTCGAACCTCGCCACTTCGGCGCCCTCATGGCACTCTCCACGCTGCTGGAGGAGACCGGCGACCTGAACGGCGCCCTGCGTGGCCTCGACGCCGCCCTCGCCATCAACCCCCGCACGCCCGGCGGCGCAGCCCGCCTCCGTGACCTTCGCCGCCGGGCCCTCGGCGACGACGCGTAACGCGGAAGAGATTGGCGAAACGACCGCATTTGCGCTCATAATACGTTAATGTCTCATCGGGTGAGGACCGTATGCGGAAACTACTGCGGCCCTTTCGCGCCGTCGGAGCCATCCCCGGCGTCCCCTTCCACATGGAGCTGTATGCCCTGTCGCCGGAGAAGTTCGGTGCGTTCCGCCCGGGCCCGATGCCCCGCGAGATCCGCCTCAGCGCGGAACAGCTGCGGGGCGAATACTGGCTCCACGTCCTCCGCCTCGTCCTCCTCGGCACCACCGCCGTGACGGGCCTAGGCCTTCTCATCGTCGCCTGGAACTTCGCGACCACCGACGCGCCCCCCCCTCCCCACCCCTCCCAGACGCCGGGCCTGACGCGGCCCTTCTAGGTCCGACGGCACGCCGGACGGGGACTGGCGCCGCCGCCGCCCCCGCGCCACCCTCCCGCCCCGGCGGCACGCGCCGGGGAGAGAACCATGGTCCAGACGCGCCGCCGCGCCCTCGCCATCCCGTTGCTCGCGGCCTTCGCCCCGGCGCTCCTCCCCCGCCACGCCGCCGCCCAATCGCCCGCGTGGCCCGAGCGGCCTGTCCGCCTCCTCGTCGCCTTTCCGCCCGGCGCGGCCACCGACGTCCTCTGCCGTGCCCTCTCCGTTCCCCTCACCGCCGCCCTCGGCCAGCCGGTGGTGGTGGAGAACCGCCCCGGCGCCGGCGGCAACATCGCCACCGTCGCCGTCCGTCGCGCGCCGCCGGACGGCTCCGTCTTCCTCGCCCACTCCGTCGCCTACGCGGTGAACCACTCGCTCTACCGAAGCCCCGGCTACGACGCGGTGGCGGACCTGGAGGCCGTCGCCCTCCTCGCCACCACCCCCAACGTCATCACCGTCAACCCCGCCCGCCTCGACGTCCGCACCCTCGCGGACCTGCTGGACGCCGCCCGCGCCCGCCCGCTGGACTACGGCTCCTCCGGCACCGGCACCACCACCCACCTCGGCATGGAACTCCTCCTCCGCAGCCTCGCGAAGGTGGAGGTCCAGCACGTCCCCTTCGGCCCCGCCCAGGCGATCACCGCGGTGGTGGGGGGGCAGGTGCCGATGGCCTCCACGTCCCTGCCCCCCGCCATCGCCCTCGTGCGGGACGGCCGGCTCCGCGCCATCGCCGTGACCGGCGCCGCGCGCGACCCGTCTCTGCCGGACGTCCCGACCGTCGCCGAATCCGGCTATCCCGGCTTTGAGGCGCTCACC
Organism: Roseomonas sp.; assembly: GCA_964263755.1. Classification (GTDB taxonomy): domain Bacteria; phylum Pseudomonadota; class Alphaproteobacteria; order Acetobacterales; family Acetobacteraceae; genus Roseomonas. Next base: position 13,186 of record CAXVWQ010000310.1, on the reverse strand, counting down.
TGGTTCGCGCTGATGGCCCCGCCGAACACCCCGCCCGCGATCCTCGACCGCATGAACCAGGAGGTGAACCGCGCGCTCGCCGCCCCCGAGGTCCGTGCCCGCCTCGACACGCTCGGCTTCGTCCCCGCCGCGCTCGACCGCCCGGGCTACGCGGCCTTCCTGTGGGACGAGGTGGCGAAGTGGGCGGGGGTGGTGCGGACCTCCGGCGCGACGGTGGACTGATCCGCCCGGCCCGGCGCCGCGTCAGTCCCGTGCGCCGACCATCATCAGGGCGAGGACGTCCGCCTGCTCCTCCGCCGACGTACGGTCGAACGCCTGCAGGGCGGCCTGGGCATAGTCCACCACGGCCGACGCGGTGATGGGCGTGAACACCGCGGACGGATCGTAGTCCGCCAGATGCCGCGCTTCCTGCAGCGGTCCGAAATGGGTCGCGAAGTCCTGCATGTCCCGGCTCACGGCGCGTCGGCGCAGCGCGTTCCGGTATCGCTCGGGCACGGTCGGCCGCACGAGCGCTGCGGTCACCTCCTTCATCTGTCCATGATCGAAGCCCCGGTAGATCACGGCGAAACCCGCCGTCCCCTCCCCTCCGGCCCCGGCGAAGCGCGTCGCCGCGGCGCGGAGAATGGCGTGGAACACCGCGTAGGAAGCGGCGGACACGGCGCGGCGGAGCATCGCGTCCGCCGCCGGACTGCCCTCGGACGCGATGATGAGGTGCTGCGCGACCGCGAAAAGTTCAGAGGGCCGGGACAAGCGCCCGCCGATGCCAATCCGCAGCCTCCACCATCCGGACCATCGGGACGCGGTCGTCGCCCCTCGCCGCCAGCGCGTCGTAGAGCGACCGCTGCAGGCGGCCGAGGAGCAATCCCGGGCTCACCATCAGATCGTCCGGCCGGACGAGGAGGGAAAAGTGGTAGGCCGGGTGGTCCGACCGATCCACCGTCCGCACCACCTCCACCCGCTCCACCCCCGCGTCGCCCGCGATCGCCCGCGCGGCGCGCAGGCCCAGCTCCTCCAGTTCGTCATCCGTCATCGGGGTGCTCCACGGTTCAGCGGAACGATATCGTGAGCCCCGCCACGGGACCAAGCGCGCCGGCCGTGCCCGCCGCCGCGCCTCACGGCCGCGGCGTCAGGATCTCCGTCCCGAGCGCCGAACTCCCGACGATGGTCCACTGCCCCGAGATCGATCCGTCCGCCCCCACCGTGTAGACCCCGAGCCCCGGCCGGTTCCCGAGGGTGAATCCCACGGCGAAGGTGGCGCCGGAGGACATGCCGAACCCCTCGATGCGGTTCTCCCCGATCTGCCAGAGAACCCGCCAGGACGAGAGGCCGACCTGCCCCAGGACGACCTGTCCCGAATAGCCCGAGCCGTCCGGGTTCGTCCCGGTCAGCGCGTACACCCCGTCCCGCTGCGCCGCCGCCGGGGTGGCCAGCGCGGCCCCCAGCAGCGCCAGCCCCGCGATCGCCGATACCCGCATCCGCATCACTCCACGCCCCTCATTCGACGATCGCGACGCGCAGGGCGTTGGTGGTCCCCGGGGTGCCGAAGGGCACGCCCGCCACCACCACCACCTCGTCGCCGGGTTGCGCGAACCCTTCGGACGCCGCGGCCCGCACGCCCTTGGCCACCATGTCCGTCATGGAGGACGGCTCGCGGCTCGCCAAGGGGTGGACGCCCCACACGAGCGAGAGGCGGCGGGCGGTGGATTCGTTCGCCGTCAGCCCGAGGATCGGCGCCGACGGCCGTTCGCGGGCCACCCGCAGCGTGGTGGACCCCGTGGAGGTGAAGGTGGCGATCGCCTCCGCCTCGATGGTGGAGGCGACCTGCCGCGCCGCGGCGGCGATGGCGTCCGAGGAGGTGTGGCGCGGTTCCGGCCGTGCCCCGTCGGTGATGGCGCGCCAGCCCGGGTCGGCCTCCGTCCGCGCGACGATGCGGTCCATCATGTTCACCGCCTCGAACGGATACTGCCCCGCGGCGGTCTCGGCGGAGAGCATCACGGCGTCCGCCCCATCGAACACCGCCGTCGCCACGTCCGACGCCTCGGCGCGGGTGGGGGTCGGGGAGGAGATCATGCTCTCCAGCATCTGCGTCGCCACGATCACCGGCAGCCCGCGCTGTCGGGCCGCCCGCACGATGCGCTTCTGGATGAGCGGCACCTCCTCCGGGGGACATTCCACGCCGAGGTCGCCGCGGGCCACCATGACCGCGTCGGCGAGGTCGAGGATGGCGTCCATGTGCTCCACCGCCTGCGGCTTCTCCATCTTCACGAGCACCCAGGCCCGCCCGGCGGCGATGGCCTTCGCCTCCGCCACGTCATCCGGCCGCTGCACGAAGGACAGGCCGATGAACTCGATGCCCAGCGGCAGCACGAACTCCAGGTCCGCCCGGTCCTTCTCCGTCAGCGCGGGGATCGCGAGCGGCACGTCCGGCACGTTCACGCCCTTGCGGTCCGACAGCGCGCCGCCGACGAGGATCTCCGTCTCAAGATGATCCTCCCGCTGCCGCGTCACCCCGAGCTTCAGCTTGCCGTCGTCCAGCAGCAGCGTCGTGCCGATCCGCGCGGCCTCGATGATCTCGGGATGCGGCAGCTGCACCCGCCGCACGTCCCCCGGCACGGGGGACAGGTCCAGCCGGAACGGCTGCCCCTGCTGCAGCTGCACCCGCCCGCCGGAGAACTTGCCCACCCGCAGCTTCGGCCCCTGCACGTCCGCGAGGATGCCGATGGGCCGTCCCGTCTTGCGCTCCAGCGCCCGGATCGTGGCGATCCGCGCCGCGTGATCCTCGTGCGTGCCGTGGGAGAAGTTCAACCGGAACACGTCGGCCCCCGCGCGGAACAGCCGCTCGATGACCTCCGGCGAGGAGGACGCGGGGCCGAGGGTCGCCACGAGCTTCGTGCGGCGCCGCCGCCGGATCGGGATGCGGTTCGCCATCGGTCGGAGGATTCCTGCGGGGGAGGGGAGGGGGGTCGCGCCCGTCGTGGCACCCATCGCCGACACGGAGACGGGATCGCGCAGCGCGTCCGGCGGCACGTCCATCAGCCGCGCCACGTCCTCCACCCGCTCCGGCGGCACGCGCCGCCACTGCGACACCGCGGCGGTGGAGATGCCGAGGGCCGCCGCGATGCGGGTGACCGCGCCGCGGCGTGCCAGGAGGTCTTCGAGGGCCTTGTCGCGCATGGGGGTAGATTAGCCTACGTAAGCCCCATGCGCGACTTACATTTCGTAAGCATGGACCGGCACGACGACCTGCCCAAGGCGCCTCGGCTCCATCCCGAACTCGGCGTGGGCGTGCCACCCGACCCGACGCGGCAGCCCGACACCTCTCCGCGCCCCGCCTCCGTCGCCTCCCGCCCCGATGCGGCCGACCGCGCCCCCCCCCGCCGACGCCCGGCCCGCAGCGCCCGGCCGCGAAGGGGGCAGCACGCGTCGCGCGCCGCCGCCCAGACCTCGCCCGGCGCTCCGCCACGATCTACGGACGCCGCATGAAAGCCGGCATGAACTGGCGCCACGACGACCTCGCCGGCCTCATCCTCCCCGACGCGGTCCTCCCGCGATGCGCGACCCCCTCATCCGCGAGATCCGCGCCGCCTTCCCCGCGCGCCGCCCGCCGTCCCTCCCGATCGTGGACGGCCCCATCGGCAGCGGCCCCTCCTGGGACATCCACGCGCCCGCCCGGGTCGCCGCCGCCTTCCGCGACGCGACGGACTGGACCACCTTCGAATCCGCCTTCCTCGACCGCGCGCTGGAGGGCCTCGCCTCCGCCCTCTCCTTCTTCTCGCCCGAGGCCGCCCGCTTCTACCTCCCGGCCTACATGACCGCCGACCTCCGGGACGGGCTGGACCGCGTGACCCCGGACTTCCACCTGTCCCACGGTTTCACCCCCGAGTTCCGGGACCGGCCCATCGGCGACCTCTCCGGGGGGAGGACGTGGACCGAGGACGCCCTCGAACGCTGGGCGCCGCTCACCCCGGCCCCGGCCGTCGCCATCACCCGCTACCTCGAATGGCGCGTCGCCCGCTGGGGCACCGCCTGGGGCGAGGACGCGACCGAGGCACTCCGCACCTACTGGCGCCCTCGCGCGAAGGCCGGCTGATCGCCGCCCGCCCCGCCGCGCGATGCCGCCGCAAGCCCCGGGACGACTCGCAGCCGCGCCCGACCCACCCTCGCGTCCTCCACCCCGGACCCGAGAGATGACTCCCTTCCGCTGTCTCCCCGTCCCCGCCGCCACCGCCGCCCGCTTCCGTGCCACCGGGAAGGACGATTCCGGCGCCCCCGTGCACCGCCGCACCGCCGACGGTCCCGGCTATCCCTGCCGCCACTGCCTCCGCCTCGCCGAACCCGGGGAGACGATGCTCCTCGGCCGCTACGACCTCCCGCGCCCGCTGGGCCCCTACTGGACCCCGAGCCCCATCTTCCTCCACGAGCGCGACTGCCCCGCCTGGGACACCCCGAACGAGATCGCCCCCACGATCCTCGCCAACGGCCTCGTCTCCGTCCGCGCCTACGACGCGGAGGGGATGTGCCTCTAGGACCTCGGCCACGTCCGCGAGGGACGGGAGGTGGAACCGCCGCTCCTGCGCGCCCTGGACGATCCGCGGACCGCCTTCGTGAACGTCCACACCGCGCGCCCGGGCTGCCTCCTCGCGGCCGTGGAACGCGCGTGACGCGTCAGGCGGACGCGGCGTCCACGACGTTCGCCGCGTTCGCCTCCCGCAGCCTCGCCGCCGCGTCGTCATACAGGAACGGCAGGAAGGCGTAGCGCGCGCCCGACCGCACCCGCGACACCGCGTGCAGCAGCGAGCAGGAGAACACCACCGCCCCGCCCGGCCGCGGCTTGAACCCGCGCGGCCCGTATTCGGGGAACGACACCTCCCCGCCCTCGAACGCGTCGTTCAGGTTGATGGAGACGGCGAAGCGGCGGTGCGCCGTGCCGGCGGTGGTGTTGTCCCGGTGCGCCCGGAAGTGGCCGCCATCCTCCGCGGTGTAGCAACCGACGAGGTAGCGCTCCATCCGCGTCACCGCGAACTGATGGACCTTCATGATCTCCGGCACCACGCGCCGCCGGATGCGGGCCTGGGTCGCGCGGATCAACGCCTGATCCTCCAGCAGGTGGTCCCGCCGCACCTTGTGGCTGCGGTCGTGCATTCCGACCGTCCTGCCGTCGATCTGCCGCATGAAGCCGGACAGCTCGCCCCCCGCGGCGTCGTAGGTCTCGATCAGCCGGCGGCAGAAGCCCGGCTCGAACACGTCGGGGATCACCAGCACCGGCGCCGTCACGTCCAGCCCCGCGAAGCGGCCGGCCGGCGGCGCGGCGTCGAGGCACGCCAGCATCGCCGCGTGCTCCGCGAGGGGGAACACCCGTATCACCCGCAAGGCCGGATCGAGGACGACCCAGAACCGCCGCGCCTCCGCCGCCCGCCCCGGCGCCCAGTCCTTCGGAATGGCGCCGTAGAGCCGCGACGCCGTCCCGTCGAAGTCCCAGAACCAGCGGATGCCGGGGATCGCTTCCCGCACCCGCCCGTCCGCCTCGTCCCCGGGATCGAGGGAGACCCCGAAGAACGCCGCCCGGTCGTCGTCGAAGCGGGCACGGGCGCCGAGGATCGCCGCCACCGCCGCCCGGCCCGCCGCATCGCCCGCCGTGCCGATGAAGCCCAGCACGACCGTCCGCCCCGCCGCCGTGTCGAACACGTAGCGCGGGTTGCCCGACGACCGCTGGATGAACCAGGGCGCGGGGTCGCCCGGCAGGATCTCGGCGTAGGTCGGCCGGACCGGCGCGTCCGGCGTCGCGAGGGCTGTGCTCATGCTGCCTCCATCGTAACAAGCCCGCTCGCCGTCGTGAACACGCCCGGCGGCGCCGTCAGGCGATCAGCACCGCCCGGAAGTCGTTCACGTTCGTCAGCGTCGGCCCGGTCGTGACGAGGTCGCCGAGGGCCGCGAACACGTCGTGGCTCCGATGCGCCGAGAGTGCCGCGCGCGCGTCCAGTCCCGCCGCCGCGGCCCGGCCCAGCGTGTCGGGCGCCGCGACGGCGCCGGCGTTGTCCTCCGACCCGTCCACCCCGTCCGTGTCCCCCATCAGCGCCCAGATGCCGGGGTGGCCGGCCAGCGCCACCGTCAGGCCGAGGAGGCATTCCCCGCAGCGCCCCCCGGCGCCGCGCGTCTCCCCCAGCGTGACCGTCGCCTCCCCGCCGGAGAGCAGCATCGCCGGCCGCGCCACCGGCACCCCGTGCGCCGCGACGGAACGCGCGATGCCCGCGAGGACCGTTCCCATTTCCCGCGCCTCCCCCTCCAGCGCATCGCCGAGGATGAGGGGGTTCAGCCCGGCCGCCCGCGCCGCGTGCGCCGCCGCTTCCAGCGCCAAGCGCGGCGTCGCGATCATGCGGAACGCCGCGCGCGTCAGCCGTGGGTCGCCGGGCTTCGGCGTCTCCTCCGCACCGGCGTCCAGGTGGGCCCGCACCGCCTCCGGCAAGACGATCCCGTGGCGCGCGACGATCGCCCGCGCGTCCGCGAAGGTCGTCGGGTCCGGCACGGTCGGTCCCGACGCGATCACCGCGGGATCGTCCCCCGGCACGTCGGAGATCGCGAGGGCGACCACCCGCGCCGGGAACGCCGCCGCCGCCAGCCGCCCGCCCTTGATCGCGGAGAGGTGCCGCCGCACCGCGTTCATCTCCCCGATCGTCGCGCCGCACGCCAGCAGCGCCCGGTTGACCGCCTGCTTGTCGGCGAGCGTCAGGCCCGGCGCCGGCAGCGCCAGCAGCGCCGACCCGCCGCCGGAGATGAGCGCGAGGACGAGGTCCTCCGACGTGAGGCCGCGGACGAGGGAGAGGATGCGCCGCGCCGCCGCTTCCCCCGCCGCGTCCGGCACGGGGTGCGACGCCTCCACCACCGCGATCCGCGACGTCGGGAACCCGTGCCCGTAGCGCGTGACGACGAGCCCGGAGAGGTCCGCGTCCGGCCACGCCGCCTCCACCGCCGCCGCCATCACCGCCGCCGACTTCCCCGCACCGACGACGATCACCCGTCCCCCCGGTCGCTCCGGCAGATGCCGGGCCAGCACCACCCGCGGGTCGGCGGAGGCCACCGCCGCGTCGAACAACCGGCGGAGGAGGGCGCGCGCGTCGGCGTCGGTCGTCGGGGTGTCGCTCATCGGGGCGGCGGTCGTCATGGACGGGATCACGGTCGCAATGCACTCCCGGGCGGGCGGACGCGCAAGCCCGTCATGCTCACGCGGGTGGCGGGTGGATCGTCAGTCGTTCGCGCTGCGCAGCGCCTCGCACACGGCGTCCGTCACCCGCTCCGTCGTCGCCGTGCCGCCGAGGTCGGGCGTGTGCAGCGACGGGTCGGCGGTCACCCGCTCCACCGCCCGCATCAGCCGCGCCGCCGCGGCGCGCTCCCCCAGGTGCTCCAGCATCATCGCCCCCGTCCAGAAGGTCGCGACGGGGTTGGCGATCCCCTTGCCCGTGATGTCGAACGCGCTCCCGTGGATCGGCTCGAACATGGAGGGCGCGTCGCGCTCCGGGTTGATGTTCGCGGTCGGCGCGATGCCGAGCGATCCCGCGAGCGCCGCCGCGAGGTCGGACAGGATGTCGGCGTGCAGGTTCGTCGCGACGATCGTGTCGAGCGTCGCGGGCCGCAGCACCATCCGCATGGTCATCGCGTCCACGAGCATCTTGTCCCAGGTCACATCCGGGAACTCGCCCGCGACCTCCGCCGCGATCTCGTCCCACATGACCATTGCGTGCCGCTGGGCGTTGGACTTCGTGACGACGGTGAGGAACTTCCGCGGCCGGGACCGTGCCAGCGCGAAGGCGTATCGCATGATCCGCCCCACCCCGGCCCGCGTCATCACCGAGACGTCCTGCGCCACCTCGATCGGCAGTCCCGTGTGGACGCGTCCGCCGACGCCGGAATACTCGCCTTCCGAATTCTCCCGCACGATCACCCAGTCGAGTTCCGGCCCCGACACGTGCCGCAGCGGCGAGGTGATGCCCGGCAGGATGCGGGTCGGCCGGACGTTGGCGTACTGGTCCAACGGCTGGCATATGGCCAGCCGCAGGCCCCACAGCGTGACGTGGTCGGGGATGTCCGGTGCTCCGACCGCGCCGAACAGGATCGCGTCGAAGGCGCGCAACTGGTCCGCCCCGTCCGCCGGCATCATCACGCCATGCTTGCGGTAATGGTCGGACCCCCAGTCGAACTGCGAGAAGTCCAGCGCGAAGCCGCCGTCGCGTTCGGCGCACACCTGCAAGGCGCGCACGCCCGCAGCCACCACCTCCGGCCCGATGCCGTCCCCGCCCATCGCGGCGATCCTGTGTCGGCGCATCGTTCCCTCGGCCACGTCCGTCACTCCACCCGGATCCCCGCTTCCCGCACCACCGGCACCCAGCGCGCGATCTCCCCCCGGATATGCGCCGCGAAGGCCTCCGGCGTCCCCCCGACGATCTCGGCCGCCTGAGCCCGCCGCAGGTTCGCCTGCAACTCCGGTTCCGCCAGGATGCGCCCGAACACCTCGTTGATCCGCCCGGTCAGCTCCGGCGAAAGTCCGGCCGGCGCGATGATGCCGTGCCACACCGACACGTCGAAGCCAGGGAAGGTTGCCGCCACCGGCGGCACCCCCGGCAGGGATTCCACGCCCCCCGCGGACCCCACCGCCAGCGCCTTCGCCTGCCGCTCCCGCACGAAGGGAATGCCGGAGGACACGGTGGGTGAGCCCACATCCGTCTCCTGCCGCACGATCGCCCCCATCAGTTCCGCGCCCGAGCGGAACTGGACGTGCAGGAAGCGCACGCCCGCCCGCCGCTGCAACAACTCCATCACGAGATGGCTCGGGTGCCCCAGGCCCGGATGCGCGGAGGTCACTCCCTCCGCCCGCACCCGCGCCGCGTCGAGCATCGCCGGCAGCGTGTCGTAGGGCGCGTCCCGCCGCGCCAGCACCACCACCGGCAGGTTGACGAGGTGGATGATCGGCGTGAAGGCCCGCGCCGGGTCGTAGGTCGCACCGCGCACGAGTTCGCCGGCCAGGGCGTTCGCCCCGGTGTCCCCCATCAGCAGCGTGTAGCCGTCCGGCCGCGCCGCCGCGACCGCCGCCGCGCCGATGGTCCCGCCCGCCCCCGCGCGGTTCTCCACGACGAGCGACCCGCCGTTGGTGGCCGCCCCGAACCGCTGCGCGACGAAGCGCGAGAGCGTGTCGATCGCCCCGCCCGGCCCGAACGGCACCACCAGCCGCACCGGCCGCTCCGGCCAAATCCCGGCACCACCCCCCTGGGCGCGCACCGCGGCGGCGGGCAGCAGCATGGGCAGCGCGAGCGCCCCCGCGAGGCCGCGTCGGGTGATGGCCATGGGTTCCTCCGGTCTCGTTGCGCCCATCATCGCCCGGAACCGGCCGGCGGGACAGGCCGGCACGCGATGGCTGACACCGCCGCCGCCCCCTGCCATGCTCGCCGCAACGAACCCGGGGAACACGCCATGACCACGATGCGCCGCCGCGCCACCTTCGTCGCGCCCCTCCTCCTCGGCGCCCCCGCGCTGCATGCCCAGCCCGCCTTCCCCTCCCGCACGGTCACCATCACCGTTCCCTACGCCGCGGGCGGACCCACCGACGTCATCGCCCGCCTCACCGCGGAGGGCATGGGCCGCGACCTCGGCGTCGCGGTGGTGGTGGAGAACGTCACCGGCGCCGGCGGCACCCTCGGCGCCCACCGCGTCGCCCAAGCCCGGCCGGACGGCCATTCGCTGCTGATCCACCACATCGCCATGGCCACCCACGCCACGATCTACCGCCGCCTGCCCTACGACGTGGAGCGCTCCTTCGCCCCGCTCGGCCTCGTCTCCGACGCCGCGATGACGATCATCGCCCGCCCCGACTTCCCCGCCGACGACCTCGCGGGCTTCATGCGCGTGATCCGGGAACGCGGCGACGCGCTGAACGCCGCCCATTCCGGCGGCGCCAACTTCCTCTGCGGCCTGCTGATGGAGGACGCGGCGGGCGCACGGATGACCCCCGTGGTGTTCCGCGGCTCCGCCCCCGCGATCACCGAGATCATCGCCGGCCGCGTGGACCTCATGTGCGACCAGGCGACGAACACCGTCCCCTACATCCGCGACCGCCGCATCAAGGCCTTCGCGATGACGCTGGAGCGCCGCGCCGAGGGGTTGGACATGCCCACCACGGCGGAGGCCGGGTCGCCCTCCATCCTCATGTCCACCTGGCACGCGCTGTACGCCCCCGCGGGAACGCCGGAGGAGGTGCAGGTCCGCCTCAACCGCGCCATGGGCGCCGCGCTGCGGGAGGACCGCCTCCGCGCCCGCTTCGCCGACCTCGTGACGGAGGTCGCGCGGCCGGAGCAGGTGGACCGAGACTACCACCGCCGCTACCTCGCGGGGGAGGTCGCGCGCTGGCGCCCGATCATCCAGGCGGCGAACGCCTACGCGGATTGAGGGTCGGCCGTCAGCACTACGACCAACGTCACGATCCGCTCCGCTACCTCCGGCGACGCCGAGGCCTCGGCGACGTCCGACGCGTCACCGTCGCCATAGTCCGAAGCGATCTTCAACTCGAAGCCCTTGGCGAGAAACGTCAGGTGGGCGCGGGGAATGGTGGGCTCGTCCCGCGCGAGCCGGCTGAATTCGGTTCTTGTCCCGCGATGGGTCTTCGGCTCGCGCCCGGTCCGCGCGACGATGAAGGCGAGCGCCGCATGGAAAGCCGCGAGGTAGGCGTCGCGCCCGGCACTCTCCGGAAAGCCGTTGTCGAGGAGCAGGCGACCGCTCGCGAGGCAGCGCCGCGCGATCTCCAAGTGACGCGCCGGGGTGTTCAGAGGTCCACCCCGTCCCGCGCGATCTCCTGCATCAGGGGCCGCTGCTCCTCCCGCCAGCGGCCCGCCGGATAGGGGCGCGCCGAGATCTCCGCGTCCAGGTCCACGAGGATCTCCGTGGTGATCCAGGCCAACGGGTCCATCTCCTCCCACCGCGTCGTGAACCCGTGAAGGAACACCGCCACGTCGTAGTCGCTGTCGTCGCGGTGATCGCACCGCGCGCGCGAACCGTAGAGCACCAGCCGCTCCAGACGATCGCCGTAATGCGCCCGCGCCTCCGCGACGAACCGCCGTAGCGCCGGGTCCGCGAGCACTGGATGGGTCGTTGCAGGAGGGGTGAGAGCCTGTTCCGTCATTGCATCCACCTCGACCCATCCTAGCACGGCCCCGCGCAGCCCCCCACATTGCCCCGCGACCGAGGACCCCGCGCCATGACCGCCACCCCCGACGACGCCACCCGCACCGAACTGGAGGCCGCCGCCTTCCGCCGCCTCGTCGCCCACCTGCGCGAGCGCGCCGACGTCCAGAACATCGACCTGATGAACATGGCCGGCTTCTGCCGGAACTGCCTCTCCAAGTGGTACCGCGCCGCCGCCGAGGAACGCGGCCTGCCGATGACCGACCCGGAGGCCCGCGAGACGATCTACGGCATGCCCTACAAGGAGTGGCAGGCGAAGCATCAGCGGGAAGCCACCGCCGAACAGAAGGCCGCCTTCGCCAACGCCGACCCCACGCATTGAGACACGTCCCCGCCGCGCTCACCCTTCCCCTGGCGCAGTTGGGGGACCGCGGCTTCGCGGCCCCCCTCCTGAAGGGCGTCGGCGCCGCCATCCTCGCCTTCGCCGGGGTCGCCGCCCTCGCGGGCTGGGGGGTCTCGGCGCTCGCGGCCGGCACGGGCTGGCTCGCCACCCTCCTCGTGGCCCTCGGCGCCGTGGCGGTGGTCGTCGCGGCCTTCTGGCTCGTCGTTCCCGCGATGCTGGCGCTGGCCGGCCTGTTCCTCGACGACACCGCCGCGGCCGTGGAGCGCCGGCACTACCCCGGTCTCTCCGAACCCCGCGGTGCCTCGCTCCCCGCCCAGGCGTGGTTCAACGCCGCGCTCGGCGCGAAGGTGCTGGCGCTGAACCTCGTCCTCCTCCCGCTGACCCTCCTCCTCCCGCCCCTCGGCGCCGCGCTCTTCTGGGCCGTCGCCGCCGTCGCCCTGGGGCGCGGCTTGTTCGAGGGCGTGGCCCAGCGGCGCATGGACGTCCCGGCCGCCCGCGCCCTCCGCCGGTCGCGGACGCCGGAGGTCCTGGCGGTGGGCGGCGTCCTCGCCACGATGGCCCTCGTGCCCCTCCTGAACCTCCTCGTCCCGGTCTACGGCACGGCGGCGATGACACACCTCCTCCACCGCGGACGGAACGGCGCCCTCTCCTGACTTCCGGAGTCGCGCCCCGCGCGGCATAACCGCCCCCTTCGTTGGGGGACGAACACCATGGCCGACGCCGCCGTCGCGGAACGCGAGACCGCAAAGGACAAGAGGGGGGAGAAGGACACGGAGGTCGGGGGCATCGCCGCCGACCGCCTCCTCTCCATCATCGAGCGCATCGAGCGCCTGGAGGAGGAGAGGAAGGCCCTCGCCTCCGACATCAAGGACATCTTCGCGGAGGGGAAGTCCGCGGGCTTCGACGTGAAGATTATCCGTCAGCTCATCCGCATCCGGAAGCAGGAACCGGCGGACGTGGAGGAGCAGGAGACCCTGCTGGAACTCTACCGCCGCGCGCTCGGCATGTGACGCCCCGGCCTACATGACGGGCTTCCTCGTCTTCCGCGGCACGAGCGACGGCTCCGGCGCCGTCGCGCTGCCGGACGGGCGCATCGCGACCGTGGACGACGAGGAGAACCCGCACATCCGCCTCTGGTCGCGGGACGGCGGCGACGCCCTCGCCACCCTCGCGATCCCGGAACTCGGCGAGGACGACGCGGAACCCGATTTCGAGGCGGGCGCGACGGTCGGCGACCTCACCCTCTGGATCGGCTCGCACGGGCGGGATTCGAAGGGGCGCCCGCGCCCGGAGCGCGCGGTCCTCCTCGCCGTCCCCGTCGCCGCCCTCCTCCGCGGCGCCATCGCCCGGCGCGAGGCCCGGGTCGTCCGCCACCTCGTCGCGCCGCTCCGCGCCTGGGGCGAAGCCCACGGCCTCGGCCTCGACCGCGCCTTCGGGCCGGACGGCCGGAAGGTTCCGGAACTCGCTCCCGAACGGGAGGGCGCGAGCATCGAGGGCATGGCTTTGCACCCCGCGACCGGGAACCTTCTGCTCGGCTTCCGCAACCCCGTCCCGCGCGGTCGCGCGCTCATCGCCCCCCTCCGCAACCCGGCCGCGGTGCTGGAGGGCGAGGCGCCCGAC
>CAXVWQ010000309.1:0-7360 GCA_964263755.1 Roseomonas sp. | reverse complement strand
TGCTGCGGGCCTCCACGCGCCTCGGCGACGTGAAGGGCGTGAACTCCGACGAGCAGGTCGGCGTCGAGATCGTCCGCAAGGCGATCATGGTGCCGTGCAAGCAGATCGCCGAGAACGCCGGCAAGGACGGCGCGGTGGTGGCTGGTGAGGTGCTGCGCGACGACACCTACGAGTACGGCTACGACGCGCAGACCGACACCTACAAGAACCTCGTCGAGGCCGGGATCATCGACCCGACGAAGGTGGTTCGGACGGCGCTGCAGGATGCGGCCTCGGTCGCGTCCCTCCTGATCACCACCGAGGCGATGGTGGCCGAGCGTCCGGCCAAGTCGTCCGGCGGCGGTGGCCAGGGCGGCGGCGGCGGCATGGGCGGCGGCATGGGCGACATGGACTTCTGATCGGCTGGCCATCCGGGGGTTCCCGGCTGGCCGTCTTCAGCGGTATCGGGGAAGGGCGGTCCGGGAACGGGCCGCCCTTCTTCGTTTCGGGGGTTCGCGATGCCGCGCGGGACAGTGGTCTGGTATCAGCCGCACAAGGGCTACGGCTTCATCCGGCCGGACGACGGTGGGCTGGACGTGATGATCCACGCGTCCGTCCTGGAGGATGCGGGACGCGGCAACCTCCGCAAGGGGGAGGAGGTCAGCTACGAGGCGGAGCAGCAGCCGAAGAGGCCCGCCCCGATCGTGACGCGCCTCCTTCCCGATTAGGGGTCAGACCTCCCAGACGCGGGTCGCGGAGGTCTTGCGGAGGACGCCCTTCGCGCGCTCCGACTGATCGGCGTTCATCGGGGTGACGACGACGACGATCTCCGCGTGGTCGGTCTGGGCCTGGCCGGAGGTGCCGGAGAAAAGAGCGGCACCCTGGCTCAGCGCGCCCGCGCCCCCGCCCGCGGCCGCCGCGGCGATGACCGCGGGAAGCGCCGCGCCGCCGGTCGCGATCACCGCGCCGGCCGCGGCCATGCCGGCGACGACGGCGGCCCCGCTCGTGCGGAGAGTGCGGATGCTCCGCTCCTCGTCGTCGCGGAGGGGTTCGTCGGTCTCGCCCTGGATGGTCGCGCCGGTGGAGACGTCGGCGTGCTCCACCGCCAACTGGGCGCGGGGAATCGCGTCGCCTTCGAGGAAGGACAGGGCGGCGTCGGCATCCCCCTGATTGCGGAAGGATGCGTGGATGCGGGGGTAGGAGGCGGGGTTCGGGGTCTCGGGCACAGCGTCGCTCCGGGTGATCTTGGCGAGGGTGCAACGTCCGGGGGGCTACCTCGTTTCGCCGCTCCCGGTCGCGTCAGGGATGGAAGCGGAGGCCGTCGAGGATCTTGTCGGCCACCTTGCGCTCGGCGCGGAGGCCGAGGCCGACGAGGTCGAGGGCGACGCGCGGGACGGCGCGGACGGCCGCGCGGTTGGCGGCGTCGTGCGTCGTGGCGAACATCTCGGCGGTGTAGATCACCGGCGTGACGCCGCGGGACAGGGCGCGGTCGAGGGCACGGGCCAGGGCCGGGGCGTCGGCGGCGTAGAGGAGGATGGGCTGGCCGCAGAGGGCGCCGTAGCGGGTCCCGGAACCATCCTCGTAGGGCTCGCCGACGGCGTTGGGGAAGGCCGCGGCGAGGCCGGTGGCGAGGAAGGCCGCGACGTTGAGACCCTGCCAGGGCAGCAGGCCGGCCCGGATGACGAGGGCCACCTTCGTGTCGAAGGTCACGATCGGCGTCAGATGACCTGGAAGCGCGCCCGTGCCGCGCGCTCGATGGCGCCGGCGACGAGGCGGTCGATGTCCAGCACGATGCGGAAATCCTGGAGGAAGCGCAGTTCGCCCTGGGACAGGTCGCCGTCGGCGGCGCCGACCTCGCAGGCCAGGAGGTAGGCGGTCTCGCGGAGGCGCTGGGGGAGGGCGTCGCGGATCATCTCGGAGGCGCGTTCCAGGCCGTCCGCGGTCTCCAGCAGGCCGAGGACGGAGTCGGTGACCGTCTCGATCTCGCCGGGGTTGAAGTCGTTGAAGACCGGGAGTTCGCGGACGAGGCGGGACATCATGCCGAGTTCGGCGTCCGACATCGCGCGGTCCGAGATGCCCATGAGGACCATGGCGCAGACGAGCGCTTCCTGCGCGGTGAAGCGGGAGGGCGCCTGGGGCTCCGGGTCGTGCGGCATCATGTCCATGGGGCGCAGGTGTCCCGGGTCGGGCGGGGCGGGTCAACGATCATCGCGATCACCTTTCCGGAGCCGGGGCGGGAGCGGCGGCGAGGAAGTCGCGGGTGAGGCGGACGGCGTCGCGGAGGCCGACGCGGCGGGTCTCCACGCCCGCGGGCAGTCCGGCGAGGAGGCGGGAGGGGGCGCGGGCATCGAGGAGGACGAAGACGCCGCGGTCGTCGGCGCGGCGGACGAGGCGGCCGAAGGCCTGTCGCAGGCGGTGGCGGGCGATGGCGTCGTCGTAGGATTTCGGGCGGCCGTGCGAGAGGTGGAGGCGGCGCTCGCGGTGCAGGATGGTGGGGCGGGGCCAGGGGACGCGATCGAAGACGAGGAGGCGGAGGGAGCGGCCGGGGACGTCCACGCCGTCTCGGAGGGCGTCGGTGCCGAGGAGGCAGGAATCCTCCTCCGCCCGGAAGACGTCCACGAGGGTGGCGTTGTCCATCGCGTCCACGTGCTGGGCGTAGAGGGGGAGGCCGGCGGCCTCCAGCCCCGGGGCCATTCGGGACTGGGCGTCGCGCAGCCGACGGATGGCGGTGAAGAGGCCGAGGGCGCCGCCGCCGGAGGCCTTGAACAGGGCCTCCATCGCGGTGGCGGGGCCGTTGGCGTCGCGGGCGACGTCGGTGACGACCAAGGCCAGGGTCTGCGTCGCGTAGTCGAAGGGGGAGGGGACGGCGGCGCGGATGGCGGGGCGGGGGAGGTGGTTGGCGCCGGTGCGCGCTTCGGCTTCGAGCCACGCGGCCTCGCCGTCGTGCTCGCCGCTGTCACGAAGGGTGGCGGAGGTGATGACGAGGCCGTGGGCGGGGGCCGCGACGGCGGCGGCGAAGGGTTCGGTGGGATCGAGGTGGTGGCGGTGGAAGGCGGCGTCCGACACCTCGCCGCCGCGGCGGGACAGGGCGAGCCAGTCCACGAAGGGGCGGCGCCCGCCCGGTTCGGGCGGGGGGGCGGCCAGGGCCTTCAGCATGGCGCGCCAGGCGGTCAGGGGGCGCAGCGCGCGGCGGTCCACGATGCGGCGGGCGGTGTCCAGGCGGATGCGGTCGCCGAGTTCGAGTTCGGCGTCGGGATCGTCCAGCATCGCCGTGACGTTCGCTTCGAGTGCCTTGAGCGGCGCCTCGATGCGCCCCATCGCCTCCTCCAGCGCGGCGCCGGCCTCGGCCACGCCGGGGTTGAGGGGGTGGAGGTCGCATTCCGCGTCGTAGCCGGCGTCGGCGTCCTCGGCGCGGGCGAGGACCTGGGCGGCGATGACGTGGAGGAAGGCCTCGCCGCGGTTGGTGCGGGCGGGGATGCCGGGCATGGCGTCCTCCTCGTCCGGCGCTTCACCGGGATCGCCGAAGCGGGAGGTCCAGCCGGGGCCGGGGAGGGCACCGGCGTGGCGGAGGGCCTCCTCGACCAGGGGTAGCAGGGCGGGGTGGTCGCCGGTCACCTCCTCCAGGCGGCGGCGGAGGCCGCGGGCGCGGCCCCTCGCTCCCTCGGAGCCGAGGAGCCAGCGGCGGAGCTCGGCCATCTCCGCGCCGCTGATCTCCGAGGAGAAGGCGGAATCCGCGGCGTCGAAGAGGTGGTGGCCCTCGTCGAAGACGTAGCGCAGGGCGGGGCGGTCCTCGCCGCCGCCCAGCGCGGCCTGGACCATCACCAGGGCGTGGTTGGCGATGACGAGGCGGGCGGTGCGGGCGCGGCGGATGGTGTGTTCCACGACGCATTTGCGCCAGTGCGGGCATGCCGCGTGGATGCATTCGCCGCGACGGTCCGTCAGGCCGGCGACGTGGCCCCAGGGGAAGAGCTCGGCGATCCAGGCGGGGAAGTCGCCGCCCTGCATGTCGCCGTCGCGGGTGGCGAGGGCCCAGCGGGCGACGAGCGCGAGGGCGAGCTGTCGTGAGGGGAGGGCGCCGGAGACCGCCTCCTCGTAGGACAGGAGGCAGAGGTAGTTCTCGCGGCCCTTGCGGATGACGACGTGGCGGCGGCGCTCCTCCGGGTCCGGGAACAGGCGGACGAGTTCCTGGTCCACTTGGCGTTGCAGGTTGCGGGTGTAGGTGGAGATCCAGACGGGGGCGCCGTTGCGCTCGGCCCAGAGGGACGCGGGGGCGACGTAGCCGAGGGTTTTTCCGGTTCCCGTGCCGGCCTCGGCGAGGACGATGGCTGGCTGGCCCTCGATCTCGCGCGGGGCGAAGGCGAGGGCGGCGGCGGAGGCATAGTCGGCCTGGGCCGGGCGCTCCTCCGCGTCACTCCCGAGGATGTCGGCGAGGCGGCGGCGGGCGTCGGCGGGGGAGACGGTGAAGGAGGAGGCTGGGGGCTGCTGCGCCGTCTCCTCCCATTCGGGGAGGCGGCGCCAGACCTTCAGGGGCTCGTTCGACGGGGTGGCGTTCGAGGCGCCGAGGGCGGCGAGGACGCTCGGGGCCCAGGGCCAGTCGCCGGACCTGCCGAGGTGGGCGGCGAGGAGGGCGGCGTCGCGGTTGGGCATCGCGGTGCGGGCGTCGGCGAGGCGGCGGAGGATGGCGGACGCGATATCGGCGAGGAGGATGGCGGCGGCCTCGTCATCCGCGGGGGCGGCGAGGTCGAGGACGAAGGCGAGGCCGCGGGGGGTGGGGGCGGCGAGCTGCGCGGGGAGGGCGTAGGCGAAGAGTTCGAGGAGGTCGTAGGCCACCGGGAAGGGCGGGAGGCCGAGGCGGCGGGCGGTGGCGGGGGCGTGAACGAGGATCGGCGGCGGCAGGTCGCGAAGGCGGCGGGCGAGGGTGTTCGTGTCGAGGGTCTCGATCTCGCCGTCGGTGGTGACGAGCGTGCCGCGGCCGATGCCTGCGACCAGGGCGGGGGCGTCGGGGAGGAGGAGGCGGGGGGCCGCGGGCGGCGGGGGCATCGGGGGGTGCTTAGCCCTTGCCGCGATCGTGGGGAACGGGGCGGGAACGAGCGCCCCTATTCCGCGTAGATCATCTTCCGGGTCATGCCGCCGTCGGTGACGAACTCGGCGCCGGTGACGAAGCCGCTCTCCCGGCCGAGGAGCCAGGCGATGAGGGCGGCGACGTCCTCCGGGCGGCCGACGCGGCCGGCCGGGTGCTGGGCGTGGTCGGCCTTCGAGGGTTCCTCGTCCCCGACGTTGATCCAGCCGGGGGAGACGACGTTGGCGCGCACCTCGGGGCCGAGGGAGATGGCGAGGGCGTGGGTGAGCGAGACGAGGCCGCCCTTCGAGGCGGCGTAGGATTCGGTGTCGGGCTCGGACTGGCGGGCGCGGGTGGAGGCGACGGTGACGATGGCGCCGCGCGCGGTCCGCAGTAGGTCCTCGGCGGCGCGGGCGAGGAGGTAGGTGCTCGTCAGGTTCGTGGCGATGACGCGGGACCAGTCGTCGGGCGTCAGGTCGCGGAGGGGTTTCCGCACCATGATGCCGGCGTTGGCGACGAGGCCGTCGAGGCGGGATTCGGTAGTGCGGATATCGTCCAGCAGGCGGCGGACGGCGGCCTCGTCGGACACGTCGGCAGTGATGTGGCGACCGTCCGGGACGGGGTCGGCGTCCTTCGTGTCGGCCGTGACGACGTGCCAGCCGTCGGCGGCGAGGCGGCGCGCGGTGGCGTGACCGATGCCGTGCGCGCCGCCGGTGATCAGGGCCACCCGTCCGTCATGCGTCATCCGCCGATCCCCCGTGCCGCGGGGGCGGGAACGCGTCAGTCCGGGCGGATGTTGCCCGCGGCGATGAGGTCGCGAAACAGGGGGACCTCGCGGCGGAGGCGTTCCGCGAGCGGGGCGGGACCGTCCAGCAGCAGGGCGACGCCGGATTCCTCCATGCGCCGGGAGAGGGCGGTGCCCTGACGGAGCGGGACGACCGCTTCCGCGAGGCGCCCGACCACCGCCTCCGGCGTCCCGCGGGGAGCGAAGAGGGCGTACCAGATGGTCATCGCGAAGCCGGGCGAGACCTCCGACACCGCGGGCACGTCCGGCAGCTGCGGGATACGGGCGGGCGTCGTGACGCAGAGGGCGCGGAGGCGGCGGTCGCGCAGGTGGGGCGTGGCCTCGACCATGCCGACGACGAGGGTGTCGGTGTCGCCGGCCAGCAGCGCGTTCGTGGCGGGGGCCATGCCGCGGTAGGGGACGTGCAGCATCGGGACGTTCGCGCGGGCACGCAGAAGTTCGCCGGCGAGGTGGGTGGTGCTGCCGTTGCCGGAGGAGCCGTAGGAGAGCGCGTCGGGCCGCGCGCGGGCCTGCGCCACGAGGTCGTCCAGGTCGCGCAGGGGATGGTTCGGGCGGCAGAGGAGGACGAGGGGGGCGTCGGTCGCGAGCGTGACGGGGATGAGGTCGCGGAAGGGATCGTAGCCGGGATCGCGCATGAGCGAGGGCAGGATGGCAACGGAGGAGGTGGTGAAGAGGAGGGTGTGGCCGTCATTCGCCGCGAGCGCGGCCTGCACGCCGAGGGCGCCGCCGGCGCCGGGGCGGGGCTCGACGATGAAGGGCTGTCCCATGCGCTGGGCCAGGTGCTCGGCGATGAAGCGGGCCGGCACCTCGGTGGGGCCGCCGGCGGCGAAGGGGACGATGATCCGGACGGGGCGGGTGGGCCATGACGGCTGGGCACGCGCGGCGACAGGGGCGAGCGCCGCGGCCGCGAGGGCCGCGCGGCGGGTCAGGGGCATGGGGTTCCTCCGTGGCGCCAAGCGTCGTGGCGCGAAGCTTCGCACCGATCGTTGACAGGATCAACCAGTTGACGCGCCGGGGGGTGGCGGCGCAGAACCCGCCGGGGATCGGGAGGACGGCCGTGCTGCGACGCGGAATGCTGGGGCTGGCCGGGGCGGCGGTCGCGGGACGGGCCGTCGCGCAGGCGCGCCCGTCCCGGCTGATCGTCCCCTTCGCGGCCGGCGGGCCGGCGGACATCTTCGGGCGGCTCTTCGCCGAAGCGTTCGCGGCATCGCTCGGCGCGCAGGTGGTGGTCGAGAACCGGGCGGGCGCGGGCGGCGTGATCGGGACGGAGGCGGCGGCGCGCGGCGCGTCGGACGGGACGGTGTTCGGGTTCACGGGGCCCGGGGCGCTGTCCGTGGCGCCGGCGATGCCGGGAGCGATGCCGTTCGACATCTGGCGCGACCTCGCGCACCTCACGCTGGTGGTGCGGGTGCCGGAGGTGCTGGCGGTCTCGGCGCGCGGGCCGCACCGCGACGTGGCGGGACTGGTGGCCGCGGCGAAGGCGGCGCCGGGGGCGCTGACCTACGGATCGGCCGGCG
>CAXVWQ010000308.1:0-7177 GCA_964263755.1 Roseomonas sp. | reverse complement strand
CGCTTGCGCCGCGTGGTCGCCACCCTCCCCACGGGGGCATTCACGGAAGGGGGTCCAGGGGCCCCTGGCTCCTGGCGGATGGAGGTCCGGAGGAAGGCAGAGCCTTCCTCCGGGGCCACAAGCGCACCCTCCCCGAAAAGGTCAGGGGAACCGCGCCCCGTAATCAGCCGCGCCCGGCCAGCGCGCGGGCCACGCGGTCCGCCCGGCGTGAGGGGTCGGCGACGGGCGTCGCGGCGAGGAGGGTGCGGGTGTAGGCGTGCAGGGGGTCGTTCAGCACGTCGTCGGCGCTCCCCTCCTCCACCACCCTGCCGGACTGCATGACCATGACACGGTCGGCCAGCGCGCGGACCACGCCGAGGTCGTGCGTGATGAACAGGGTGGCGACGCCGCGGGTGCGGCGCAACTCGTCCATCAGCCCGAGGATCTGGGCGCGGACGGAGACGTCGAGGGCGGAGACGGGCTCGTCGGCGATGATGACCGCCGGGTCGGAGGCGAGGGCGCGGGCGATGCCGACGCGCTGGCGCTGGCCGCCGGAGAGTTCGTGGGGGAGGCGGTCGCGGAAACGGGCGGGGGGGAGGCCGACGGAGTCGAGGAGGGCGTCGGCGCGGCGGGTCGCCTCCTTCGATGCGAGGGCGAGGTTGTGGCGGAGGGGGAGGGCGACGCTGCCGCCGACGGTGCGGCGCGGGTTGAGGGAGGCGCCGGTGTCCTGGAACACCACCTGCACCTCCTGCCGGAAGCGTCGGCGCGATGTCGCGTCCAGCGCGGCCAGGGGGGTGCCGCGCCAGAGGATGGTGCCGCGGGTGGGCTCCAGCAGGCCGAGCAGCATGCGGCCGAGGGTGGTCTTGCCGGACCCGCTCTCGCCGACGAGGGCGAGGGTCTCGCCGGGGCGGATCGCGGCGGTGACCTCGTCCACGGCGCGTTGCGTCGCGCGGGGGGCGAAGGGGCGCCAGGGCGCACGGACGGGGAAGTCGCGGCCGACGGCGCGGGCTTCGAGGATCGGCGGGTCAGGCGGCACGGGTGAGGGACCAGGCGTCGGCGGCGGCGTGATCCTCGGCGCGGACGCAGCGGTCGGCGCCGCCGGTGTCGCGGGGGGTCAGGGCCGGTTCGGCGGTGGTGCAGGGACCGGGGAGGCAGAGGGGGCATCGCGGGTGGAAGCGGCAGCCCGGGGGAAGGTCGGCGGCGGGCGGCACCGTGCCGGGGATGGAGAACAGGCGGGCGGCGCGGCTCTCCGGGCCGAGGACGGAGCCCAGCAATCCCTGGGTGTAGGGGTGGCGGGGGCGGGCGAAGAGGCCGTCCGCGGCGTTCTCCTCCACGATGCGGCCGGCATACATGACGTGGACCCTGTCGCAGGTCTCCGCCACCACGCCGGGGTCGTGGGTGATCAGGAGGATGCCGAGGTCCATCTCGACGCGCAGGCGGGTGAGGAGGTCGAGGATGCCGGCCTGGACCGTCACGTCCAGCGCCGTCGTCGGTTCGTCGGCGATCAGCAGGGCGGGGCGCATCGCCAGGGCGGCGGCGATGAGGACGCGCTGGCGCTGGCCGCCGGAGAGTTCGTGGGGGTATTTCCGCGCGGTCTCGGCCGGGTGGGGGAGGTCCATCAGGTCGAGGAGTTCGAGGGCGCGGGCCTCGGCGCCGTCGGAGCGGCCGTGGGCGTGCAGGGTTTCCGCCACCTGACGGCCGACGGGAATGAGGGGGTCGAGGAAACTCGACGGGTCCTGGAAGACCATGCCGATGCGGGCGCCGCGGATCGTGCGCCACGCCGCCGGCGATAGGCCCCGCAGGGAGCGGCCCTCCAGCAGCACGTCGCCGGACGCGACGCGGGCGTCGGGGGAGGGGAAGAGGTCCAGCAGGGCGAAGGCGGTCATGGACTTGCCGGACCCGCTCTCGCCGACGAGGCCGACGGCCTCGCCGCGGCCGACGGTGAGGGAGACGCGGTCCACGACGCGCAGCGCGCGCGGGCCGCGGCCGATCTCGACGGAGAGGTCGCGGACTTCGAGGAGCGGCGCGGTCATCGCCGTTCCCGCGCGCGGGGGTTGAGGGCATCGTTCAGGGCGTCGCCGAGGACGTTGAAGGACAGGACCGTGAGGGCGATGGCGAGGCCGGGGAAGACGGACATCCACCACGCCTCCCGCAGGTATTGCTGCGCCTCGTTCAGCATGCCGCCCCAGGAGACGTGGTCCGGGTCGCCGAGACCGAAAAAGCCGAGGCCGGCCTCCAGCAGGATCGCCGCCGCCACGTCGAGGGAACCCGTGACGATGATCGGGGCGGCGGCGTTCGGCAGGATCTCCCGAACCATGAGCGAGGCGCTGCCCATGCCGCCGACGCGGGCGGCGTCCACGAAGGGCTGTTCGCGCAGCGAGGCGAAGGCGGCGCGGACGAGGCGGGCGGTCTGCGGCCAGGACAGCGCGGCGATCACCAGCACGACCTTCACGACGCCCGGTCCGAACAGGGCGATGACGATGAGGGCGACGACGAAGCGGGGGAGGGTCTGGAAGAACTCGGCGATCCGCATCAGCACCGTGTCCACCCAGCCGCCGTAGAAGCCCGCGAGGGCGCCGACGAGGGTGCCGACCGCGACCGCGATCACCGCCGTCGCCAGCCCGACCGCGAGGGAGACGCGGCCGCCATGGGCGATGCCCGTCCAGATGTCGCGTCCCAGGTCGTCCGTGCCGAGGGGGTGGCCGGGGGTGAGGGGCGGAACGAGGGAATCCATGCCGCCGGCGAGCGGGTCGGGGCCGGCGATCCAGGGGGCGAGGAGGGCGACGAGGATCAGCAGGGCGACGAAGGCCGCGGCGGCCATGGCGGATTTCGTGCGGAACAGGCGGCGCAGGAACCCACCGCGCCGCGGGGCGGCGACCGGCTCCGCGGCGGCGCTCACGAGCGGCCGACCCGCGGGTCGAGGATGCGGTGGAGGATGTCGGTCAGCAGGTTCGCCAGCACCACCGTGACGGAGACCATCAGGAGGATCGCCAGCATCACCGGCGTGTCGCGGCGCGTGATGGAATCGAACAGCAGGCGGCCGATGCCGGGCCAGCCGAACACCGTCTCGATGAGGGCCGATCCCGCGAGGATGAAGCCGAGGTTGTAGCCGATCACCGTCATGACCGGCGCGGCGGCGTTGCGCAGCGCGTGGCCGAGCATGACGGCGCGCTCCGGCACGCCGCGGGAACGGGCGGCGAGGATGAAGTCGGCACCCAGCACCTCCAGCATCGCGGCGCGGGTGATGCGGGCGATGAGGGCGAGGTAGCGGACGGACAGCGCCAACGCCGGCAGCAGCAGGTGGCGGAGGTGGTCGAGGAAGCCGGCGAAGCCTTCGGGGGCGCCGCGGACGGACATGGTGCCTTGCGACGGGAGCCATCCGAGCCAGACGGAGAAGACGAGGATGAGGATCTGGCCGAGCCAGAAGTCGGGGATCGCGTAACCGGCCGAGGAAGCGCCCTGCACGGTGCCGTCGAGCCAGCCGCCCTGGCGGCGGGCGGCCAGCACGCCCAGCGCGACGCCGAGGAAGGAGGCGAGGATCAGGGCCGTCAGCGTGAGTTCCAGCGTGGCCCAGAGGCGTCCGAGGATGAGGGTGGAGACGGGCTGGCGGTTGGCGAAGGAGTAGCCGAGGTTTCCTGAGAGCACTTCGCCGACGTAGCGGATCAACTGGATGTGGAGGGGTCGGTCGAGGCCGAACTCCTCGCGGATGCGCTCGACGTAGCCGGGCGGGGCGGGGAAGTCGCCCACCAGCACGGTCACCGGATCGCCCGGCGTCGCGGCGATCAGCACGAAGTTCAGGACGACGACCGCCAGCAGCAGCGGCACCGCGTGCAGCAGGCGGCGCAGCGCGAACAGGGCGATCTCGCCGGGGCGCACGCCGCTATCCGCCGGTCCGGCGCACCCCGGCCCACTGGTCGCGGGTGTCGAGGGACGCCCACAGGCCCGACAGGTTGCGCGACGCCACGTCCACCGTCTCCTCGTCGAACAGCACGAGGCTCGGCAGGTCCTCGTTCAGGATCGCCTGGAGTTCGCGGTAGTGGGCGGCGCGGCGGTCGCGGTCAGGAGCGGTCGCGGCCTCCTGCAACAGGGAGTCCACCCGGGGGTCGGAGTAGCCGGACGCGTTGTTGTTCGTGCCGCCGGAGGTCGTGACGTAGAGGCGGGTGTAGCCGATCGCCGGGTCGCCCGCGGAGAAGAAGGATTGCAGCGTGATGTCGAACTCCCGCTTGGCGTAGACGCGGTCGAGCATCACGGACCGTTCCAGGGGCTCCAGCGTCGCGTCCATGCCGATGGCGCGGAGGTTCTCCCGCATGATCTGGGAGACGGCGCGCATCTGCGGGCGGGCGGCGTCGAAGGGGATGCGGACGGGGCGGCCGTCGTAGCCGGAGGCGGCGAGCGCGGCGCGGGCGCGGGTCACGTCCAGCGGGTACTTCCGCTCGTAGGACGCGTCGGCGTTGACGAGCCAGCGGAAGCCGTCGCCGAAGGCGCCGATGCCCGGGCGGGCGAGGCCGCGCATCACCTGCTGGACGAGGCGCGGACGGTCCACGGCCATGGCGACGGCGTGCCGCGCCTCCTTGCGCGCGAAGGGGCCGGACGCCGTGTTGAACATCGCGAACCAGATGGCGGGGATGTTCACGCCCTGGCGGTTCTGGAGGCGCGCGTCGCGGATGAGGCGGGGCAGGTCCGGCTTCGGCATGTAGAAGTCGGAGACGACGTCGAGTTCGCCCGTCTGCAGCCCCGAGGACCGGTTCGGACCCTGGGGGACGACCCGGAACACCATCTCCGCGAGATACGGCTTCGGCGCGTCCCAGTAGGTCTCGTTGCGCGTCACGCGGATGGCGGCGCCGCGGTCCCAGGAGACGAAGCGGAAGGGGCCGGTGCCGATGGGGGACTGGCTCGCGGGGTTCGCCGGGATGTTCGTGCCCGCGAACACGTGGCGCGGCAGGATGGGGGCGTCGAACACCGTCATCTGCACGAGGAAGGGCGCGTAGCCGCGCTGAAGACGGAACGTCACCGAATGCTCGTCGGGCGTCTCCACCGTCACGCCGAGGTTGCGGAGGACGGGGGAGGTGCGGGGATGGAGGCTCGCCAGCACCTCCTCGAAGGTGAACTTCACGTCGGCGCTCGTGAAGGGGCGGCCGTCGTGCCAGGTGACGCCCTGGCGCAGCTTGAAGGCGTAGGTGCGGCCGTCCGGGGCGGCCTCCCAGCTCACGGCCAGCGACGGATGCGCGTTGTAGTCGCGGTCGAGCCAGACGAGACCTTCGTAGATCTTCGACGCGACCTCGCCGACGGCGTAGTCGGTCGTCAGTCCGGGGTTCAGGCCCGGCGGGTCCGCGTCGATGGCGGCGACGACCGTGCCGGTGCCGCCGGCGGCGAAGGACGGCCGCGCGACAGCGCCGGCCAGCGCCGCGGCGCCGAGGGTCCGCCGGGTGATCCCGTATCGCATCACGCGTTCCTTTCAGGGCCGAGGACGCGCCGCGCGATCCCCGCGAAGAGGTCCACCCCCCGGTGCAGCGCCGCGTCGTCGAAGTCGAAATCCGCGGCGTGGTGGATGCCCGCGAGGTCGGCGCCGATGAGGAAGTAGGTGGCGGAGCCGCCGCGCTCCTGCACCCGCCGGATGAGGAAGGTCGCGTCGTCGCCGCCGCCGATGGACCAGCCGGGGACGACCTTCGTCACGCCCTCCGTGCGCGCGGCCACCTCGGCGACGATCGCCGCGGCATCGGGGGAGGGGGTGAGGCCGATCATGCGGCCCATCTCCGTGATCTCCAGCGCCACGCCGTGCATCGCCGCGGTGCCGGCTAGGATCGCGCGGGCGCGGGAGTCCATGCCGTCGAGCGAGGCGGCGTCGGAGCCGCGGACCTCGATGGTCATGCGGCAGGTCTCGGGCACGACGTTGCGGCCGGTGCCGGCGTTCATCGTGCCGACGTTGACGAAGGTGTGGGCGCCGGCGTGGCGGGGGATGGCGTGCAGGCTCAGCGCGGCGGTGGCGCCGGCGAGCAGCGCGTTGCGCCCCTCCTGCGGCCCCATCGCCGCGTGCGCGGCACGGCCGGTGAAGGTCACGTCCATGCGCGAGGAGAAGAGGAAGTCCGTCGCGACCGGCGCGACGTGGCCGGAGGGGAGGAGGCAGCCGAGATGGCCGACGAAGAGGTGGTCCACGTCGTCCACCACGCCCGCCGCCACCATCGGCAGGGCGCCGCGGCCACCCTCCTCGGCGGGCTGGAAGATGAGCTTGATCCGCCCGTTCCAGTCGGACGCGGCGAGGCGCGCGGCGACGGCGAGGCCGATGGCGGTATGCCCGTCATGCCCGCAGGCGTGCATCGCGCCGGGATGGGTCGAGCCGTAGCCGTCGCGGTTCGGCGCGTGGTCCGGCGCCTCCGTCTCCACCACCGGCAGGGCGTCCATGTCGAAGCGGAAGGCGAGCGTCGGCCCCTCGCCGCGCGCGATCTCCGCGACGACGCCCGTCAGGCCGCCGGGCATGCGGGCGACCCACTCCGCCGGGGCGCCCTCCGCCAGGGCGCGGTCCTGCGCGGCCCGCACGGCGGCGGGGGAGGGCGGGGCGATGACGGCCGCGGCGTCCATCACCTCCGCACCGACGCGCACGGACCAGCCGAGGCGGTCGAGGTGCTGCGCGACCTTCGAGGCGGTGCGGTATTCGAGGAAGGCGGTCTCCGGGTGCCGGTGCAGGTCGCGGCGGATGCGGACGACGCCGCCATCATTGGCGCCGGCGACGTCGGCGAAATCGAGGGGGGCGGAGTCCAAGGGGGTGCTGTCCTCGCGTTGGGCGTGGCCGGCGTCGGGGCCGCCGGGTGCGGCCCGTCCATCACCGGGGGTCTATCACCGGGGGTCGCGAAGCGGGAAGCGTGCCAGCGGCGGGTGCCCGGCGGCGCTACGGGCGCTCGTCCCAGCCGACGATCCGCCAGCCGCCGGGGGTGCCGGGGGCGGGTTCGAGGGTGCAGGCGGCGCCGGTGCGGACCTTGCCCTGCCCCGCGCTGGGCGGGCCTTCGAGCGCGGCGCGGAGCAGGCGGAGGATGCCGTTGCTCGTCGCGGCGAGGGTCGGCCCGGGCGTCGCCGCGACGTCCGCGAGGACGGCGAGGAGACGGGCGCGGAGGGTCTCCGGGTCGTCGGGCCACCCGGCGACGGCGGGCCAGTCCAGCCGGGCCTCCCAGGCGGCGAGCGCGTCGGCGTGCCCGAGGGCGGCGAT
>CAXVWQ010000307.1:0-6766 GCA_964263755.1 Roseomonas sp. | reverse complement strand
GGATGCCCGACCCGGTGTCGGCGAAGGTCGGCCCGGGTTTGGTGGGCGGCCCGTCCGCCTCCCCGCTGATGGACACCGCGCCGCCGACCGACTGCGCGATGGCGTCGAAACACCGAAAGTCCTTCCAGGGGCTGGCGTCGCTGAAGCCCTGGATGGAGCCGTAGACGATCCGCGGGTTGATCGCGCTCACCGCCTCGTGGCCGAAGCCGAGGCGGTCGATCGTGCCGGGCGCGAAGTTCTCCAGCAGCACGTCGCATTCGCCGATGAGGCGCCGCAGGATCGCCCGTCCCTCCTCCCGCGCGAGGTCGAGCGTGACGCCGCGCTTGTTGGCGTTGAGCACGAGGAAATACAGGGAGTCCGCGGTGGCCGAATCCACCGAGGCGATGCGCGCGGGATCGCCGCCGCGCGGCCGCTCGATCTTCAGCACGTCGGCGCCGAGGAAGGCGAGGGCGCTCGCGCACATGGACCCCGCCTCCCACTGCGTCAGGTCGAGGACCCGGATGCCGGAGAGGGCGCGCCCCCCGTCCATGGCGCTACGCGTCCTCCCGGATCGTGATCGCCTCGGCGGGGCAGAAGCGGGCGGCGCGGCGGGCGGCCTCCCGCTGCTCCTCCCCGATGTCCTCCTGCAACAGGATGACGATGCCGTCCTCCTCGTCCTGGTCGAACACGGCGGGCGCCTTCATGACGCACTGCCCCGCCGCGATGCAGCGGCCCCGGTCCACGATCACGCGCATCGGTCCCTCCTCACCACGCCAGCGGCAGTTCGTGCACGCCGTAGACGAACATGTCGTGCCGGAACCGCAGTTCCTCGAACGGCACCGCCAGCCGCAGGCCCGGCAGCCGGTCGAACAGCGTGCCGACCACCACCTGCAACTCGATGCGCGCCAGCACCTGCCCGAGGCACTGGTGCACCCCGAAGCCGAAGGCGACGTGCGCCCCGGCGTCGCGCCTCACGTCGAGGCGATCGGGGTCCGGGAACAGCCGCGCGTCGCGGTTGGCGGCGGGGATGGAGCAGATGACGCCCTCGCCCGCGCGCACGAGGTGGCCGTTGACGTCGATGTCCTCCAGCGCCACGCGCCGCGCGCCGACGTGCAGGACGGAGGAGTAGCGCAGCAGTTCCTCCACCGCGCCGGGGATGAGCGAGGGGTCCGCCCGGATCGCCGCGAGTTGGTCGGGGTGCCGCAGCAGCGTCAGCACGCCGAGGGCGGTCATGTTCTGCGTCGTCTGGTGACCGGCGCTCAGCAGCAGCCGCACGATGTTGATGAGGGTGATGCGATCCACGTGCCCCGGCAGCAACTGGTTGTGCACGAGGCGGGACACCACGTCGTCCGCCGGTTCCCGCTCCTTCCGCGCGATCAGCCCGTCGAGATACTCGAACATCTCGACGAGGGACGCACGGACCTCGGCCGGCGTGGACTTCGACCCGAACTGGATGCGCGTGGCGCGGTGAAAGGTCTCGTGGTCCTCGTAGGGGATGCCGAGGAGGAAGGTGATGATCTCCGTCGGCAGCGGCGCCGCGAAATGCTCCACGAAGTCGGCGCCGTGCGGCAGCGTCGTGTAGGCCCCGATCAGCCGGTCCACCGTCGCCCGGATGGTCGGGCGCAGCGCCTCGACGCGCTTGACCGTGAACTCCTTCGTCACCATCCGCCGCAGCCGGTCGTGCTCGGGGTTGTCCAGGCGGAGGAAGGAGCGGTCCGCGATGTCCGCGACCTTGCGGCCCTCGAACACGTGCGGGAAGCCTTCTCGGACGGGTTCGCAGGAAAAGCGGGGGTGGCTCAGCACCACCCGGATGTCGTCGTGGCGCGTGAGGAGGTAGGGGTGCGAGCCGTCCCACAGCCGCACGCGGGCGAAGGGCGCTTCCTCCCGCAGCCCGGCATAGGCGGGCGGCGGGTCGAAGGGCGCGGTGCGCGGCATGGGGTAGAGGAGTTCGGCGGTCTCGGGCGCCACGGTGCTTCTCCCCCATCGGTTCTTTGGTCGGACCTTTACGGATGGGTCGGAGCCGTGTCAATCATCATGTCCGTGGGCATCGCGTCAGCGGGAGGGACGACATGGCCGAGGCGACGATGACCGACGCGGCGGCGCGCGCCGCGCTGGCCGACGAACTCGCGGCCCACGGCATCGCGGTGGCGCAGCCGGGCGACCCGCCGCTGTTCACCCGCGACCCGCGCTCCACGATGGTCCCGGTGCACTGGCGCGCCGCGGACCTGGACCGCCTGCTGCGCCGCATCGGCGAGAGCCTGAAGCTGGAGGTGGGCGGCCAGCGCCGCACGCTCCGCCTCGCCAACCCCGGCCTGTCCCAGGGCACGACGCCGACCTTCTGGGCGTCCATCCAGTACATCCTCCCCGGCGAGGTCGCGACGGGCCACCGCCACGCCGCGACGGCGCTGCGCTTCATCATGCGCGGATCGGGCGCCGACACGATCGTGGAGGGCGAGCGCTACGCCATGAACGAGGGCGACCTCGTCCTCACGCCGTCCTGGACGTGGCACGACCACGAGAACGGCACGGATCAGCCCATGGTCTGGCTCGACGTGCTCGACATCTCGCTCGTCCGCTCCCTGCACGCCGTGTTCTTCGAGGGGTCGGACGCCCCGCGGCAGTCGGCCGGCGCGGACTCCGACCGATCCTTCCGCGCCTTCGGCTCCGGCATCATGCGACCGCCCGGGGCGCGTCACGCGGGGCCGGCGAGCCCCGTCCTCGCCTATGCGTGGGACCGCGCGCTGGCGGCGCTGGAGGCGGCGGCCACGCTGGACCCCGACCCCTACGACGACGTGATCCTCGACTACGTGAACCCCGCCACCGGCGGCCCCGCCCTGCCGACCATCGGCACGGCGTTGCAGATGCTCCGCCCCGGGGCCGCGACGCGGGCGCACCGCCACACCGGCAGCGCGGTCTACTACGCGGTGCGCGGCGCCGGCACGATGACGGTCGGCGACCACCGCTTCGACTGGGGCGCGGGCGACTTCGTCGCGGTGCCGCCCTGGGCCTCGCACGCCCACCGCAACGCCTCGGCGAACGACCCCGCCATCCTGTTCCGCGTGGACGACCTGCCGGCCCTCCGCGCCCTCGGCCTGTATCGCGAGGCCGACGCATGAGGCAGCGCGCGATCCCCGCGGTCTTCATGCGCGGCGGCACGAGCAAGGCGCTCATGCTGCACGCCCGCGACCTCCCCGCGGACCGCGAGGCCTGGGGCCCGATGCTCGCCGCCGCGATGGGCTCCCCCGACCCCTACGGCCGTCAGTTGGACGGCATGGGCGGCGGCATCTCCTCCCTCTCCAAGGCCTGCATCATCGGCCCGCCGACGCGCCCCGACGCCGACGTGGACTACACCTTCGCCCAGGTGATGATCCGCGAGGCCCGCGCCGACTTCCGCGGCAACTGCGGCAACATGAGTTCCGCCGTCGGCCCCTTCGCGCTGGACGAGGGCCTCGTCACCGCGACCGGCGACGAGACGACGGTCCGCATCCACACCACCAACACCGGCATCGTCATCCACGGCACCTTCCCCGTGGAGGACGGCGCCCCCCGCTACGACGGCGACCTGACGATCCCCGGCGTCGGCGGCACCGGCGCCCCGATCCGGCTTGACTTCCTCCGCCCCGGCGGCGCCACCACCGGCCGGCTGCTGCCGAGCGGCGCCGTGCGCGACCGCCTGGACGTCCCGGGCGTCGGGATGATCGAGGCCTCGCTCGTGGACGCCGCCAACGCCACCGTCTTCGTCCGCGCGACCGACCTCGGCCTCACCGGCACCGAACTCCCGGACGCGCTCGACGCCGACGCGGCGCTCCTCGTCCGCCTCGACGCCATCCGCCGCGAAGCCTCCGTCCGCATGGGCATCGCGCCGAGCGCGGAGGCCGCCCGCGGCATCACGAGCGTTCCCTTCATCTGCCTCGTGGCCCCGCCCGCCGACGCCCCCACCCTCGCCGGCGAGACGATCGCGGCGGCCGACGCGGACCTCCTCGCCCGCGCCCTGTCCAACGGCCAGCCGCACCGCGCCCTGCCGCTCACCGTCTCCCTCTGCACCGCCGTCGCCGCCCGCATCCGCGGGACCGTCGTCGCCGGATGCGCCCGCGGGACGGGGACGGGCCCGCTGCGCCTCGCCATGCCCTCCGGCGTCCTCACCGTGGCCGCCGACGTCGGCGAGGAGGACGGCGCTCCCGTCGCCCTCTCCGGCGCCTTCTACCGCACCGCCCGACGCCTCTTCGACGGCCGCGTCTGGATCCCCGGCGCGCCGTCCTGACCCGGCACGCCCATTGCGCCGTCCGTCCCCGCGCGCTCCCCTTCGCGAAACCCCGGAGGACCCGACCATGACCACCGACCGCGCCGCCCGCTTCGCCGGCCGCACCGCCATCATCACCGGCGGCGCCTCCGGCATCGGCCTGGAGATCGCCACCCGCCTGTCCGCCGAGGGCGCCCGGGTGTCGCTGTGGGACCGCGACGCCGCCGCCCTCGACCGCGCCAGACCCGTCGCGAGCGCCGCGGACACGCGCGCCGTGGACGTGACCGACGAACACGCCGTCGCCGCCGCGATGGCCGCCACCGCCGACGCCCTCGGCGGCCCGCACATCCTCGTCACCTCCGCCGGCATCACCGGCCCGAACGCCCCGGTCGCGGACTACCCCGTGGACGCGTGGCGGCAGGTGCTGGAGGTCAACCTCACCGGCACCTTCCTCCCCTGCCGCGCCGCCGTGCCCTACATGCGCGCCGCCGGCCACGGCCGCATCGTCCCGATCGCCTCCATCGCGGGGAAGGAGGGCAACCCGAACGGCGGCGCCTACTCCGCCTCCAAGGCCGGCGTCATCGCGCTGACCAAGTCCCTCGGCAAGGAACTCGCCACCACCCCCATCCGCGTCAACTGCGTCGCCCCCGCCGCCGTCCGCACCCCCCTCTTCGAGCAGATGACGGAGGAGTTCATTGGCTACATGCTGTCGAAGATCCCCATGGGCCGCTTCGGCGAACTCGCGGAGGTCGCCTCCCTCGTCCTCTGGCTCGCGAGCGACGAATGCTCCTTCTCCACCGGCGCCACCTTCGACATCTCCGGCGGTCGCGCCACCTACTGACCCGGCCCTCCCCCGAGACCTCCCACCCACCAGGCAGCGGCCCCCTGGCGGATGAGGGTCCGGGAGGGGCAAGGCCGTCTCCCGGTCAGGTCCAGGCCGGTCCGGCTTACGCCGCCCATGCCACGGGGAAGGACACGAGGGAGCGGAAGGTCGGGGACCGCGCCCAGTCCAGCGGGCCGTCGCCCGCGCGGCGCAGCGGCGGCGCGGCGAGGAGGCGGGCGAGGAAGGCCGCGGTCACGCTGCGGGCCAGGGCGGCGCCGGCGCAGAAACGGAGCCGACGGTGCGGCCGAGCTTCGCCGGGCTGTCGTCGATGACGTTGCCGCCGCGGTTGCTGAACCGCGCGGGGTCGTGCAGCGCGGCGAGGACGTCGGCGTGGCGGGACAGCACCCAGCAGCGGGCGCCCTCGCTCCAGTGGGCCGGCGCCGCGTCGCGCAGCGCGCGGTAGAACGGGTAGGGGTCCGCCTGGACGGCGGGGTCGAAGGGGTCGAACGGCGGCATGCCCGACGCCAGACCCGGGCCGCGCGCCAGGACCATCCCGCCGGGTCCGGGAGGGCGCCCCCGCTCAGGATTCCATCATGCGCCGCAGGAGTTCGACGTCCTCGCCGAAGGACGAGTCGGCCTGCATGAGTTCCGCCACGCGGGACACCGCGTGCATCACCGTGGTGTGGTCGCGGTTGCCGAACTTGCGCCCGATCTCCGGCAGGGAGCGCGAGGTCAGTTGCTTCGCGAGGTACATCGCGACCTGCCGCGGCCGCGCCACCTTCCGCTCGCGCCGGGCGGAGGTCATGTCGGTGAGGCGGATGCCGTAATGCTCCGCGACGCGTTTCTGGATCTCCTCGATGGTCACGCGGCGGTCGTGGGCGCGGAGGATGTCGTGCAGCACCTCCTGGCAGGATTCGAGCGTGACCGGGCGGCCGAAGAGGTTGGAGTGGGCGACGAGGCGGTTGAGCGCGCCTTCCAATTCGCGGACGTTCGAGGTGATCTTGTGGGCGAGGTATTCCAGCACCTTCGGCGGCACGACCACGCCGGCGCCGGCGGCCTTCGCCTCCAGGATGGAGATGCGGAGTTCGTAGGTGGTGGCGTGGATGTCCGCGACCATGCCGCAGCCGAGGCGGGTGCGGAGGCGGTCCTCCAGCCCCGCGAGGTCGGATGGTGGCTTGTCGGAGGAGACGACGATCTGCTTGCCCGCGTCCACCAGCGCGTTGAAGGTGTGGAAGAACTCCTCCTGCGTGTTGTCCTTGCCGATGAGGAACTGCAGGTCGTCGATCATCAGGACGTCGACGGAGCGGAGCGTCTCCTTGAACTCCATCGTGGAATGGGAGCGGAGCGCGGCGATGAAGCGGTACATGAACTTCTCCGCGCTCATGTAGGCGACGGAGCGGTTCAGCGGGCCGCGGATCGCCCAGGCCACCGCGTGCATCAGGTGCGTCTTCCCCAGGCCGACGCCGCCGTAGAGGAAGAGGGGGTTGAAGCCGGGGGAGGCCGGGCGCTCCGCCACGCGGCGGGCGCAGGCGTGGGCGAACTCGTTGGGCTTGCCGACGATGAAGGTGTCGAAGGTGAAGCGCGGGTCGAGCGGGGCCTCCCAGTCGGTGCGGGCCGCGTCGGTCCTGGCGGCGTCGGCGCGGGCCGGCTCGCCCCGCGTGCCGTCGAGGCGCGGGCGCGGGGCGTCCGCGGGGCGGGCGGAGAGCGGCTCGGCGAGCGCCGGG
>CAXVWQ010000306.1:0-2653 GCA_964263755.1 Roseomonas sp. | reverse complement strand
CCCGGAGGAGGGCGGGGTGCCCGCCGTTCCCGTCCTCCGGGCCGCCCTGCCGGGCGACGCCCCGTTCGAGGCGGTCCTGCTGCGACTCGCGCCCGATGGGGCGTGGGGGATCGCGAACCTGCCCGCGCGGCCGGGCAACGGGATCGCGGCGTCGGCGGTGCGCGCCCGCTACCCCGCAGCGAGGCCCGCCCCCGCGCCGCCCGCGCAGCCCCACCTCTACCTCGTGGACGAGCGATCCGGCGGGTTCCTCGCCTTCGCCTTCGCGCGCCGCGGATGGGAGATGACCGGCGACCTGCTGCACGCCGTCGTCAGCTGGCGGGACGCCTGACCCCACGCCGCCAAGCGTGGGCCGGGGGTCCTGTGCGGTCCCCTTCCCGGGGCGCGAGCATTCAGGGAGGCCACGACCCCGCTTCGCCGTCCGGCCGGCGACGGGGTAGGACAGCGGCCCATCGCCCGCGCCGGACGAAGGTCGTCGCCATCCCCGATCCCCCGCACCCCACGACCGAGGAGGACGAGGACGCGGCGTCCTTCTTTGCGGCGGTGTTCCGCGTCGTCGGCCGGACGCTCCTCGTCCTGACGGTCCCCCTCGCGATCCTCTGGGGCCTGACGAGCTTGGCGAAGCGCTCCTGGGATCGGGGGGACGCGGCCGTCGCCACGATCCTGTCGGTCCACGAGGAGATGATGCGGCCGCCGGTCGGCAGGGGAGGCGGGAGCCTTGGTCGCCTCAGGCCCGTCACCGTCGCGACGCTGCGCTTCGAGTTCGAGGGCTGGACCTACACGACGGAGTGGCAGCGCCGCGACGTCGCGCCGGGCCAGACCGTGCCGATCATCCACGACGTCCGCTCCTGGGGCGCGGCGAGCGCCCGCCCGGCAAGCGACCCTCCCCCGTGGACGCCGCCGTTCCGGCGCCTCGCGACCCTCTCGGGCTCCCTCGGGCTCGGGTGCCTCGCCCTGTCGTGGCTCCTCGCCCGCCTCAGGTGACGAAGGCGAGGACCGGCCCGCCCGGGCGCACGCCGTCGCCCCGACGTTCCTCGACGGGGACCGGCAGCGCCCGCGCCACGCTCCGCCAGAAGAGGATGGCCTCCTGATTGTAGGAGGCCACCGGCACCTCCCACCGGCCGGGCCACCGCGCGAAGAGGAGGAGGGCCGCGCGCGTGCCGACCCGGGCGAGGCGGAACTTGCGGAGGACGAAGAACTCCGCGACCGCGTGGTCGAGGGGACGGCCGAGCGCGGACCGCGCGTTGACGAGGACGAAGCCCGCGACGCGGCCCGCGTGGCGGATGAGGAGGGGCACCCGTTCCGGGTCGCGCCAGCAGGCGTCGGGATCGGCGTAGGAGAAGCGTCCGGCCTCGTCCACCTCGCCGTGCGGGCCGTCGAGGGCGGCGTGCTCGGAGAAGTCGTGGAGGTAGAGCTGGAGGAGGGCGTCCAGCAGCGGACGGCGCTCCTCCGGCAGCTCCTCCAAGGTCACCTCGTCGTCCATGC
Source organism: Roseomonas sp. (assembly GCA_964263755.1). Classification (GTDB taxonomy): domain Bacteria; phylum Pseudomonadota; class Alphaproteobacteria; order Acetobacterales; family Acetobacteraceae; genus Roseomonas. Next base: position 1,171 of record CAXVWQ010000306.1, on the reverse strand, counting down.
CCCACCCTCGCGTGACCCGCTGCCATTCCAGCCACAGGAGGGGGCGGAGCGCGAGCGGCACGGACGCCTGCGCCGCGCGCCTCCCGCCTCGCCGCGTGACCGCCGAACGCGTGCGCGAGGCCGGGGAGGACGGCGGAGGGAACGGCGAGGGTCATGGCGCGCCGGTGCCGTCGAGGAGCGGCGCGTCCGCGAACCACTGCGGCACGAGGCTCGCGGCTAGGGCCGCCAGCAGGGAGGTTCGGGGACCTCCCTCAGGCGGCAGGTCTCGGCCCCGCAGGTCAGGAGCCGTCGCCGCGGCCCTTCGGCGGCGTGCGGCGAGGCCTCCGGCTCGGCGGTCGCGTCGTCCCGCCAGCGCAGGAAGCGGAGCGGCACGTCGCCGTATTGGCTGAACACCGGGCGCGCCGCCGGCGTTCCGGGGTCCGCCAGGACGCGCACGACCTCGCCCTGGCCGGGGGCGGCTTGGCTGAAGACCGGCACGGCGAGGCGCCCGTCCGGCGACCGGTGCCCGGCGGGTCGCCGCTCCGGCGCCGTCAGGACAACGGCGACCGCCGCGAGGCCGGGGAGGATGGCGCCGAGTGACGCGGCGCGGCGGAGCGCGGCCGGGCGCGCCGGGGCGCCGCGCAGCGCGAGGAGGTTGTGCGGCAGCGCGGCGAGGACGAGCGCGAGGGGCGCGAAGGCGAGGAGGAGCGGCCACGCCCCCGGCACGATCCGCTCGGGCGTGAGGCCCGCGGCGGCGGCGCCCGCGGCGGGCGCGAGCAGGGGCAGCGCGCCGAGGGCACCGCCGAGGGGGTAGGCCGCGCCCCGGCCCCGCCCGCATCGTCGGGCAGGTGGACGAAGCCGCTGACCGCCACGGGCGGGCGCTCGCGCCCCATCCCGTGCGTCGCCGGGTCGTACTCCCACCGCACGTCGTCCGCCGGATTCCGGCCCGCCACGTGGTGCGGCGCCCGCCGGTCGTGGCCGGCGCCCGAGGGCGAGCCGTCGTCGTTCAGCATGAGGGTCCAGGGCAGCGGTCCCACGACGGGGGACTCCAGCGGCGCGTTGCCTGCGGGCCCGTCGGCCGTCGCGACCCCGTCGGGTCGCGTCCGTCCCGGGGCCGCGCGCCGGCGTGAGGCGAGGGGGCGCGGGGAGCGTCGCTGCGGCCCGCTCCGCCCCTCTCGCGAACGTCACGACG
>CAXVWQ010000305.1:0-5287 GCA_964263755.1 Roseomonas sp. | reverse complement strand
GCGTGGGCGAGGGCGGGTGCCGTCAGCACGGCGCCGGCGGCGAGGAGGTGACGGCGGCTGGTCATTCCGGGCGGATCCCTGCGGCGGCGACGAGGGCGGCGTTGCGGGCGGTCTCGGCCTCGATGAGGCGGATGAAGTCGGTGGTGGTCTCCGTCAGGGCGGTGAGGCCGAGGTCGCGCATGCGGGCGAGGGAGTCGGGGTCGTTGATGCCGGCCACGATGGCGTCGCGCAGCCGCGTGGCCTCGGCCGCAGGGAGGCCCTTGGGGCCCCAGGCGCCGCACCAGCCATCGAGGATCAGGTCGGGAAAGCCGGACTCCGCCAGCGTCGGGACGTCCGGGAGCTGGGTCAGGCGCGCCGCGGCGGTGGTGGCGTAGGCGCGGACGCGGCCGTCGCGGATGAGGGGAAGGGAGGCGCCGAGCGGGGCGATGAAGAGGGGGACGTTGTTCGAGACGATGTCGTTCATCGCGGGGCCGGTGCCGCGATAGGCGATGACCTGCGCCTCGAAGCCGAGCCTCTGGGCCAGCGCGGCGGCGCCCAGCTGGCCGATGGAACCGAGCGACGATCCGGCGAAGGAGTAGGCGGCGGGGGTGCGGCGCATCGCGGCCAGCAGGGCCGCCAGGTCGCGGGTCGGCGCCGCCGCGCCGCCGATCAGCACGTAGGGGATGGCGACGGTGCGGACGATGGGGGTGAAGTCGGCGCGGGCGTCCCAGGAGACGTTGCGCTGGACCAGCGACAGCAGCAGGTGGACCTCGTTGGAATAGAGGATCGTCGTGCCGTCGGGCGCGGCGCGGGCGACGTGTTCCGCGCCGATGGCGCCGGAGGCGCCGGAGCGGTTCTCGACGATCCAGGTCCCGCCGGTGCGCTCCGCGGCCTTCGGGGCGACGAGGCGGGCGGTGAGGTCGTTCGTGCCGCCGGGGGCGTAGGGAACGACGAGGCGGGTGGTGGCGCGTGGGGGCCCCTGCGCCAGGGCGCCCGTCGCGAGGGCGGGGGTGGCCAGGACCGCGCCGAGGGCGGCGCGGCGGCCGAGGGGGATGGCCATCGGTTTCCTCCCGCCGCGTGGTCCGGCGTGTCCGGATGCCTAGGTTCCACAGGACCGCGGACGCAACAAGGGGCGGACCCCGTCGGGGCCGGCCGCGTGAACGTCCGCCGCCGCGTCACACCTTGAAGCGGCTCCGCGTCTCCGGCGCGAAGATCTCCTCCACCGTCAGCCTGCGGTGGCACACGCCCTGTCCCGCGGCCCAGGTGGTGAAGGCGTCGAGCGTCACCCGGTTCGCCTCGATGCCGTAGGGCCAGCCGTCGCCGCCGATGAGGTCGCGCGCCTCCCGCGCCCGTTCCGGCACCCAGGGCAGGGGGAAGTAGGACAGCGCGATCTCCGACATGCGGGCGAGCGAGTTGTCCTTCGCCTTCTCCAGCGCGTTGAACAGGTTCAGCGCCATCCAGCGGTGGCGGTCGTAGAGGTCGCGGCGCAGGACGACGACGTGCATGATGGGGAAGATGCCGGTCTTGCCGAGGAAGTCGCGCTCCTCCGCCTGGTAGTCGGCGAAGAGGCGGCGGATCCACGGTTCGCCATCCGCGAAGGGTTTGGGCGCGCGGGCGGAGAGGACGCAGTCCAGTTCGCCGTCGCGCAGCATCGCCGAGAGCGACTTCTCCTTCACGGGCGTCAGGCGGAGGCCGTCCGGCAGGGCGAGCTTCACCTTCTCGATGCGGCCCGCGTCGTTCACGCCGCCCTGCGTCCAGGCGATGGAGTTGAGGTCCACGCCGTAGTGGTGCGCGAGCATGCCGCGGGAATAGACCGATGCGGTCTGCGCCCATTCCGGCACGCCGATCCGGAGGCCCGCGAGCTGCGACGGGTGCGTCAGGTTCGAGTCGGCGCGGACGTAGAAGGAGGAGTGGCGGAAGACCCGCGACACGAAGGCAGGGATCGCCACCAGCGAATCATCGCCCTGCGACAGCAGCGAGACGACCTTGGCGAAGGACATCTCCGAGACGTCCCATTCACGGTGGAAGGTGAACCGGTAGAAGATCTCCTCCACCGGCATCCGCAGCACGGTGAGGTCGGCGCCGGGGACGGGGACGGTGCCGTCGAGCACGTCGCGCACGTGGTCGTATTCCGACAGCGCGACGGTGATGGGGATGTTCGGCAAAGGGGGTCTCCGTGAGGGGGCGGCGGATCACTCCACCCGGATGCCGATCTCCCGGATCAGCGCGCCGTATTTCTCGTTGTCGTGGCGGATGAGGGCGGCGAAGGCCTCGGGCGTGGTGATGAGGGGCTCCAGCCCGCCGCCGGCGTCCAGGCGCGCGCGCACCTCGGGTTCGGCGAGCGCCGCGTTCACCTCCTCCCGCAGCTTCGCGACGATGGGCGCGGGGATGCCGGTGGGGGCGAAGAGGCCGAGCCAGATGGTGAGTTCGTAGCCGGGGTAGGTCTCGGCGATCGTCGGCAGATCGGGGAAGGCCGCGGCGCGACGGGTGCCGGTGACGGCCAGCGGGCGCAGCCGCCCCTCTCGCAGCAGCGGCGCGGAGGAGGTGCCGGACATCACCGCCGCCGTGTCGCCCGAGACGGTCGCGGTGACGGCGGGGGCGCCGCCGCGGAAGGGGACGTGGAGCATGTCGATGCCCGCGCGCTTCTTGATCATCTCCATGCCGAACTGGTGCTGCGATCCCGCGCCGCCGGAGGCGTAGGCGAGCGGCGGGTCGGCGCGGCGGGCGTACTCGATGAACTCGGCGAAGGTGCGGGCGGGGAGGCGCGGGTTGATGGCGAAGACGAACTGGTTCTGCACGACGGAGGCGACGGGGACCAGCTCCGTCATCACGTTCACCGCGGCGCGCTCGTAGAGCCAGGGGTTGGCGGAGAAGATCGTGTCCTGGCCGAGCAGGAGGGAGTAGCCGTCCGGGCGGGCGCGGGCCGCCGCCTCCGCCGCGATCATGCCGTTGGAGCCGGTGCGGTTCTCCACGACGAAGGGCTGGGCCATGCGTTCGCCCAGGCGTTGGGCGACGATCCGGGCGGCGATGTCGGGCGCGCCGCCGGGGGGGATGGGGACGATGATGCGGACCGCGCGGTCCGGGTAGGCGCCCGGCGCGACGCCCTGGGCGAAGGCGGGCCGGGCGAGGACCGGAACGGCGGCCGCGATGAGGCTACGCCTGTTCATGATGGTTCCTCCCATCGGCCGGACCCGCGCGGCCCGGCCTTTCGTCGATGATCGTCCTGCCGGGCCGCCGAGGCAATCACGTGGGGGCGCGGCGACGATGGCCGGGCGGAAGGATGCGGACCGGGTCGCCCCGTCACTCCGGCCGCACCCCCGCGACCTCCACCATGTCGGCCCAACGGCGCATGGAGCCCGCGACGAAGCCGCGGAAGGCGTCCGCGGGCAGCGGGTCCGCCTCGCAGCCGAGAGCCGCGAGGCGGTCCCGCACCTCCGGCCGCGACACCGTGCGGACGGTGGCGTCCGAGAGCGTCCGCACCACGCGGTCCGCCGCGCCCGCCGGCAGGAACAGGCCGTACCACGCCGGCAGGTCGAAATCGCCCAGCCCGCTCTCCGCGAGGCTCGGAATCTCCGGCAGGAGCGGCGTCCGCCGGGGCGGCAGCACCGCGATGGCGGTGAGCGCGCCGTCCTGGATCGGCGGGCGGCTGGAGATCACGTCGATCATCATCCCGTCCACCCGGCCGCCCACCAGGTCCGTCAGCGCGCCCGGGCCGGAGCGGTATGGGACGTCCGTCACCGCGAATCCCGCGCGGCGCGCGAGGTTGGCCATGCCGACCACGCCGATGGCGTTGGCGGACGCGGCCGTGAGGCCGGCGGGCCGCGCCCGTGCCCAGGCGACGAGTTCGGGCAACGAGCGGACCGGCACGTGACGGCCGACGACGAGGACGAAGATGCCGTGGCCGATCCGCGCTACCGGGGCGAAGTCGCGCACGGGGTCGTAATCCAGCCGGCGCATGAGGACGGAGTTCGCGGAGTGGGTGCCGTTGGTGCCGAACACGATCGTCGTGCCGTCCGGCCGGGCGCGCGCCGCGGCGGTGACCGCGATGGCGCCGTTCGCCCCGGGCCGGTTCTCGATGACGACGGTCCCGCCGATCTCCTCGGCGAGCAGGGGAGCGACGATGCGGGCGACCCCGTCGCTTCCCGCGCCCGCCGCGAAGGGAACGACGAGGGTCACCGGCCGGTCGGGGCGCCACGGCGCCTCCTGCGCGCCGGCGGGCGCCGCGGCGAGGGCGGGAAGCGCCGCGACGAACGGGCGGCGGCCGAGCCCCGGAGGAGGCCCGGGAGGGGGCCCGGGATACCGCTGGGCGCGCCGGTCCGGCCTCGCGGACCGGATCGACGGGTGCGGCTGCCGCCCGTGCGTGATGGCTCCTCGCATGATCGAGCGCCTTCGGCTTGAGGTCGCGCCGGGTGAGGCCCGACCGGCCCACCCATATGAGCATAATTGTCGAATAACAAGAATTCCATTGATCGACGCCCTGCATCGCCGAAGGCTCCCGTCGGACCCACGGGCAGGGCCGCGGGGGCGCGTCCGCCTCACGATCCAGGCGCGACGTCGCCGCGTGCCCCTGCCGCTCCCGCATCCCGCTCCGCGCATCGGATCGCGGCGCCGGTCCGACCTGGAGCAGGCAGCGCGATGACGCCGACGGGTCCGGGCGATCATGCACGATATTGCAGGTTTGCCGGGACCCCGTGCTATGGTTCCATGCACGGGACGAAGCCGGGCACCCGCACCGGCACGGAACCGGGGATGAGGCGTCCATGAACGGGAAGACGATCACGCTGTCGCGGCGCGGCTTGTTGGCGGCCGGCGCGGCGGGGCTGACGGTCGGCACGGCCGGCGGCCTCGCGCGGCCCGCCATCGCCCAGGGGGCGCCGCTGCGCCTCGGCGTCATGCTGCCCTTCTCCGGCACCTTCGCGGCGCTCGGGGAGAACATCCTCGCGGCGATCGAACTCTACATCGCGGAGAAGGGCGGCCGGATCGGCGGGCGGCCCGTGACGATCATCCGGCTGGACGACGAGAGCAACCCGGCCAACGCGGTCTCGAACGTCAACCGCCTCGTCGGGCGCGACCGGGCGGAGGCGCTCATCGGCACCGTCCATTCCGGCGTGGTGATGGCCCTGGTCCAGGCGGCGCGGGAGCGCGGCGTGCCGCTCATCATTCCGAATGCCGGCAACGCCGCGGCGACGGGCGAACTCTGCTCGCCTTCCATCTTCCGCTCCTCCTTCTCCAACTGGCAGCCGGCCTACGCGATGGGGCTGCACCTCGCGCGGAGCGGCGTGAAGCGGGCGGCCTGGATGTCCTGGGA
>CAXVWQ010000304.1:0-6373 GCA_964263755.1 Roseomonas sp. | reverse complement strand
GGCGAGGTGGCCGTCGCCCGCCACCGCCAGCACGGCGCCCGGCACCCGTCGGGCCAGGACCAGCGCCACGCCGGGGAGGGACCGGGCGCCCTTCGGGCCGTCCAGCCGGCCGAGGAAGAGAGCGACCTTGGCGTCGGGTGCACATCCCAGCGTCTCGCGCAGCGCCGCGCGGGCGGCGTGCCGGTCGCGCGGCCGGGGCCGGTCCACGCCGTTCGGGACGACGACGAAGCGCGAGGGGGGAAGCGCGAGGAAGCCGGCGAGCCGTGCGGCGGTGGCGGCCGACACCGCGGCCCAGGACAGGTTGGGGGAGCGGGCCGCCGCCCGCATCGCCCCGGTGATCCCCGGCGGCGCCACGTCGTGCGGGACGAGGTGCGCGGCGACGAGCGTGGGGACACCCAGCGCCGCGAGGGCCGGGATGGCGCCCGATGCATGGTCCGGCCAGGGCAGGGCGAGGAGGACCGCGTCGGGCCGTGCCGCCGCGAGCGTCGCGCGGGTCGCCGCGTCCTGCGCCGCCGCGGCATCGGGCGACCCGTCCCGCCAGCCGAGGGGCGCGTCCAGCAGGTCGAGGCCGGTGCCGCGCGCGGCGGCGAGGATCGGGGCCTCGGCGGCGAGGGTGACCGCCATGCCGGACGCCGCGGCCGCCCCGGCGACCCGCAGGGTGTGCGATTCGGCGCCGCCGAAGCGGACGGACGGCAGCAGGACCAACAGCCGACGGCGCGCGATCATGGAGGGGCTGTCCCATGATCCGATGCCCGGCGCGACCCCGCCCCGCGGTTGTGCCCCGCGACACCGGACCATAGGGTGAGACGCGCCGCCCGTCCGGCGCGCTCACGCCCTGGAGGCCGATTGGGACTCTACCTCGTCACCGGCGGCGCCGGCTACGTCGGCAGCCACGCCGCCCTCGCCCTGCGGGACCGCGGCGACGACGTCGTCGTCCTCGACGACCTTCGGCAGGGCCACCGCGCCGCCGTGCCCGCGGGCGCCCGGCTGGTGGTCGCGGACGCCGGGGATCGCGACGCGCTCGACGCCGTGTTCGCGGCGCACCGCTTCGACGCGGTGCTGCACTTCGCGGCCCTGTCCCTCGTCGGCGAGAGCATGAAGGAGCCGTTCCGCAGCATCGGCCAGAACGTCGGCACCACGATGGCGGTCGCGGACGCGGCGGTGCGGGGGGGCTGCCACCGGCTCGTCCTGTCCTCCACCGCCGCGCTGTTCGGCAACCCGCGGAGCGTGCCGATCGAGGACGACGCCCCGACGGAACCCGTCTCCGCCTACGGCCAGTCCAAGCTCATGGCGGAGGAGGGGCTGGCCTGGGGCCGCCGGCTCACGCCCCTCCGCTTCGCCGCGCTCCGCTACTTCAACGCCGCCGGCGCCGACCCGGCGGGCCGGCTGGGGGAGGACCACGACCCCGAGACGCACCTCATCCCCAACGCCATCGCCGCCGCCCTCGGCCTCGGCCCGCCGCTCACGGTGTTCGGCACGGATTACGACACGCCCGACGGCACGGCGATCCGCGACTACGTCCACGTCACCGACCTCGCCGACGCCCACCTCCGCGTCCTCGACCGGCTGGAGACGGAGGCGGAGTGCCGCCACAACCTCGGCACCGGGCGGGGGTATTCGGTGCGGGAGGTGATCGACGCCGTCGCGCGCCTCTCCGGCCGCGCGGTGCCGCACACCGAGGGCCCGCGACGCGCGGGCGACCCGCCGGTCCTCGTCGCGTCCTCCGAGACCTTCCGGCGGCACACGGGCTGGACGCCGCGCTTCGCCGACCTCGACGCCATCGTCCGCACCGCCCTGGCGTGGCACGTCGCGCACCCCCGCGGCTACGACGACCGCGGGTAGCGGGCGGCCGTGCGCATCGCCCTGCTGATGAGCCACGCCGACCGGTCGATGGGCGGGGCGGTGCGCGACCTCCTGTTCCTCCGCAACCTCGCCCGGGCCGGCGCCACGGTCGCCGCCTTCCGGATGCACAAGGGGAGGGAGGTCGAGCGCGAGGCCACGAACGGCGGCGCGATCGTCACGACCTTCTGCCCCTCCGACGACCCGACACCGATCCCGCACAAGCAGGTCTCCGCCGCGCTCGTCGCCGAACTGCGGGGCTTCGCGCCGGACCTGATCCTGATGAAAGGGCTGGGCTACGATGTGAACCGGCACGTGCGGGCGGCGCTCGACGGCGGGACGCGCCACGCCTTCATCGTCGGCGGCGGCATCCGCGACCCGATCCTGGGGGAGGCGGCCTTCGTCCTCGGCGAATACCCGGAGCAGTTGGCGCGGCACTTTCCCGCCTTCACGGAGTCGGGCCGCGGGTTCGTGCTGCCGAAATACGTGGACCTCGCGGCGACCGCCCTCCCGGAGGCGCCGGAGGCGCCGCTCCACGACATTGTCAACATCGGCAACACCTCGCCCTCGAAGAACCAGGCGGAGCTGCTGCCCTTCGCGGGAGAGTGGCGCGTGGCGCTGGTCGGCGGGAAGGCGACGCCCGAGATGCGCGCCGCGACGCCGAAGGGCGCCAAGCCGCACTACACCGGCCGGCTCCCGCACCCGGAGGTGCTGGGGACCCTCAGGCGCAGCCGCCTCATGGTCCATACCTCGCTCAACGACGGGCTGCCGCGATCCGTCGTCGAGGGGATGGCCTGCTCCCTCCCGGTCGTCGCCTTCCGCGACACGATCTACGGCGGCATCGCGGAGGGCGAGCACGGCTTCCTCGTCTCACGGGAGGCGCTGCGGCCGGCGGTGGAACTCCTGCTGCGCGAGGAGCCGCTGCGGCTGCACATGGCGCGCCGCGCCCGGCGGCACGCGGAGACGCACCACGGCCCCCCCGCCCTCCGCCGCGCCGCCGTCATCCTCATGGAGCACCTCCGGGCGGCATGACGACGATCCGCCGCGTCGTCTTCACCGGCGACGTCCTCCGCCCCGCCGACACCCTGCCGACCCCCGGCACCCGGGAGGAGGAGTTCCGGTCCGCGCAGGCGGAGAACATCGCGTGGTTCCACCGCCTCTGCGGCGGGCTCGTCGCGGAGGCGACCGGGCTTCCCTCCGAGCGGGTGTCTTGGCGCGAGTTCGACGTGCGCGGCGTCTATGCCGCCTGGGAGGTGGAGCCGTCCTGGCGCGGCTGGGCGGCCATCGCCGATTCCGACCTCGCCCCGTCCTCCGCCATCGCCCTGTTCGAGGCCGCCTACGCCGATGCGGTCGTCATCGGCTTCGAGATGTCGGAGACCGCCAAGCGCATTCTCTCCCACCTCGGCATCCCCTTCCTCGACGTCTCCATTCACCCCATCCGGTTCATGGAGGACGTCTTCTTCGCGATCCAGACGAATGACGAGGGGGTGTTCGCGGCCCTCCTGCCGCACCACGCCGCGTCGTCGCGTTTCCACGGGGCGGCGGGGATCGTCGCGGCGTCCGCCGTGAAGTTCTTTCCCCGGCTTCGGATCCGCTCGCCCACCCTCGTCATCGGCCAGACCCGGGTGGACCGGTCGCTCATCCGGGACGGCGAGGTGCTCGACCTCTCGCATTTCCCGGAACGGGTCCGGGGTGCGGCGGGGCCGACGGGGGTCATCTCCTACCGCCCCCACCCCTACGAGAGCGGCGACTTCGGCCTGCTGGCGACGGGGGCGCCCTTCACCGCGCTGCGGCTGATGCGGGAGAACGTCTACGCCCTCATGGCGGCGGAGGAGGTGACGACCGTCCTCGGCCTGTCCTCCTCCGTCCTCTTCGAGGCCCCCTACTTCGGCCGCGCGGCCGACTGGCTCCTCGGATCGCCCTTCGACATCCCGGACCGCGCGGAGGACGCGATCCCCGGCCAGCACCTGTCCATCCTCGACGGCGGCTTCGACGTGGACTTCTGGCGCGGCGCTCTCGCGCCGCTCATGCCCGTGACGGCGACGGACGGCGAACGCTGGCGTCGCCCGCCCAACGCGCTCCGCACCTCGCTGCGAAACTTCTGGGGCTACAACGAGATGACGACGGACTTCTGGACCCGACTAGCGGGAACGCACCTCGTCACGCCACCGTCCTGACCGCCCAGCCGCCCCGTCAAACCCGCTCGGCGACGATGCGGCGGATGCCGATGCCCAGGCCGCGCTTCTCCCGTCCCGCGGGATCGCCGTAACGCGGGCCGCCGATCACGATCCCCAGCAGGCCGGCGCCGGGTTCGTCGGTCGAGACGATCTCGAACGCCGCGGTCGTCAGCGGATTCCCTTCGGCGGTCAGCGTGAAGCCGGGGGCCTCGCCGTCCACGATGAAGCGCAGGTCCTCCGCGCGGATCGGCAGCGAGAAGGGGGCGATGAGGTCCACGCGCACCGCGATCCGGCCGGCGCCGAGGCTCGGCAGGACGACGGAGGCGACCGATACGTGATCGCTCCAGCGGAAGGTGCCGCCGGAGCGGCCCTCGGCGCCGTGCCAGCCCGTGCCGTGGAAGGCCGGGTCGCCGGCGTGGACCTCCACCCGCGACGGGGTCGCCGGGGCGGGGGCGGTGCGGCGGGGCGGGGCCATCCGCAGGGGGTCGAGCGACACCCAGTCGCCGCGGCTGCGCCGCGCGTCGCCGGCGGCCTGCTCTGCCGCGATCACCCGCGCCTCCAACCGGCCCATCTCGCCGATCAGGAGGCGGACGACCTCGCGGGCCGCCGGGTCGAGCGGGTCGATCGCGGTGGCGAGGCGGTCGGCGATCGCGGTGGCCCGCGCCTCCGCCGCCGCGTCGCGCACGGCGGCGTCCGCGCGGCGCAGGGCCGCCAGGTCCAGGCCGTCGCTCGGCAGGGGGAGGGAGGGGAGGTGCCCGAACGCCATCCGGTTCAGGCCACCGCCGCGAGGGGGTGCGACATGGAGGCGGCGAAGCCGACGAGGCCGCGCGCCGCATCCTCCGCGACCGGGCGGCCGAAGCGGGCGCGGCCGAGGCGGAACGCCGCCTCCCCGATGGCGCGGCGGTGGGCCGGCTCGCGCAGCACGCGCTGGAGGTGGGCGACGTATTCCGCCCGGGAGCGGGCGACGAGGTAGGCGGTGCCCTCGCCCTCGCCGATGCCGTAGGCGCCCTCTTCGCTCAGCACGGAGGGGATGCCGCGGGAGAGGTATTCCACCGTCTTGATCTTCAGTCCGCCGCCGTAGAACACCGGGTTCACCCCCACATCCGCCGCGTCGAGGAACCCCGACAAGTCGGCCACCACCCCGTGCGCCACCACCCCGGGCGGCAGGGGCCGGGGGAGGGCGTCGCACACGGCGCCCGCCACGTGCAACGCCGCGCCTTCCCGGGCCACGGCGGGCCAGACCTGGTCCACGAACCAGCGCAGCCCGTCGCGGTTCATCGGGCTGTCGCCGCCGACGAAAACCACCCGCCGCGCCGGGCCGCCGCGGTTCCGGAAAGGGAGGTCGGGCCCGGTGTGGGGCAGGTGGACGGAACGTCCGGGAAGGGCTGACTGGACCGCCGCGTGCTCCGCGGCCTGGATCGAGAGGACGAAGTCGAAGCCCGACAGGATCTCCCATTCCTCCAGCGCGCCGATCCTGAGGAAGTGCTCCCGCCCGAAATGCTCGAAGTTCATCGTGCGCGGCGCCATGAGGTCGTGGGTGTCGAGCACCGTGAGGCCGGCGCGCGGCAGGGCGTGGCGGAGGTAGGACAGGCGGAGATATTGCAGGATCAACAGGTCGTAGCGCGATTCCGCCAGCGCGTGTTCGGTCGCGGCGAGAGCGATCGGGTCGGTTGCCCCTTCCTCGAAGGGGGTTAGGCGCAGGGAGCGGTCCTGAGGCGTCGCCGGGCCGGCGGGACGCAGGAAGCGACTGCGCGCGCCGAGCCAGGGCGCGGGGTCCACCGCCTCCGTCGCCGCCGCGCCTAGGAGCAGCACGTCTAAATCCAGCAGCCCGCGCGTCGCCCGAACCAGTTCGGCGATCCGGGCCTGGTTGCCGAGCGCTTCGCGCCAGAACGGCACGTCCGTCACCATCAGGGCCCGCGGCCGGCGCAAGGCCCGTTCCAACGATGCCGCGTCACGGAAGATCGCATGCTGCCGTTCGACGCGTCGCGCGTATCGGGTGGCGAGGGCCGCGCTCTCCGCCGCGACCTCCGCCCGGAAGGCGGGGGAGGCGGCCCAGCGCCCGACGAGGGCGGCGACTGCCGGGGCGTCCTCCGCCGCGTGGAAGGGCGCCCAGGCGCCGAGGCCGCGGAACGCCTCGGCGGTGCCGATGACGGGGACGCCGTGGGCGAGGGCCTCGACGGTCTTGATCTTCAGGCCCGTCCCGCCCTCGTGCGGGTTCACCACGAGGTCCACGGTCCGCAGGAAGTCCCCGGGCTCCGCGACGGGGCCGACCGGCTCCACCCCCGGCCGGGCGGGGCCGGCGTGGCGCGCGGCGCCGCCGGCGACGCGGAGGACCGCGCCGCGGTCGGCGAGCGCTG
>CAXVWQ010000303.1:0-4236 GCA_964263755.1 Roseomonas sp. | reverse complement strand
CCCGCTGGGTCCTGGTGGGTGGAGGGTCTGGGAGGAGGGCAAAGCCCTCCTCCCAGCCCACATGCGCCCCCCCCGGCCGGTCAGACCGCCGTGCGGCGGCCGACGAACATCCGGTAGAGGAACAGGATGATGACCGCGCCGACGACCGCGCCGATGAAGCCGGCGCCTTCGCCCGCCCGGTACCAGCCGACGGCCTGTCCCAGGTAGGTCGCGAGGACGGCGCCGACGATGCCGAGGAGGGTGGTCACGATGAAGCCGCCGGGGTCGCGTCCCGGCATGAGGAACTTCGCGACGACCCCGGCGAGGAGGCCGATGATGATGGTCCAGATGATGCCCATGGCCCGTGGCCCTTCCGTGTGCTGCGAGGCGTGAGCGCGGGCGAGGGCAGCGGGTTTCAGGGGATCGTTCGCGGGCCGGTCAGTGTGGCGCCCAGGCCGGGGGTCGTTTCGCCTTGAAGGCGGCGATTCCCTCCTCCGCCTCGCCGGCCGCGCAGCGGGCGAAGGCCTGGGCGCCGGCCTCCGCGTAGCCCTCCGGCACGGGGCCGCCGAGGGCGGCGAGGAGGGCCTTCGTCTCGGCCAGGGCGCGGGGGGCGCCTTGCAGGATGTCGGCGATCGTGGCGGCGACGCGGGCCTCCAGCGCGGCGGCGTGGGGGAGGGTCTCGTGGACGAGGCCGGTGCGGGCCGCCTCCGCGGCGTCGAGGACGTTGCCCTGCAGCACCATCCGGGCGGCGTGGGAGCGGCCGGTGCGGCGGGCGATCCACGGGAGGATCTGGGCGGCGACGAGGCCGCGCCGGGCCTCGGGCGCGGCGAAGCGGGCGTCGGCGGAGGCGAGCGCGATGTCGGCGGCGCAGACGAAGCCGAGGCCGCCGGCGAAGGCGGAGCCCTGGACCGACGCGATGACGACCTGGGGGAGGGCGGCGATGGCGGCGAAGCGGGCCCCGGTGCGGCGGTTGCGTTCGAGCTGGGCGGCGAGTTTCTGCTCCGGCGGGAGGGGAGCGCCGACCTCCCCGAGGTCGAGGCCGGCGCAGAAGTGGCCGCCGGCGCCGGAGAGGACGAGGATGCGGGCGGCGGTGTCCTCCCTCAGATCGGCGAGGAGCGCGTCGAGGGCGGTCACGAGCGCCTCGTTCATCGCGTTCCGGCGCGCCGGGCGGTTGAGGGTGGCGCGGACGACGCCGCCGTCGCGCGCGACGAGGAGGGGCGGTTCATCGGGCATCGGTCGCGGGTCCTGCGGTGGAGAGGATCGGGTCGTCGGGAGGGACGCGACGCTCGAAGACGAGGCGGAAGCGGCGGCCGCGCCACGCGGCGGCGGCGAAGACGAGGTCCACCGCGACGAAGGCGAAGGCCAGGGCGACGGCCTCGACGGAATGCTCGCGCCAGGGGGCGGCGTCGGGCGGACCTGCCGCGAGGGTCAGGAGGAGGGTCGGGAGGGTGTCGGCGGCGGTGGCGAGGAGGACGAGCGGGGGGTAGAGGGGGCGGAAGCCCGGGAAGCGGCGGACGTAGAGGACGAGCAGCCCGACGCGGAGCGAGGCGCCGAGGACGAGGGCGGCGTTCCAGACCGCCGGGCCCCATGCCGGGACGCCGGGGTGGCGGGCGGGCTCGTTCCAATCGGTGACGAGGAAGACCGGCACGCCGAGGAGGGGCATGACGAGCCAGAAGCCGAACAGGATGAGCCAGCCGCCGATGGGGCGGAGCGGGTGGCGGTCGGCGACCTCTCGCGGGATCTCGATCCAACCCGCCCTCACGCGCCGCCCATGCGGAGGGCCCGGGAGTGGAGGGTGCGGCCCAGCAGGACCTCGGCGGCGCGGCCGGCGTCCATGACGCGGTCCAGGTCGAGGCCGGTGTCACAGCCCATGGCGTGGAGGAGCAGGGCGAAGTCCTCCGTGCAGACGTTGCCGGTGAAGCCCTCCCCGTAGCCGATCCCCGCGGGGTGGCCGCCGGTGCCGCCGAGCGCGGTGTCGAAGTGGGTGATGCCGGCGTCCAGTGCGGCGATGCAGTTGGCGAGGCCGGTGCCGCGGCTGTCGTGGAAATGGGCGATGAAGGTCGCCTCCGGCAGCGCGGCGCGGAGGCGGGACATGAGGGAGCGCACGCGGGGCGGGGTGGCGGAGCCGACCGTGTCCCCGATGGCGATGCGGGTGACGCCGAGGGCGGCGAAGCGGCGGGCGTCGGACTCGACCGTCGCTTCCGGCGTCGGGCCGTCGAAGGGGCAGTCGAAGGCGACGGAGACCGTGCCGACGGTGACGAAGGCGCCCGCCGCCAGCGCGGCCATCTCCGTAACGTTCGCCCATTGCTCCTCCCGCGTGCGGCGGAGGTTCTTCGACGTGTGACCCTCGCTCGCGGAGACGAGGAAGGAGATCTCCTCCGGCCCCCTGCCCGCCGCCTTCGCGGCGAGCGCCCGGCGGACGGCGGCGGGGTTGGGGCAGGTGGCCTTGAACAGCACGCCGGGGCGCGGCGGCACGGCGGCGAGCACCGCGTCCGCGTCGGCGAACTGCGGGACGTGCCCCGGATGGGAGAACGAGGTGATCTCGATGCGCGGGAAGCCGCAATCGGCGATGCGGGCGAGGATCGCGGCCTTGTCGGCGGCGGGGATGTTCGTCGGCTCATGCTGCAGCCCGTCGCGGGCGAAGCACTCGCAGAGGGTGATCTCGGGCATTCGGCGCGCCCTCCCGCGCGGGGTGTGCGGGCGCCGCGGCGGCGCGTAGGATGGTTGACGGGGTAAACCATCGGGGGCGCGCCTGGTCAACGTGCGGGCCGGCGGGGCGGAGGGGATCATCGCGGACGACACGGCACCCGGCGACGCGCGGACGATCCGCGACCTGCGGTCCTACCGCGCGCACCGGCTGGCCAACGCGCTGTCGCGCGGCGCGGCGCGGCGGTATGCCGCGGGGTTCGGGGTCACGCTGATGGAATGGCGCGCCCTCGCCTTGCTGCGCGATTTCGCGCCGATGGCGCTGCGCGACCTCGCGCAGCAGGCCGGGCTGGACAAGAGCCAGGTGAGCCGCGTGGTGACCGGACTGGTGGCGCGCGGCTTCGTGCTGCGCGGCACCGGCCGGACGGACGGGCGGGAGGTGACGCTGCGGCTCTCGGCGGCGGACGGCGGCTGACGGGGGGGCTGATGGCCGCGGCCCGCGCCCGCGACGACGCCTTCCGGGCCGTGCTGACGGCGGAGGAGCGCGCCGTGCTGGACGGGGCGCTGCGGCGCCTTCAGGCGGAGGCGCGGCGGCAGGCGGAGCCGGAGGCGTGGTGACGGCGGCGTTCACCGGCGGTTGACGGGTCTCGGGCATCCTGCGCGCCGACACCTCGCGCAAGGACTGCGCGGCCCCCGCCGCAGGGAAACCGCTCCATGGCCATCTACGTCAATCCGCCGCCCTCAGGCGCGCCCGGGACGTCCGGGACCGACGCCTTCGTCTTCGACACCGTCGCGCGGCTCCGGGCCGCGGGCACCCTCGACGGCGGCGGCGGGCTCGACGCGATCGTGCTGCGCGGCAACGCCACCCTCGTCGATTCGCACTTCGCCGACCTGTCGGGCATGGAGGCGCTGCTGCTGGGCGGCACCGGCGCGCAGCGGGTCACGCTCGGCGCCGAGGCGGCGGCGGCGTTCACGGGCGGGCGGATCGCGATCGCGGCGACCGCGGCCTCGGCGGTCTCGGTCAACGGCTCCGCCCTCGGCGCCGGGGCTTCGCTCCTCGTCGTCGCGGGCGCGGGAGACGACGCCCTCGCCGGCGGGGCCGGCGCGGACGCCCTGTCCGGCGCGGACGGGAACGACGACCTGCGCGGCGGTGCGGGGAACGACACGCTCGTCGGCGGCGACGGGCTGGACGTCCTGCGCGGCGACGCCGGGGACGACCGGCTGCTCGGCGGCGACGGGGCGGACACCCTCCTCGGCGGCGCCGGGGCCGACACGCTCGCGGGCGGCGACGACGCGGACCGGCTGGACGGCGGCGACGGGGACGACCGGGTCGCGGGAGATGCCGGCGACGACCTGCTCGGCGGCGGCGCCGGCGCCGACACGCTCCTCGGCGGGGACGGCGCGGACCGGCTGGACGGCGGGCTCGACGCCGATCTCCTGGCCGGCGGCCTCGGGGACGACCGCTACACCGTGGACCACGCCGGGGACGTGGTGACGGAGATCGGCGGCGGCGGGGAGGACCTCGTGCTCGCCACCGTCTCCTTCACCCTCGGGACGGGCGTGGACAACCTGACGCTGACGGGGGGCGGCGCGCTGTCCGGCACGGGCAAC
>CAXVWQ010000302.1:0-35170 GCA_964263755.1 Roseomonas sp. | reverse complement strand
AGGCCGCCGCTTCGGCCGCGCACCCCGAGCCGCTTCGCGCCCGCGACGATCGCGGCCGGGGGGACCGCCCCCGCGGCGATCGTCCCCGCGAGGATGCGCCCCGTGGCGACCGTGGCCGCGACCGGCCCCGCGAGGATCGGCCCCGCGAGGACCGTGACGTCCGCGTGGTCGCCGACCGCCCGCGGGAGGACCGCCCGCCCGAGGACCGCGGCGGCTACGACCGCTCCGCCCCGGCCGCCGGTGGCTACGGTCGGGACGAGCGCCCCCGCCGCTTCCGGCCGGACGACCTCGGCCCGTCCGTGCTGGGCTTCGGGGACGCCACCCCCGCTTTCATGCTCGTGGCCGTCCCCCGCCCCCGGCGGATGGACGCCGGGGACGCCGAAGCCGCCTGACTTGGCCTGCCACCCCATGCTACGCGCGGTGACCCGGGCCCCCGTGACAGGATGGGCCCGGCACCGCCAGGAGGAGTGCGCCCGATGAACGTCATCACCCCCATCACCGCCCAGGTGGCCGCCGAACCCGAGGCGCCGCTCGCCCCGCGCCCCCGTTCCACCCCCTCCTTCCAGTGGGACGACGCCCTGCTGCTGGACGAGCAGCTGACCGAGGACGAGCGGATGATCCGCGACGCCGCCCGGGACTTCTGCCAGGACCGCCTCATGCCCGGCATCGTCCAGGCGAACCGGAACGAGACCTTCGACCGCGGCATCATGAACGCCTTCGGCGAGATGGGCTTCCTCGGCGCCACGCTCGAAGGTTACGGCTGCGCCGGCGTCTCCTACGTCGCCTACGGCCTGATGGCCCGCGAGGTCGAGCGGGTGGACAGCGGCTACCGCTCCGCCTTCTCCGTGCAGTCCTCCCTCGTCATGTTCCCGATCCACGCCTTCGGGTCGGAGGAGCAGAAGGCGAAGTTCCTGCCGAAGCTCCGCACCGGCGAGATGGTCGGCTGCTTCGGCCTCACCGAGCCCGACGCCGGCTCCGACCCCTCCTCCATGCGCACCCGCGCGAAGACGGTGGATGGCGGCTACCTCGTCTCCGGCTCGAAGACCTGGATCACCAACTCCCCCATCGCCGACGTCGCCGTCGTCTGGGCGAAGGACGACGAGGGCATCCTCCGCGGCTTCCTGCTGGAGCGCGGCATGAAGGGCCTCACCTTCCCGAAGATAGAAGGAAAATTCTCCCTCCGCGCCTCCGTCACCGGCATGATCATGATGGACGAGGTCTTCGTGCCGGAGGCGAACCGCCTCCCCGGCGTGAAGTCGCTCGCCGGCCCCTTCTCCTGCCTCAACCGCGCCCGCTACGGCATCGCCTGGGGCGCCCTCGGCGCCGCGGAGTTCTGCTGGCACGCCGCCCGGGAATACACGTTGGGTCGCAAGATGTTCGGCAAGCCGCTGGCGCAGACCCAGCTCGTGCAGAAGAAGCTCGCGGACATGCAGACCGAGATCACCCTCGGGCTGCAAGCGGTGCTCCGCGTCGGCCGCCTGTTCGACGAAGGCAAGGCCGCGCCGGAGATGATCTCCCTCGTCAAGCGCAACAACTGCGGCAAGGCGCTCGACATCGCCCGCGTGAGCCGGGACATGCACGGCGGCAACGGCATCGTGGACGAGTATCACGTCATCCGTCACATGATGAACCTTGAGACGGTCAACACCTACGAGGGCACGCACGACGTCCACGCCCTCATCCTCGGCCGCGCGCAGACGGGATTGAACGCGTTCGGATGACGCGGCACCGTGCGGCGGGAGGCCCGAGGCGGCCCGCCGCGCGATGACCGAAACCCTGACCATCGTCGCGCTCGGCGCGGCCGGCGACGGCATCGCGCGCGACCCGTCCGGCGCCGCCATCTTCGTGCCCTTCGCGCTTCCGGGGGAGGTGGTGCGGGCCACCCCCGGCCCGGCCCGCGGCGAGGGCCGCACCGCCACCCTGGAGGCGATCGAGACCCCCTCCCCCGACCGCGTCACGCCCCCCTGCCCCCACTTCGGCACCTGCGGCGCCTGCGCCGTCCAGCACCTGTCCGACCCCGCCATCGCCGCCTGGAAGTCCGCCCGCGTGGCCGAGGCCCTGTCCCGCGCCGGCTTCCCCGACGTGCCGGTGCCGCCCGCCACCGCCTCCCCCCCGAACACCCGTCGCCGCGCCGACCTCGCGATCCGCCGCGGCCCCGACGGCATCACCCTCGGCTTCCACACCCACGGGTCGCGGGACCCCTTCGACCTCCGCACATGCCACGTCTTGGACCCGCGACTTCTCGCGATCCTGCCGCCGCTGCGCGACGTCCTGCGCCGCCTGAACGGGTTGCGCCGCACCGGATCGGCCGTGCTGAACCTCCTCGACACCGGCCCGGACCTGCTGATCCGTCTCGACGCCACGCCGACGCCGGTGGACCGCACGACGCTCGCCGCGTTCGGCGCCGCGCACGGCATTCGCCGCATCGCGCTGTCGAAGGAGGGCGCGCGGGACAACCCGGAGGTCGCCGCCCAGTCCGGTCCCGTTTCCATCGCCCTGAACGGCGTCACCGTCACCCCGCCCCCCGGCGCCTTCCTGCAGGCCACGCCGCACGGCGAGGCCGCCATCACCGCCGCCGTGCTGGCCGGACTCCTCCGCCGCACCGCCACCCGCGCCCCGATCCTCGAACTCCACGCGGGGATCGGCACCCTCACCTTCGCCCTCGCCACCCGCGCCCGGGTCCGCGCCTTCGAGGGGGCGGCGGAGGCCATCGCCACCCTCCAGGCCGCCGCCGCCCAGCGCGTCACCGCCACCCGCCGCGACCTCGCCCGCCAGCCCCTCCTCCCGGCGGAGATCGCCGGCTCGGCCGCCGTTGTCCTCGATCCCCCCTTCGCCGGCGCACCGGACCAGGTCCCGATCCTCGCCCGCGCCGCCTCCCGGGTGACTTACGTTTCCTGCAACCCCGCCGCCCTCGCCCGCGACGCCCTCGCCTTCGCCCGCGCGCCGGGGTGGCGGGTGGAGCGCGCCGTCGCCGTGGACCAGTTCCGCTGGTCGTCCTCCGTCGAGGCCATCGTGACGTTCGCGCGCGATTGACACGCGACGCTTGAACCCGACGTGGGTTCCCGCCACCCTCCGCCCGCCCCGCCCGGTGACGGATGGCGGGCGCACCTTCACGAACGGAACGGACACGACCATGGAACGACGCACGGTGCTCGCGGCCGGCCTCGCCGCGCCCGCCCTCCTCGCCACCCGCCCCGCGGCGACCCAGACCGCAGCCCCCGCGGCGGCCCCCACCCCGAACCTCTACCGGTTCCAGGTCGGCGCGCTACCCGTCACCGTCCTGCGCGACGCCCTCGTCCCCCGCGCCGACATCCGCCAGGGCTCCGTCGTCAACGCCACGCCGGAGCAGGTCGAGACCTCCCTGCGCGCCAGCGGCATGACGAATTTCGCCCTCCCCAACACCTTCAACCCCACCGTCGTGCAGACCCGCGCCGGCCTCGTCCTGATGGATGTCGGCTTCGGCCGCGGCGCCCCGAACGGCGGCGGCCAGATGTACGCGGCGATGCAGGAAGGGGGCATCGACCCCGCCGCTATCACCACCGTCGTCTTCACCCACTTCCACGGCGACCACGTCGGCGGCCTGACGAACGCCGACGGCTCCGCCGCCTTCCCCAACGCCGCGATCAAGGTGCCGGAAGGCGAATGGGCCTTCTGGATGGATGACGGCGAGATGGCCCGCGCCGGCCAGCGGCGCCCCGCCTTCGAGAACGCGCGCGCCCGCTTCGCCCCCTACGCGTCGCGCGTGGAACGCTTCCGCCCGAACGCCGAGGTCGCGCCCGGCGTCACCGCCGTCGCGACGCCCGGCCACTCCCCCGGCCATTCCTCCTTCCTCATCGCCGACGGCAACGCCCAGGCGCTCGTCATCGGCGACGCCGTGAACCTCCCTGCGCTCTTCATGGCCAACCCCGAATGGTACGGCGGCTTCGACATGGACCCGCCCACCGCCGTCGCCACCCGCCGCGCCCTGCTGGACCGCGCCGCGACGGAGCGGATGCCGGTCGTCGGCTACCACTTCCCCATGCCCGCCACCGGCCGCGTCGAGCGGTCCGGCAACGGCTTCCGCCTCGTCGCCTCGAACGCCTGAAGGACCTGCCATGCAGCGCCGCACCCTCGCCGCCGGGGCCGCCCTCGCCCTGACGTCCCCCGCCGTCCTCGCCCAGGGCACCACCGGCACGATGGCGGGGGCGGCGCCCGCCCCGCCGACCCAGGCCCCTGGATTCTACCGCTTCCGCGTCGGGACGATGCTCGTGACGACGATCTTCGACGGGCAGGCGGTGCGCCCCAACCCGACCCAGGGCTTCGTCCGCAACGCCTCGGCGGATGAGGTCGCCGCCTCCATGCGCGCCCAGGCCCTCGACCCCGCGGCGCTGACCAACCCCTTCACCGTTACCGTCGTGCAGTCCGCGCGCGGCACGGTGGTGTTCGACACCGGCAACGGCCCGCAGACCGCCGCCGACAGCCGGGTGGGGCAACTCATGGCGAACATGGCCGCCGCCGGCATCGCCCCCGCCTCCGTGGACATCGTCGCGATGACCCACTTCCACGGCGACCACGTCGGCGGCCTGATCGACGCCGCCGGCGCCGCCGCCTTCCCCCGCGCCCGCGTGGCGGTGCCGGACCGCGAATGGGCCTTCTGGATGGACGACGCCCAGGCCTCCCGCGCCGCCGAGGCGATGCGCCCCGCCTTCGCCAACGTTCGCCGCCGCTTCACCCCCTACGAGGGCAAGGTGGACCAGGTCGCCGACAACGCCGAGATCCTGCCGGGCATCCGCCTGACGATGACGAACGGCCACACGCCGGGCCACGCCTCCTACCACCTCTCCGACGGCAACGCGCAGGCGTTCATCCTCGGCGACCTCACCTCGCGCCCGGAGATCAACCTGACGAACCCCGGCTGGCACGTGATCTTCGACATGGACCCCGCCGCCGCCGAGGCGTCCCGCCGCCGCATGTTCGACCGCATCGCCACCGACCGCATCCGCACCGTCGGCTACCACTTCCCCTTCCCCGCGAACGGCTACGTCACGAAGGAAGCGAACGGCTACCGCTTCATCCCCGCGGAATGGTCCAGCGCGGTGTGATGCGCGCCGGGGGGTCCTTCAGACGTGGAAGGACTCCCCGCATCCGCACCGCCCCTTCTCGTTCGGGTTGGTGAAGGTGAAGCCGGCGGACATCGCCTTGCTCTCGTAGTCCATCACCGTCCCGATGAGGAACAGCGTGGCCTTGCGGTCCACGATCACCGTCACGCCCTTGTCCGTCACCGTCTCGTCGCCCGGCGTCGCCGCCTCCACGAAGTCGAGCTTGTAGGACATGCCGGAACACCCCTTGGTCGACACGGAGACGCGCAGCAGCCCACGCCCGTCCCCCTTCGCGTAGAGGTCGCGCAGCCGCTCCGCCGCCGCATCCGTCAGCCCCATCAGAGGCGGCAGCGCGCGCCGCGGCCTAGCCGGGACATCCGTGGTCGTGCTCATCTCTCCGACCCTCAATACATGTTCAGCGTGAGTTTCGCGTCGTCGCTCATCCGCGACGGATCCCACGGCGGATCCCACACGATCTCCACCGTCACGTCCTTCACGTCCGGCACCGTCCGCACCGCCTCCTCGACCATCGCCGGCAACTCCTGCGCCGAAGGACAGGACGGCGTGGTGAGCGTCATCTCGACCTTGATCGTGCCGTCGTCGCCGATGTCCACGGCATAGACGAGACCCAGCTCGTAGATGTCCACCGGGATCTCCGGATCGTACACCGTCTTGATCGCGTCCAGCACCGCGCTCTCGCTCACGCGCGCCGGCGGCCCGACCGGCCCGTCCGGCGTCCAGGCCTCATGCGTCACGGGCGTATCACTCACTCGACGCCTCCTTCGCCCCGTCCAGGGCCGCGTTCAGCGTATGCCAGGCGAGGGTGGCGCATTTCACCCGTGAGGGGAACTCGTGCACGCCCGACAGCGCCTGCAACCGCTCCATGTCCTCGTCATCCGCACAGTCCGGGCACGTCCCGGTCATCGCGAGCCCGCGGAACCGTGCCCCGAGCGCCCGCGCATCCTCCGTCGTCTTCCCGCGCACCGTCTCCGTCATGAGCGACGCGCTCGCCATCGAGATCGCGCAGCCCTTCCCCTGGAACGCCGCGTCGCCGATCCGCCCGTCGTCGGCGAGGGCGATCCACACCTCCATCCGGTCCCCGCACATCGGGTTGTCGCCGCGCGCGTTGAGCGGCGCACCGTCCAGCCGCCGGAAGTTCCGCGGCTTCCGCCCGTGGTCGAGGATGACCTCCTGGTAGAGGTCGCGCAGGTCGTCGAACATCAGGTGAAGAACCTCCGCGCCTCGCTCAGCGCCTCCGCGAGGAAGTCCACCTCCTCCCGCGTCGTGTAGAGCCCGAAGGATGCCCGACAGGTCGTGTCCATCTTCAGGAACGTGTGCAGCGGCTCCGCGCAATGCCGCCCCGACCGCACCGCGATCCCCACGCGGTCCAGCAGCGTCGCGAGGTCATGGGAGTGCGCGTTGCCCAGCGCGAAGGAGAACACCCCGCCCCGGTCCTGCGCCCGCCCGAGGATGCTCAGCCCCTCCACCGCGGACAGCCGCGCCATCGCGTGGTCCACGAGCGACCGCTCATGCGCCTCGATGGCGTCCATGCCGATCGCCGTGACGTAGTCCACCGCGGCGTGCAGCCCGATCGCCTCGATGATCGGCGGCGTCCCCGCCTCGAACTTCGCCGGCACCGGCGCGGTGACGAACCCGTCCCGCGTGACCTCCGCGATCATGTCGCCGCCGCCGAGGAAGGGCGGCATCCTCTCCAGCAGGTCGCGCCGCGCGCACAGCACGCCGATCCCGGTCGGCCCATACAACTTGTGCCCCGTGAACAGGTAGAAATCCGCGTCGAGCGCCGACACGTCCACCCGCCGGTGCACCGCCGCCTGCGACCCGTCCAGCAGCACCTTCGCCCCGGCCGCGTGCGCCATCCGCACCACCTGCGCCGCCGGCGTCACGGTGCCCAGCACGTTCGACATGTGCGTGACCGCCACGAGCCCGACGCGCCCGTCCGCCAGCAATTCCGCCATGTGGTCGAGGTCGAGTTCCCCCGCCTCCGTGATCCGGCAGATGCGGAACTCCACCCCGTGCGCGTCCCGCAGCATCTGCCACGGCACGAAGTTGGCGTGGTGCTCCATCTCCGAGACCACCACCGCCTGCCCCGTCTTCATCACCCCGCGCCCGTAGGCGTGCGCGACGAGGTTGATGCCGTGCGTCGTGGAGGGCACGAACACCACCGCCCGCTCCGCCCCCGCGTTGAGGAACCGCGCGACGGCATCCCGCGCCGCCTCGTAGGCCGCCGTCGCGGATTCCGAGAAGTGGTAGGCCCCGCGATGCACGTTCGCGTAGGCCGTCTCCATCATCCCGACCATCGCCCCGATGACCTGCCGCGGCTTCTGCGCCGAGGCCGCCGAATCGAGGAACACGAGCGGCTTGCCCCGCACCGTCTCCGACAGGATCGGGAAGTCGGCGCGGACGCGCTGCACGTCGAGCGCGGGGCGGAAAGACCCGTCCATCACGCCCGCGCCCCGTTCGCGTCCCACCACGCCGAGACCGCCTCTTCCAGCATCTCGCGCGCCACCGCGTCCGTCACCCCGTCCACCGCCTCCTGCAGGAAGGCCCGCACCAGCATGGCCTTCGCCGGACCGGCGGGGATGCCGCGCGACCGCAGGTAGAACAGCGCGTCGTCGTCCAGCGCCCCGACCGTGGCGCCGTGCGAGCACTTCACGTCGTCCGCGTAGATCTCCAGCTGCGGCTTGCTGTCCATCTCCGCATTCCCGGACAGCAGCAGCGCTTGGTTCATCTGGTAGCCATCGGTCTTCTGCGCCTCGCGACGAACCAGGATCTTCCCCTGAAACACCCCACGCGACTTGCCCGCCAGCACCGTCTTCACCGTCTGCCGCGACGCGCACCCCGGCGCCGCGTGGTCCAGCGACGTGGTGGTGTCCGCCACCGCCCCATCCGCCACCAGCTGCGCCCCGTTCAGATGCGCCTCCGCCCGCGGCCCGTCGAGCAGGAGATGCGTTTCCGACCGCGCCAGCCGCCCACCGGCGTTCAGGACGAACCCATCATACGCCCCACCCGCCGCGACGCGAACGCCGATGTGCGCCAGATGGAAGGCCGAAGCCGCCTCCCGCTGCACCCGCACGTGCGTCAGCCGCGCGTCCTCCGCCACCTCGATCTCGAACACCGGCGCGTGCAGCGTCGCCGCGTCCGCCCCGGTCGCCGTCTCGATCAGCGTCATCCGTGCTCCGCGCGCGAGGCGGATGAGGTGGCGCGGATGGAACGACCCCGCCGCCTCGCCCGAAGCGAAGGACAGCAGTTCCACCGGCCCCGCATCCGCGCCCTCTGCCACGTCCAGAACCAGCCCGTCCTCGAACAGCATCGCGTTGAGCGTGACCATCGGCTGCGACGGCGAGACCACGGCGTTGAGCCGCGACGCCACGTCCCCCAACACCGCCGACAGCGGCCGCGCATCCAGCCCCGTCAGATCCGACAGGTCGGCCCGGAACCGCCCGTCCACGAACACAGCCCGCCGTTCCGCGCGCGCCGCCGGCAACGCCACCGCGGCGGTGGACGCGCTCCCTGAGAACTCCGCCCGCAGCACCGGCGCGAGATCGGTGTAGCGCCACGCCTCAACGCGCCGCGACGGCAGCCCACCCGCGCGCAGCGTGTCCGCCGCCCGCGCCCGCAGTGCTGCCACCGCCGGCACGTCATGCCCCGGCAGCGTGCCCCGCGCCGTCTCGTAGCGGTGCAGGAACGCCGCGGCGTTGGAGGTGACCGCGTTCATGCCGCCTCCCCCAGCACGCCGGCATAGCCTTCCGCTTCCAGCCGCTGCGCCAGCTCCGGCCCGCCGGACGCCACGATCCGTCCGGCCGCCAGCACGTGCACGCGATCCGGCACGATGTGGTCCAGCAGCCGCTGGTAGTGCGTGATGACGAGGGCGGAGAAGCCCGGCCCGCGCAGCGCATTCACCCCGTCCGCCACGATCTTCAGCGCATCGATGTCCAGCCCCGAATCCGTCTCGTCAAGGATCGCGAGCGACGGCTTGAGGAGCGCCATCTGCAACACCTCGTTCCGCTTCTTTTCGCCGCCGGAGAAGCCGACGTTCACGCCGCGCTTCAGCATGTCCTCCGGCATGGACAACTCGCGCATCCTCTCGCGGGCCGTCCGCAGGAACTGCATCGCGTCGAGTTCCGGCTCCCCGCGGTTGCGTCGCACCGCGTTCAGCGCGGTCCGCAGGAAGGTCGCGTTGCCCACGCCCGGCAGCTCCACCGGATACTGGAACGCCAGGAACAGTCCCGCCGCCGCCCGCTCCTCCGGCTCCATCGCCAGCAGGTCGTGCCCGTCGAAGGTCGCCGACCCCTCGGTCACCGCGTAACCGTCGCGCCCCGCCAGCGCGTAGGACAGCGTGGACTTGCCCGAGCCGTTCGGCCCCATGACCGCATGCACCTCGCCCGACGGCACCTCCAGCGAGATGCCCTTGAGGATCGGCTTGCCATCCACCTCGGCGTGCAGGTTGTCGATGACGAGCATCAGCCGACGCTCCCCTCAAGGGAGATCTGCAACAGCTTCTGCGCCTCCACCGCGAACTCCATCGGCAGTTCCTTCAGCACCTCGCGGCAGAACCCGTTGACGATGAGGCCCACCGCGTCCTCCTGCGACAGCCCGCGCTGGCGGCAGTAGAACAGCTGGTCCTCCGCGATGCGCGAGGTCGTCGCCTCGTGCTCCACCTTCGCGGTCATGCAGCGGTTCTCGATGTAGGGCACGGTGTGCGCGCCGCAGAGGTCGCCGATCAGCAGCGAATCGCACTGCGTGAAGTTCCGCGCCCCCTTCGCCTTCGGGTTGATCCGCACGAGTCCCCGGTAGGTATTCTGCCCCTTCCCCGCCGAGATGCCCTTCGAGATGATCGTGGACTTCGTCCCCGGCGCGAGGTGGATCATCTTCGTCCCGGTGTCGGCCTGCTGATGGTTGTTGGTGATCGCCACCGAATAGAACTCGCCCACCGAATCCTCGCCCTGGAGGATGCAGGACGGATACTTCCAGGTGATCGCCGACCCCGTCTCCACCTGCGTCCATGACACCTTCGACCGCTTGCCGCGGCACAGGGCGCGCTTCGTGACGAAGTTGTAGATGCCGCCGACGCCGTTCGCGTCGCCCGGGTACCAGTTCTGCACGGTGGAATACTTGATCGACGCGTCGTCCATCGCGACCAACTCGACCACCGCGGCGTGCAGCTGGTTCTCGTCCCGCTGCGGCGCCGTGCAGCCCTCCAGATAGGATACCGTGGACCCCTCATCCGCGATGATGAGCGTCCGCTCGAACTGCCCCGTGCTCTTGGCGTTGATGCGGAAGTAAGTGGACAATTCCATCGGGCAGCGCACGCCCTTCGGGATGTAGACGAACGACCCGTCGGTGAAGACCGCCGCGTTCAGCGCCGCGAAGAAATTGTCGTTCGGCCCGACGACGGTCCCGAGGTACTTCCGGACGAGATCCGGATGCTCCTGCAACGCCTCGGAGATGGCGCAGAAGATGATCCCGTCCTTCGCCAGCCGCTCCTTGTAGGAGGTGGCGACGGAGACGGAATCGAACACCGCGTCCACCGCGATCGGCATGCGCCCGCCATCCGCCGGCGTGTCGCCCGCGCCCTCAACGCCCGCGAGGATCGCCTGCTCCCGCAACGGGATGCCGAGCTTCGCGTAGGTGCGCAGCAGTTCCGGGTCCACCTCGTCGAGCGACTTCGGCTTCACCTTCGTCACCGGTGCCGCGTAGTAGTAGGCGTCCTGGTAGTCGATCGGCGGGTAGGTCACCGCGGGCCAGCGCGGCTCCTCCATCGTCTTCCAGTGCGCGAAGGCGGCCAGCCGCCACTCCAGCAGCCAAGCCGGCTCGTTCTTCTTCGCGGAGATGAAGCGGACGATGTCCTCGTTCAGGCCCTTCGGCGCGAACTCCATCTCGATGTCGGTCTCGAACCCCCACTTGTAGCCGCCCTCGGTGGCGGCCTGCACGGTGTCGAGCGTCTCGGCGACGGCGGGCATTCTTCTGGTCCTACTCGGCCGCGACGGCGACGGGCGCCGGGACGCGGGCGTGATGCGCGGTGCAGGAGGGTGGGGCGAGATCGGCGATCGTCACGGCGGTCAGCGCGGCGCGCACGGCGGCGTTCACCGGGTCCCAGCGACCGCGGACGGGGCAGCACCCCTCCGCCTCGCAGCCCCCGGTCGCGCCGTCCACGCAGGCCGTCAGCGCGATCGGCCCGTCCACCGCCACGATGACCTCGGCAAGCGTGATCGACCGCAGCGGGCGGCCCAGGCGGTGCCCGCCGCGGGCCCCGCGATGCGCCTCGGCCAGCCCCGCGCCGGACAGGATGCGGAGAACCTTCGCCACCGTCGGCTCGGCCACCCCGGTCGCGGCGGAGAGGGCGGGCCCGGTGTGCAGCCCATCCCCCTCGCCCATCCGGGCGAGCAGGACGACGGCGTAGTCCGCGAGCTTGGACAACCGAAGCACCGGGCGCACTCCCGAGGGGGTCTGGACGTCATACCGGACCCCTGCGGTCCGGTATCCGGGAGATGCGGCCCCGACCGCCGCGCGTCAAGGCGAGGGCGGCCGGAAAACAACGCGTTGCGACCGGTTCGCGTCAGGGCGCGCGACGCTCGCGCTGGCGAGGATACGGGCTTCTCGCCTAGGGTCCGCGCGACACGGGGGAACCGACCCCCGCCAACGGAGCGCCCATGCCCATCCCCCGCCTCCTCGCAGCCGCCCTCGCGACCAGCTTCGCCCTCGCCGCACCCGCCATGGCGCAGCCGGCGCCGGAGGAGGTGGTGGACGCCTTCGAGGCGGCGATCGGCCCGCTCCGCGCCCGGCCGAGCCACGCCAAGGGCACCTGCGCCGCCGGCCACTTCGTCCCGACCGCGGAAGGGGCGCGGTATTCCGTCGCGCCGGTCTTTGCCGGCGCGCGGGTGCCGACGATCATCCGCTTCGGCGTCGGCGTCGGCTCCCCGACCGGTCCGGACACCGGGCGGACCACCCGCAGCCTCTCCGTACGGT
This sequence comes from Roseomonas sp., assembly GCA_964263755.1. Classification (GTDB taxonomy): domain Bacteria; phylum Pseudomonadota; class Alphaproteobacteria; order Acetobacterales; family Acetobacteraceae; genus Roseomonas. Next base: position 23,105 of record CAXVWQ010000302.1, on the reverse strand, counting down.
TCGAGACGGCGGCGGGCGACCTGTGGGAGATGGCGAACATCTCCGCCCCGGTCTTCGGCGTCGCGACGCCGCAGGCGCTGGTGGACGGCCTCCTCGCCCGCCGCCTGGATCCCTCGACGGGGCAGCCGAACCCGGGGACGGTCGCGGCCTTCACAGCGGCGAACCCGGGGCCGACGAACCAGGGCCGCTTCCTCGCGGCGAACAACCCGCCCGCTTCCTGGGCGACGACGCCCTACTGGGGCGTTAACGCCTTCCTGTTCAAGGGCGCCGACGGGCAAGTCCGCCCCGCCCGCTGGGTGTTCGAGCCGGTGGCCGGCGTGCAGCGCCTGACGGAGGAGCAGATGCGGACGCTGCCCGCCAACTACCTCGCGGACGACCTGCGGCGTCGCGTCGGCGCGGCGCCGGTGGCGTTCGACATGGTGCTGCAGTTCGCCGCCGCCGGCGACGACCTGCTGAACCCGACGGTGGCGTGGCCGGACGACCGGCCGCGCGCGACGGTCGGGCGGCTGACGGTGACCGGGGTGGAGGCGGGGCCGGGCGGGCCGTGCGACCCGATCTCCTTCATGATCCTCGATCAGGAGCCGGGGATCGCGATGAGCGACGACCCGACGCTCCAGGCGCGGGCGGCGGCCTACGCCGTGTCGCTGACACGCCGCTTGCAGCCGCGGTAGGCCGGCGGTCCCCGGTCTCGCCGGCGTGGCGGGGCGCCCGCCCTGGCGCGCGGTCCGACCCGGCCGTAAGGAGGCCGGGGCGCAGGGACGGGAACGGGGCGGATGATGCTCGACGGCAAGGTCGCGATCGTCACGGGGGCCGGGGGCGGCATCGGACGGGAGATCGCGCTGGCCATGGCCCTCGCCGGGGCGCGCGTCGTGGTGAACGACATCGGCGCCTCGCTCTCCGGGATCGGCGAGACCTCGGCGACGCCGGGGCAGGGGACCGTGGCCATCATCCAGCAGCGCGGCGGGGAGGCGGTGGCCAACACCGATTCCGTGGCCGACTGGGACGCGGCGCGGCGGATCGTCGCGACGGCGGTGGAGGCCTTCGGGCGGCTGGACATCGTGGTCAACAACGCGGGCATCCTGCGGGACCAGATTTTCCACAAGATGACGCCGGAGGAATGGCGGGCGGTGGTGGACGTCCACCTCAACGGGTCGTTCTACGTGAGCCGCGCGGCGGCGGAGCCGTTCCGGGCGCAGGGGAGCGGGGCGTTCGTGCACATGACCTCGACCTCCGGGCTCATCGGGAACTTCGGGCAGGCGAACTACTCGGCGGCGAAGATGGGGGTGGTGGGGCTGTCCAAGTCCATCGCGTTGGACATGGGGCGGTTCGGGGTGCGGTCGAACTGCATCGCGCCGTTCGCGTGGTCGCGGATGACCTCCTCCATCCCGGCGGAGACGCCGGAGCAGAAGGCGCGCGTCGCCAAGTTGCAGGCGATGGGACCGGAGAAGAACGCGCCCCTCGCCGTCTTCCTGGCGTCGGACGCGGCGCGGGACGTAAATGGGCAGGTGTTCTCGCCGCGGATGAACGAGATCTTCCTGTATTCGCAGCACCGGCCCGTGAAGTCGGTGCATCGGGCGGAGGGGTGGACGCCCGAGGCGATCGCGGAGCACGCGCTGCCGGCGCTGCGGGCGGGGTTCGTGCCGATGGACCGGTCGCCCGACGTGTTCGCCTGGGACCCGATCTGAGCGTGGCGCGCGACCCGAACGACCCGGGTTTCAAGCAGACGGACTTCACCGCGGCGGGGGAGGCGCGGCCGGAGAAGACGGTGCGGCCCCGGGATGCCGCCACGATCATCCTGTGGCGCGAGGGCGACCGCGGCATCGAGGTGCTGATGGGCGTGCGCTCGGCCAAGCATCGGTTCATGCCGCAGCGCCTGGTGTTCCCGGGGGGGCGGGTGGACCCGGGGGACCGGCGGGCGGTGGCGGAGACGGAGTTGCACCCGCTCACCCGGCGCGCGCTGGAGCATCGGGCGCCGCCCCGGCTGGCGCACGCGCTGGCGGTGGCGGCGGTGCGGGAGCTTTGGGAGGAGACGGGGCTCATCATGGGGCGGTTCGAGGGGGGGCGGCTGCGGCCGGACCTCGCGCCGCTGCGATACCTGACCCGGGCGCTGACGCCGGCGATGTCGCCGGTGCGGTTCAACGCGCGGTTCCTCATGGCGCCGGCGCGGGCGGCGGTGGGAAGCCTCGCGGGATCAGGGGAACTCGAACACCTCGACTGGTATCCCGTGGGGAAGGCGCCGCCGCATCCGCTGGCGATCATCACGGAGAAGGTGCTGGGGGAGTTCCGCGACGTGATGGCGCTGCCGGAGGGAGAGCGGGAGCGTCGGCCGCTGTTCTGGTATCAGGGGCGCGACCTGCGGCGGCCGGAGAGACGGGTGGCGCCGGAGGGTTGAACGACGCGATGCGCGGGGTTCGGACGGAAGGGGCCGGTGGGTCGGGGCCTCGCGCGACGGGATCGCGGCGAGGCGGGGGTCATATCCAGCCGGCCTTTCGGAAGCGGAACCAGAGGGTGAGGCAGATCGTGGCGATGACGCCGAGGACGATGAAGTAGGCGCCGTCCACCTTCAGTTCGGGCATCCAGTCGAAGTTCATGCCGTAGATGCCGGCGATGGCGGTCGGCACCGCGAGGATGGCGGCCCAGGCGGCGAGGCGGCGGGAGACTTCCGTCTGCGCCGCTTGTCCGGTCAGCAGCGTCGCCTCGAAGGCGAATGCCAGGACCTCGCGCAGCGTGGCGATCTCCTCCTCCAGGCGCTTCACGTGGTCCTCCACGTCGCGGAGGAAGGGGAGCATGGCGGGGGCGTTCGCGAAGACCTCCGCGTGCTCCAGGCGGCGCACCACGCCGCCCAATGGGGTGACGGCGTTCTTCAGGCGCAGCAGGTCGCGGCGGAGGAGGTAGAGGCGGTCCACGTCGCGCGCGACGGTGGTGCGGGAGAGGACGCGGTCCTCGATGGCTTCGACCTCCGCCGCGATGGCCTCCAGCACGGGGGTGTAGCCGTCCACGATGAAGTCGAGGATGGCGTAGAGGATGTAGTCCTCCCCATGGGCGAGCGTGGCGGGGCAGGATTCGCAGCGGGCGCGGACCTCGGCGTAGGAAACGCTAGGGCCGTGGCGGACGGTGACGACGTGGCCCTGGCCGACGAAGAGGTGGGTTTCCCCGAAGGCGATCTTTCCGTCCTGCATCCGCGCGGTGCGCGCGACGATGAAGAGGTCGTCGCCGTAGCGTTCGAGCTTGGGGCGCTGGTGGGGTTTTCCCGCGTCCTCGATGGCGAGATCGTGGAGGTGGAACTGGCGCTGGACCTCGGCCAGCAGTTCCGGGCCGGGTTCGAGGAGGCCGAGCCAGACGACGTGGCCGGGCTCGCGCGACCACGCGCCGGCCTCGGTGACCGCGGCGTCGGCGACGAGGCCGCCGCGGGCGTAGACGTGGCAGGCGACGACGCCGGTGGGGTGCGCGTGGGCCACGGCGGGCGGGAGGGGATGGTCCATGGCGCGCGGCTCCGCCGGATTCGGGCGGGAGGGTAGCGGGGGCGCGGGCGGGGTGGCGAGGGGGAAGGGTCGCACCGGCATCGCCGTCGCCACGACAGCCCCCACCACGACGGCCCGCACCACGAAAGGCCGACGGAGCGGGCGATGCGGGCGCGGCGGCCGGCCATGCGGTGGAGGCGCTTCAGGTTGCCGATCCAGTCGAGGATCCGGGTCTTCGTGCCGCGGCGCCATGGGGCGTTCGGGCCCATCCCCAGGGGGAAGGTCGGGAGGCAGCGGACGAATTCGGACCAAAGGCGGTCGGGGAGGAGCCAGGGGATGCGGGGGATGAGGCGGTGGGGGTTAGGGCGACATGCCTGCCTCCGTTCGCGACCTCGAACTGCCGTCCAAACCCTTGTCAATGTCAGTGTAATCCTAGAACTCTTCCCGGCCACGCAGCGGGGGGCCAAGCGGATTCGGGGCGGCGGGGGAAGGGCCCGCCATGGCGGACCCCGGCCGACAAGTCGTTTTGGGGACAGACAGGCTCGCGCGGCGGCCGCACAAACATGCGTGTGCCGGCGACCCAAACGGATCACGGAGCATCCGAGTTTATCGAGCGTTAGGAACGCCGTCCGGACTTCGCGTCATCGCCTCCCGCCGACGGATTTCCACGGGAGAACGGGGTGCAGGTCCACTTGGTCGCCCAAGCGACGCTTCGATACTTCGCCGCGGCGGGCGGAATCCGCCGTCCCCGGTGGGCGGGTCCGGCGGCGGTGGCGGCGCTCGTCGTCGCGTCCGGCCTCGCCCGCGCCGAACCACCGGCCGCCGAGCCGCGCCCCGGGGAACTCTGCCTTCCGGCGATCACGTCGGCGGAGGCGGCGGCGGGCGTGCCGCAGCACTTGCTCCGCAGCATCGCCCTCGTCGAGAGCGGGCGGGCCGACCCCGCGACCGGCCGCGCGGTCCCCTGGCCCTGGACGATCAACGCGGCGGGGGTGGGTTCCTACTTCGACACGAAGGCGGAGGCGGTGGCGGCCGTGCGGCGGCTCCTCGCGGGCGGCGTGCGGTCCATCGACATCGGGTGCGCGCAGGTGAACCTGCAGCACCATCCCGGGGCCTTCGCCTCGCTCGAGACGGCGTTCGATCCGGCGGAGAACGCGGCCTACGCCGCGCGCTTCCTCACGTCGCTCCGCGCGACGACGGGGAGCTGGCCGCTCGCGGCGGCGGGCTACCACTCCCTCACCCCGGAGCGGGGTCATGCCTACGCGCGCCGCGTGATGGTGGCGTGGCCGGGCGCGGCGCGGTACGGGGCGCTGCCCCGGCCCGCGGCCGCCGTCGGGGCGCGCGCCGCCCCGGACGCGGGCATCTATACGGCGGCGTTCGCGGCGCGGGTGCGGCGCATGGACGAGGATCGGTCGCAGTACCTCGCTCCCGCGGCGACGCGGGGGGCCGGCAGGCGCGACGCGCGGCGAACGACGACGCCGGTGACGGCGTGGCGGGACGAGCGGCGCGCGCCGGGCTGAGCCGGAAGCCGGGGCGGCGGGGAGGCTGGGCGCGGGCTAATTCCCGGCCCCGTCGCCCGGCGCGGCGGGTTCCCGGTGCCACGGGGCACCGGGGGCGTCGCGGCGGGCGCGCCAGCCCTCCGGCAGGTCGGCGAGGCCGTTCAGGGTGGCGTCGCGGGCGATCATGCTCCGCAGCGAGACGACCATCGCGTCCTCCTCACGCGGGTCGGCGGCCTCGTGGAACTGCCAGGCGCCGTCCTCGGCGTCGTGGGACACGCGGCGGACCGGGGCGCCGCCCTCGACGATGCGGCGCGTCGTGAGGACGGCGACGTTCGGCGGGTCGGGGAAGGTCCAGGCGGTCACCGCGCGGGCATCCAGGCGTCGCCGTCGCGCGCGGCCGTGCCGTCGGCCTCGGATTTGAGGAGGTGGGCGAGGAGGGACCGGGCGGCGGCGGGGGCGAGGCGGGGGTCCAGCGACGGGCCGTAGACCGCGGGCACGAGGTCCTCCGAGGTGGCGCGCCCTGCCCGGCGGAGGGCGGTGAGGATGGCCGCCTCGCGGTCCAGGCGATGGGTGCGGAGGGCGGCGAGGAAGGGGGCGGGGTCGTCGTGCGGGGGGCCGTGGCCGGGGAGGAGGAGGGTGGGGGCGCGGGCGATGATGCGGTCGAGGCTCCGCATGTAGGCGGCCATGTCGCCATCGGGCGGAGAGACGACGCTCGTGGACCAGGACATGACGTGGTCGGCGGAGAGGAGGGTGCCGGGGGGGATGCCCTGCCCTTCCGCGGCGAAGCAGAGGTGGTTGGCGCAGTGGCCGGGGGTGTGGAGGGCGGTGAGGCGCCAGCTGTCGCCCTCGATGGTGGCGCCGTCGGGGAGGGGGCGGTCGGGGCGGAAGGCGTGGTCGGCGCCCTCGCCGCCGTCCTCCGGCGGGGTGAGGTGGGGGGAGAAGGCCATGGTCGGGGCGCCCCGGCCGGCGTTGACGGCGGCGGCGAGGGGCATCGCGCCGGGAGAGTGGTCGCAGTGGGTGTGGGAGACGAGGATCGCGGTGACGCGGTCGCGCGCGGTGGCGCGGAGGAGGGCGGCGCGGTGGCCGAGGTCGTCGGGGCCGGGATCGAGGATGGCGATGGGGCCGCCGGGGAGGCCGATGATCCAGGTGTTGGTGCCGCGGAAGGTGAAGGGGCCGGGGTTGGGGCAGAGGATGCGGCGGAGAGCGGGGGCGATGGTCTCGACCTCTCCCGGGGCCAGGGGGTCGTCGCGGCGGAAGGGGATGTCGGTCATGGGGCCTCGCGGCGTTCGCGGAGGGGGAGGAGGCCGGCGGCGATGATGAGGGCGGAGCCGAGGACGAGGCCCCAGCCCGGGGGGTCGGCGAAGACGAGCCAGCCGAGGAGGGCGCCCCAGAGGAGGCCGGTGTAGCCGTAGGCGCCGAGGGACGAGACCTGGGCGCTCGCGTAGGCCTCGGTCAGCAGGACCTGGGCGATGCCGCCGACGAGGCCGACGAGGATGAGGAGGAGGAGGTCGGTGGCGGTGGGGGTGGTCCAGGCGAGGGGGAGGGTGAGGGCGATCATCCCGGTCATGAGGATGGACTGCCACATGACGATGGTGGTGCTGGATTCCGTGGCGGAGAGCTGGCGGACGAGCATCGTGGCGATGCCGCCGAAGAGGCCGCCGGAGGCGGCGACGACGTAGCCGAGGATGGGGGCGCCGGCGCCGCCGATGTTGCCCTCGCCCAGCGCCACCACGACGACGCCCGCGAAGCCCAGGCCGACGGCGGCCCAGCGGAGAGGGCCGGGGCGCTCTCCCAGCCAGGGGATGGCGAGGAGGATGATGAAGAGCGGTTGGGTGTAGTTGACGGCGATCTGGTCGGCGAGCGGGAGGAGGGAGAGGGAGTAGAAGCCGCAGGCCATGCCGCAGACGCCGGCGAGGGACCGCGCCGCGTGGCCGCCGAGGCGGCGCGTGGAGAGGAAGCGGCCGGCGCGGAAGCCGATGGCCATCGTGACGGGGACGGCGAAGGCGGAGCGGAAGAACATGACCTCGTTGAAGGGGTAGCGGTCGAGGAGGGCCTTCGAGAGGGCGGACATGAGGGCGAAGAACGCCGTCGCGGCGACGAGCATGAGGGCGCCGCGGCGGAGGTCGTGGCGCAAGGCGGGGGGCGTGTCAGGCACGGGCTGAGTTCCGGCGGCCGGCGCGGAGGTTGAGGAGGCCGGCGGCGACGACGATCGTGGCGCCGAGGACCGTCGTCCAGGCGGGGGTGTCGCCCCAGATCGCGAAGCCCAGCGCCGTGCCGAAGATCAGCGTGGAATACTCGAAGGGGGCGAGGAGGCCGATGGGGGCGAGGGCGAAGGCGCGGGCGAAGAGGAAGTGCGCCGTGCCGTTGGAGGCGCCGAGGGCGGCGATGGCGAGCCAGGTGAGCGCGTCCGGCCAGCCGGCGGGAGGGTCGGCCAGCATCAGGGCGAGGCCGACGGGGAGGTGGGCGAGCATGAGCCAGAAGGCGATGGTCGCGGGGCGGTCGGTGCGGGCGAGGACGCGGGTCCAGATGCGGGTGAGCGCCATGAGGGCGGTGGCGGCGAGGAGGAGGCCGGCCTCCCAGCGCCAGAGGTCGCCGCCGGGGCGGATCATGAGGAGGATGCCGGCGAGGCCGAGGGCGATGAGGAGCCAGCGCTTCGTCGTGACCTGCTCGCCCAGCAACGGGATGGCGAGGGCGGTCATCAGCAACGGGGTGATGGCGACGATGGCGTAGGAATCGCCCAGCGGCATGCCCGAGAACCAGGCGAGGTAGAAGCCGACGGTGACGGCGGTGTGGAGGGCGGAGCGCCAGGCGATGAGGGGGCGGTTCACGGGCCGCAGCGAGACGGCGCCCGACAGGAGCCAGACGGTGGCGGCGCCGAAGGTGCCCCGGGCGGTCATGGCGGCGCCGACGCCGATCTCGGGAAGAACCCATTTCACGATGGCGTCGGACAGCGTGACGATGAGGAAGCCGAGGGCGATGAGGGCGACGCCCTTGAGGGCGGGGTCGGGGCGGGGGGGTTGTCGGGGTTCCTCGCCGGGCTCGGCGGGAGGGGGCGGGTCAGGCAAGGGTGGCCTCGGCCTCCTGGGCGGTGGCGCCGGTGTCGTCGCGCGCCTCCAGGCGGAGGGTGCCGGCCTCTCGCTGCGCGAGGAGGGTGAGGGGGCGGTCGTGGAAGGCGGGGCGTCGGCCGCGGAAGGCGAAGCGGGACAGGCGGGCGGGCTCGTCGCCGAGCGTGGGGCCCGCCGTGGTGAGGGCGTGGGCGGCGAGGAGGGTGGCCATCAGCGGGCCGTGGACGACGAGGCCGGGGTAACCTTCCTCCCCCGTCACGTAGGGGTGGTCGTAGTGGATGCGGTGGCCGTTCCCGGTGAGGGAGGAGTAGCGGAAGAGGAGGAGGGCGTCGGGGGTGAGGGTGCGGGTCGTGGCGTCCGGCCAGGCGGGGGCGACGGGGGCCGCGCGGACGGCGGCGCCCTCGGTGCCGCGGTAGACGAGGTCCTGGTCCTCCTCGACGGCGGGGCCGCGGGGGGTGGCGATGGCGTGGCGGACGGTGACGAAGACGAGACGACCGGAACCGCCGGCCTTCTCGGAGACGGAGAGGATGGTGGAGGTGCGGGTCACCCGGTCGCCGGTGCGGATGGGGGCTTGGAAGGCGATGCGGCCGCCCGCCCACATGCGGCGGGGCAGGTCGTGGACGGGGGGGAGGAAGCCGCCGCGGCGGGGGTGGCCGTCGGGGCCGAGGGCGGCGGGGGGGCGCCAGTCCTGGAAGAGGGTCCAGTGCCAGAGGGGGGGCCAGTCCCCCGTCGGGGTCTGGACGTCGAGGGTGGCGGAGAGGCGGGCGGCGAGACGGGGGTCGGCGAGGTCCTCGGCGGATTCGGTGCGGCCGACGTGGTCTTCGTAGGGCATCCCGGTCCCCTCCCCCACGCATCATGCGACAGCGGAGGCGGTGGGGCGACCCGGGGAGGCGCGACACCTTCGGGGGGCAGGGGTGCGCGGGAGGAGGGCGGGATGGTGGGCGGGGGGTGGGGCACGGAGGCGCCGCACGCGGGCGGTGTGCTCTCGCGGACCGGGACGTGCGCGCGCCCGGCATCGGCAGCGTCCCGCACGGGGGACGCTCTCACGGCGTTGACGGGCCGATGATCGCCGGATCGGCGGTGCCCCAGGCGCGTGGAGCGCTCCGCGTCCTGCTGCTCGGCGCGACGGGGACGATCGGGCGGGCGACGCTGCGGGCGCTGCTGGGGCGGGGGCACGCGGTGGTGGGCCTCCTGCGGGCGCGGCGTGAGGGGGCTTGGCCGGAGGGGGCGCAGGGGCGGGTCGTGGAGATGAGTGATCCCGTCGCCGTCCGGCACGATGGATTCCGGGGGGAGCGGTTCGACGCGGTGGTGTCCTGCATGGCGTCGCGGACGGGGGCGCCGCGGGACGCCTGGGCGGTGGATCACGGGATGCACTCCGCCGTGCTGGCGGCGGCGCGGGAGGCTGACGTGGGGCGGTTCGTGCTGCTCTCGGCGCTCTGCGTGCAGAAGCCGCTGCTGGCGTTCCAGCGGGCGAAGCTGGCGTTCGAGGCGGAGCTGATGGCCTCGGGGGTGGGGTACTCGATCGTCCGGCCGACGGCGTTCTTCAAGTCGCTCTCGGGGCAGGTGGAGCGGGTGCGGCGGGGCCGGCCGTTCCTCGTGTTCGGGGACGGGAGGCTGACGGCGTGCAAGCCGATCTCGGACGGGGATCTGGCGGCGTTCCTCGTGGATTGCCTGACGGACGAGACGCGGTGGGGGCGGGTGCTGCCGATCGGGGGGCCGGGGCCGGCGATCACGCCGCGGGAGCAGGGAGAGGCGCTGTTCGAGGTGCTGGGGCGGGCGCCGCGGTTCCGGAGCGTGCCGGTGGGGCTGCTCGACGGGATCGTCGGGGTGCTCGGGGCGGCGGGGCGGGTGGTGCCGTCGCTCGCGGCGAAGGCGGAGCTGGCGCGGATCGGGCGGTATTACGCGACGGAATCCATGCTCGTGCTGGATTCGGCGACGGGGCGGTATGACGCGGCGGCGACGCCGGAGACGGGGACGGAGACCCTGTTCGACCATTACCGGGCGCTGGTGGAGGGGCGGGCGAAGGACGAGCGGGGGGATCACGCGGTGTTCTGACGGGGAGATCGGTCAGGCCGGCGCCCGGGCTGGCGTGCGGTCCTCCCCCGGCCCATAGCGCGTGCCGACCCATGGGAGGCCGCGCGATGGACAAGGACGAACTCACCGCCTGGGCGCTGGCGAATGGCTGGCAGGTGATGGCGGGGGCACCGAGCCTGACGAAGCCCTCGGCGCCGAAGGAGGCCATCGTGCGGATGGTGTTCAAGGCGACGGTGGTGAACCTGGAGGTGAAGAAGCCGGCGGGGAAGTGGGAGAAGGTCGGCGGCGCGGCCTACGGCGCGATCCAGGCCGATCCGGACACGGAGGTGCCGGCGGGGCTGGGGTTCGAGAAGATCCCGAGCTTCTCCATGCTCATGCGGGAGAACAAGGATCGGCAGGTGTTCGCGAACATGGGGGGGCCGCCGAAGTGGCGGTGAGGGGGCGGCGTTCGTCCGGCTACTCGTCCCGCACGAACAGGTAGTAGCCCTCGATCTCGCCGACGCGGCGGTAGGGGCGCCAGGCCTCGGCGAAGAGGGGGTGGCGGGAGAAGTATTCGATGAAGTCGAACTCGCGGCCGCAGTAGGGGATGCCGACGTGGCGGGTGACCAGCACGGCGGAGGGGGGCGCGCGGGCGAAGTCCTCGGCGACCGTGCGGTAGACGTAGAACTCCGCGCGGCTCATCTCCCAGGGCTCGTTGTAGCGCTCGTTGCTCGCGGGGCAGGTGCGGTTGGTGCCCTGCAGGAGCCAGAGGTTCATGAAGCGCAGCGTGGGCGCGGAGCGGGCGTAGTTGAGGGCGGGGTAGACCGGCCAGATGTCGGGGGTGAGGACGAGGAGGCGCTCGCCGTAGGCGTGCTGGCGGAGCCAGTTGGTGAGGCGGCCGCCCTTCTCGGACCAGAAGTTGATCTCGCGCATCGGGGCCTCGCCGCCGCGCACCGTCACGAGGAACATCGCGGCGCACAGCATCGCGGCGATCGGCCAGGCGCGGCGACGGGCGGTGGCGGGGGGGAGCGCCTCGTCGGCCCAGCGGGCGGCCATGAGGGCGGCGGTGAGGAGGCCGAGCATGAGGACGGGGGCGGCGTGGTAGCTCCAGCCCTTGTGCTGCACCCAGGCGGAGACGAAGGCGCCGACCGTGGCGGCCCAGAGCGTCAGGACCTGGGGGCCGCGGCGGCGGATGAGGGCGACGGTCGAGACCATGAGGAGGAGGAGCGCGACCTCGGCCATCTTCGGGGAGAAGAGGACGCCGAGGTAGGTGAACTGGCCGAGGTCCACGTAGTAGTCCCAGACGAGCGGGACGACGTGGCCGAAGTAGTCGGGGAAGAGGATGGGGATGGAGGCGAGGTAGAGGAGCCAGACGCCGGCCATGGTCCAGGGGACGGGGTCGCGGAGGGCGGCGGCGGCGGTGGCGCGGCGGCGGTCGGCGGCGAGGGTGCGGGCGAGGAGGACGGCGGCCTCGACCAGCAGCGGCACCGCGAGGAAGTGGGGCTTCAGGGCGAAGCCGACGGCGGCCAGGAGCGTCGTGCCGGAGAGCAGGGCTCGGCCGGTGGGGAGGCCGGCGATGCGGCGGGCGGCGAGCAGGGCGTAGGGGATGGCGACCGTGGCCATCAGCACCTCGCGCTGGCCGAAATCGTAGCCGGAGAGGAGGAACGCCAGCGGGATGGCGGCGGTGAGGGTGGCGGACTGGACGGGGCCCTCCCCCATGCCGGCGCGGAGGCGTTCGGAGAGGATCCAGCAGGCGGCGCAGAGCGCGACGAGGCAGAGGAGGAGGGCGCCGACGGGGTCGAGCGGCGTCCAGGCGGCGATCGCCGCCGCGGGGAGGGTGAGGACGAAGACGAGGGGCGGGTTGACGTCGATGAGGTCGGCGTAGAGGCGCTCCCCGGCGAACCAGCGCTCGGCGAAGTTGAGGACGGCGGCGACGTCGTGGTTCAGCGGCGGGGCGAGGACGATCGCGAGGAAGAGGAGGGCGGGGAGGAGCGCGGCGCCGCGCCAGAGGCCGGCCACGAGGCGGGCGTTGAGGAGGGGGCCGGCGGGGAGGAGGCGGGCGGGCGACCACGCGGGGCGGGGAGTGCCGGGCGCGCGGCCATGCGCGGGGCCGGACTCGTGGGCCGGTGCCTCGCGGCCGCGCGGCATCCCGCGGGGGCCCGGCGCGTCGCGGGTCAGCGTGTCCGGCGCGGGGCGCAGGGGGGGGTGGACGGGCGCGTTCATGCCAGGCGCGGTTCGGCGTTCCCTCGGGTGAGCAGGCCCTTCGCGGCAAGCCTGGGCCGGGGCGGGGGTGCGGGCAAGCCGGGTTCCCCGATCCGGATGCCCCCTCATGGCCCGGGATTGCGGCGGGGGTCGGGCGCGGGGCGCCTTGTCCCTGCCAAACCCGGCTGCGACAAGACCCCCCTCCCCTTCGCTGGCCCCCCTGCCCCGTGGAAACCGCCGAATACGACCTGATGGATGCCGCGGAGGAGCGGATGTGGTGGTACCGGGCGGTGCATGCGCGGCTGCTGGACGCGCTGGCGGCGCGGCCGGGGGTGAGCGGGCTGCCGGTGCTGGACGCGGGGTGCGGGACGGGGGGGTTCCTGCGGCGGCTGATGGAGGCCGTGCCCTGGCGGCGGGGGATGGGGCTGGAATGGAACCCGGCGGCGGCGGCGCGGGCGGCGGCGAAGGCCGGGGTGCCGGTGGTGTCGGGCGACGTGAACGCGCTGCCGTTCGGGGATGGGGCGTTCGGGGCGGCGGTGTCGGTCGACGTGCTGTGCCACCGGGCGGTGGAGGAGGCGGCGGCGCTGGCGGGGCTGTTCCGGGTGATCGCACCGGGGGGGGCGCTGGTGCTGAACCTGCCGGCCTTCGAGTGGCTTCGTTCGGCGCATGACGAGCGGGTGCACACGGCGCGGCGCTACACGGCGGCGGGGGCGCGGGCGGCGGTGGAGGCGGCGGGATTCCGCGACGTCGGGGCGCGCTACTGGAACGGGGTGCTGCTGCCGCTGATGGCGGTGCAGCGGAAGGTGCTGTCGCGGGGGGAGGCGGCGGCCTCGGACGTCGCGGACTTCCCGCCGTGGATGGACCGGGCCTTCCATGCGGCGACGGAGATGGAGCGGCGGCTGCCGTTCCGGATGCTCGCGGGCGGATCGGTGATGGTGGTGGCGACGCGGCCCTGAAGGGGGCGTCGCGGCGGGGTTCCGGGGCGCGATGTCGCGTCCCGTGGGTGATCGGCGGCGGGGCCGCGCGGAGGGTTCTGTGATGGGTGCGGAGACGAGCGTCGGGCGGATCGCCCCGGGTCATCCGGTCGGGTTGTCGATCGTCGTGCCGGTGTATCGCGGGGCGGCAACGGTGGGGCTGCTGGTGGAGGCGCTGTCGGCGCTGCGGCCGGAGGGGGGGCTGGAGATCGTCCTCGTCAACGACGGGTCGCCCGACGACTCCGGCGAGGTCTGCCGGGCGCTCGCGGCGAACGCGACGGTGCCGATCACCTACGTGGAGCACGCCCGGAACTTCGGCGAGCACAACGCGGTCATGACGGGGCTGCGCCACGCGCGCGGCGCCTACGTCATCAACATGGACGACGACCTGCAGAACCCGCCGGAGGAGGTGGTCAAGCTGTACGACCACGCGCGGCTCGGGGGGTGGGACGTCGTGTACACGCGCTACGCGGTGAAGGAGCACGAAGGCTGGCGCAACATCGGCTCCGCCTTCGCCAACAAAGTCGCGGACGTGCTGATCGACAAGCCGAAGGGGCTCTACCTCTCCTCGTTCCGCTGCATGAGCGCGATGGTGGTGCGGGAGGTCGCGCGCTACGGCGGGCCGTATCCCTACATCGACGGGCTGATCATGCAGGTGACCCAGCGCATCGATTCGATCGAGGTGCGGCACCTGCGCCGGGCGGAGGGGCGGAGCAACTACACGCTCCGGCGGCTCGTGCGGCTGTGGCTCAACCTCGCAACCAACTTCTCCCTCCTGCCGGTGCGGCTGGCGACCTTCGCGGGGGTGGGGATGGGGGTGCTCGGGCTGTTCGCGGCGCTGTTCGTGGTGGTGGAGGCGCTGATGGGCGAGACGCCCTCCGGCTGGGCCTCGATGATGACGGTGACGCTGCTGATCGCGGGGGTGCAGTTCCTCATCCTCGGGGTGCTCGGGGAATATGTCGGGCGGGCGTTCCTCTCGGCGAACGGGACGCCGCAGGGGGTGGTGCGGGAGGTGGTGCGGGCGGTGCCGGTCGCCGATTCATCGGCCCGGGTCGCCGCGGAATGACGCCGTACTGGGCGGCGCTCGTCGGGGCCATCGCCGCGTCCCTCGCGGGGCAGGTGCTGCTGAAGGCGGGGGCGGTGGCGGAGGGGGGGTTCGTGACCCAGCTGTTCCGGCCGTCCACCGTCGTCGGGCTCGGGCTCTACGGGGGGGCGGCGCTGCTCTACATCGTGGCGCTTCGGCGCATCCCGATGAGCGTGGCGCTGCCCTGCACCGCCGGGTCCTACGTCATCGCGGTGCTCATCGGGCATTACGGGTTCGGGGAGTCGCTCGGGGCGGCGAAGATCGCGGCGGTGGCGCTGATCGCGGCGGGGGTGGCGCTGCTGGCGACGACGGCCTGAGAGCGGGCTGGGCGTGACTCGCCGCGCGTGACGACGCGGGGGGTGGCGCTGCTCGGGACGCTCGGCGCCGGGCAGGTGGTGGGGTGGGGCGGGACCTACTTCATGCCCTCCGTCCTCGGCGCGGCGCAGGAGCGGGCGCTGGGGCTGCCGGCGGGGGCGGCCTTTCCGGGCATCACCCTCATGCTCGTCCTGTCGGGGCTGCCGACGCCGCGCGTCGGCCGGTGGATGGAGCGGCACGGGACGCGCGGGGCGATGACCCTCGGGTTCCTCGGGATGGCGGCGGGGCTCGCCCTGATGGCGGGGGCGTCCGGGTGGGGCGGGCTGCTGCTGGCCTGGGTCATCCTCGGGGCGGCGGCGACGGCGCCGGCGGGGGCGCCGTCGCTCGGCGGCGCGGGGCTGGCGCACGCGGCCAGCCTCCTCGTCGGGCTGGCGGCGGTGGCGGCGATGCGGCGGGCGGTGCGGCTCGGCGGCATGGTCGGGGACGCGACGCTGGCCCCGGCGCGGGCGGCGTGGAAACCTGCGGCGATGCGCGCCCTGCCCCTCCTGCTGCTTCTGGCCGGCTGCGCCCCGGGGACGGGGTGCCCTGCGGGGACGGGGCCGGCGACGGTGGCGGAACTCGCCTTCGGGCGGAACGCCGGCGGCATCGAGCGGGTGGGGGACGCCGACTGGGCGGCGTTCCTGGCGGAGGAGGTGACACCGCGCTTCCCGGACGGGCTGACGGTGCTGGACGCGGCGGGGCAGTGGCGCGGGCGGGATGGGCGGATGATGGAGGAGCGGTCGAAGCTGCTGTGGCTCGTGCTGCCGAGGGTGGGGATGGAGGGCGCCGCGGCGGCGGTGGCGCCGGTGGCGGCGGCCTATCGGGCACGCTTCGCGCAGGAGGGGGTGGTGCGGGTGTTCCGGGCGGGGTGCGCGGGGTTCTGAGGCGCGGTCGGGGCTTCGCGGTGGAGAGAGTGGGCGAGTCTTCGAGCCAGGGGTTGAAGAGGCGGGCGCCGGTGTTGGCGGCGTCGCGGGTGTTGCGGGTGACGAGGATCAGGTCGTGTTCGAGTGCGGTAGCGGCGAGGAGGGTGTCCACGGTGGGCGGCGTCTGGCGGGTGAGGCGTTTGACGGTGCCGCTGAGGGTGCCCCAGCGGAGGATGGTCGCGTTCGGGAGGGGGAGGATGGTGAAGCGGGCCGGGAGGCCGTCGCGGAGGTGTTCGAACTCCTGCCGGCGCAGGTCGCCGAACCGAAGGTGGGCGATGCCCTTCTCGAACTCGGCCACCGTCAGGATGCTGACGTGGAGGACCGGTCGAGGTTGGGCCAGGAACCAGGCGTGCACGCGACGAGCGCCGCCGACATTCGTGATCTCGGCGACGACGTTCGTGTCGAGGAGCCAGCCGCTCACAGGCCGAGGTCCGGCTCCCTGTCCTCGGGGTAGTCACGTTCCAGCAACTCGTCCAGGCCTTCGAACCAGTGGGCCTGGAGGAAGGCGAGGGTCTCCGCCGTACTCTCGTCCGCTGCCGGCCTGGGGGGGCGTTCCGGCGTGACGAGCACGGTGGCGCCATCGTCGAGGGTGACGCGCTGCGGGCCTTCCTCCCGCGCGCGGCGGGCGAGTTCGTCGAAGCGCGCGCGGGCCTCCTCGGCGGTCCAGGCGATCGGGGGGCGACGTGCTTCATCGGGGCCTCGTCCGGGGGAGATAGGGCGGGGCGGTGGCGGGGGCCAGGGGCGCGTCAGGGCGCGAGGGCGCGTTCGAAGACGGCGGTGTCGTTGTAAACCTCGTAGGCGGCGACGCGGGGGCCGTGGAGGCGGAAGAGGTTGACGGCGCGGGAGGCGACCTCGCGGCCGTTGGCGCGGACGCGCCAGCGGGCGGCGAGGAGGACGACGACGGTGCCCTCCGCCTCGACGCGGTCGAGGCGGGTGATGTCGAGGACTTCGAGGTGTTCCGCGACGGTCGCGAAGAAGCGGGCGACGGCGGCGCGGCCGTCGTGGAGGCCGGCCCAGGGGATGCGCGAGGGGTCGCCGTTCCAGAGGAGGGTGACGTCCTCCGTCGTCGCCGCCGCGAGGGCTTCGGAATCACCGGAGCGGATGGCGGCGTACCAAGCGTCGAGCGGGTCGGTCATCGGCGATCCCCAGGCGTGGGCGGGGCGCAGCGAAGGCGGAACCAACTGCGGCGCGGCGGCGGCGACGGGTACGGCGACGTGTCCTGCACCCAGGTCTCCACGAGGAGCGTGCCGCCGGGTTCCGTCGTGGCGAGGGTGAAGACGGCGTAGGGTTCCGTGCCGCGTCCGCTGAAGAGCGTCATCCGGTGGGACTGGCCGGGGCGGAGGCGTTCGAGTTCGATGCGGTGGGGGGCGCCGTCGGCGAGGGTGACGAGGACCGCGCTCGCCACGTCGCCCGCGAACTCGGCGGCGAAGGCGCGGGGTCGGAGGTTCGCGGCGACGGCGGGCTCCGTGCCGAGGAGGGCACATTCGGCGGCGGCCTGCCCCGCCGTGGCGAGGAAGGCGGCGGCGGCAAGGCCCATGCGGTGCCGCCGGCGCGGCGTTCCGGGACGGGTCATTCGTGAAGCCACTCGCCGCGTGCCGGGGGTGGTGGGGCATCGCGCGCGAACGCGGCGGCGAGGGAGCCGGGCGGGCGAGGTGTCACGCGCCCTCCCTCACCGGATCGGCGGGGCGTACATGAGGCCGCCGTTGGTCCAGAGGGCGTTGACGCCGCGCGGGAGGCGGAGGGGGGAGCCGGCGCCGAGGTTGCGCTCGAACACCTCGCCGTAATTGCCGACGGCGCGGATGGCGTTGTACGCCCAGCGGCGATCGAGGCCCATCATCGGGCCGTGGTCGCCCGTCACGCCGAGCAGGCGGCGGATCTCGGCGCGGTCGGACGTGAGCATCGCTTCGGCGTTGGCGGCGGTGACGCCGAGTTCCTCGGCCTCGATGAGGGCGTAGATCGTCCACCTCACGATGTCGAACCACTGGTCGTCGCCGTGGCGGACGGCGGGGGCGAGCGGTTCCTTCGAGATGATGTCGGGAAGGACGACGTGGTCGTCGGGGCGGGACAGGCCGGTGCGGATGCCGGCGAGCTGCGAGGCGTCCGTCGAGTAGGCGTCGCAGCGGCCCGCCTCGTAGGCCTGGGTGGTCGCGTCGTTCTGCTCGAACACGACGGGGCGGATGGTGATGCGGTTGGCGCGGGCCCAGTCGGCGAGGTTGAGTTCGTTCGTCGTGCCGGAGGAGATGCAGACCGACGCGTTCTGCAGGTCGCGCGCGCGGGTGATGCCGGAGGCGGTGCGGACCATGAAGCCCTGGCCGTCGTAGAAGTTCACGGCCGTGAAGTTCACGCCGTTCTGCGTGTCGCGGGAATGGGTCCAGGTGGTGGTGCGCGCGAGCACGTCCACCTGCCCGGATTGCAGGGCGGGGAGACGGGCGACGGAGGTCAGCGTCGTGAAGCGGGTGCGGGTGGCGTCGCCGAGGGTGGCGGCGGCGATGGCGCGGCAGATGTCGGCGTCGAGGCCGCGATACACGCCGCGGGAATCCAGGGCGCCGAAGCCGGGGGCGCCGGGGTGGGCGCCGCAGTCCAGTTGGCCCTTGGACCGGACATTTCGAAGTGTGGGGCCGGGGTCGGCGGTCTGGGCGAGCGCGGGGGTGGCGGCGAGGGCCAGGAGCGCGGCGGCGAGGCGGCGGATCATGCGGGTCTTCCTTGCCGCGCGGCGGCGCGGGCGACGAGGTGGAGGGCGGCGAGGACGGCGAGGACGACGGCGAGGCGGGTGGGGGCGCTGGCGAAGTGGGCGAAGGCGGCGAAGGCGCCCGACGAGACGAGGAGGATGCGGGCGACGGGGTGGAGCGGCGCGGTGAGGTAGCCGGCAAAGCCCGCGGTGATGGCCGTCAGCGACGCGACCTGCACCGCCGTGTCGAGGAGGATCGTCAGGAGGCTGCCGCGGAGCATGATGCCGGGGTCGTAGATGAATGCGAAGCCGACGGTGAAGCCGGCGATGCCGAAGCGGGTGGCGTGCCAGGAGGTCAGGGTCGGGGGGGCGTTGGCGACGGACGCCGCGGCGAAGGCGGCGGCGGCGACGGGGGGCGTCGCGTCCGCGAGGACGGCGAAATAGAAGATGAAGAGGTGGGCGGGGAGGACGTCCACGCCCATCGCAAGCAACTGCGGGACGCCGATGGCGGCGGCGATGATGTAGGAGGGCGTGGTGGGCAAGCCCATGCCGAGGACGAGGACGGTGGTGGCGAGGAGGATGAGCAACAGCGGGAGGGAGCCGCCGGCGAGGTCCTTGATGATGCCGCCGAGGGCGACGACCATCCCCGTCGCGGTCAGCGCGGAGACGACGATGCCGGCGCCGGCGATGGCCACCGCCAGCGGCGCCATGGTGAGGCCGGCGTTGACGAGGGCGTCGAGGATGTCCTTCGCGGACATGCGGGTGCGGCGGAGGAGCGTCGCGACGGCGACGGTGCAGATCGTCGCCCAGAACGCGGCGTAGTTGCCGGACCAGCGCTCCGTCATGAGCCACACCAGCAGGACCATCGGGACGACGAGGTGGAGGTCGGCGAACACGGCGCGCCAGGGCGGGATGTGTTCCGCGGGCATGGGGGCCATGCCCTGGCGCTTCGCCTCGAAATGCACGGCGGCGAGGATGGCGAAGTAGTAGAGGGTGCCGCCGATCCAGCAGGCCAGGACGATCTCGGCGTAGGGGATGTTCGTGATCTCGGCCATCACGAAGGCCGCGGCGCCGAGGACGGGGGGGAGGATGGCGCCCCCGACGGAGGACGCCGCCTCGATGCCGCCGGCGACGGCGGGCTTGTAGCCGATCCGCTTCATCAGCGGGATGGTCATCGCGCCCGTCGTGATGACGTTGGAGACGGAGGAGCCGGAGATCGTGCCGAACAGGCCGGAGGTGACGACGGCGACCTTCGCGGGACCGCCGGCGTACCGGCCCGCGGCGGCGGCGCCGAGATTGGAGAAGAGGCGGCCGGCGCCGACCGCGCCGGTGAAGGCGCCGAAGACGATGAAGACGGCGATGGTGGTGGCGACGATGCCCGTGAGCGGGCCGTAGACGCCGCCGGCGGTGGGGACGAGCCAGGAGGCTTCGAGGATTTCCGCCGGGGTGAAGACGCGGGTGTTGAGGACGCCGGGCAGCAGGTGGCCCCACTGCATGTAGGCGATGGAGACGACGACCATCCAGGCGAGGCCGGGTTCGACGGCGCGTCGCGTGGCCTCCAGCAGGGTGAGGATGGCGAGGACCGACAGCACGACCATGACGGGGGTGAAGGGGTCCACGTATTCCATGCGGTCCGACACCGGGGCGGCGTTGATCCAGACCCAGACGTGCGGGGCGGCGGCGGCGATGGTCCAGAGCCAGTCGGGGAGCGTGGGACGGTCGGTCGGCGACGCCTTGCGGGCGGGCCACAGCAGGAAGATCGGGGGGACGAAGGCCAGCAGGTGGAAGGCGCGCATGGCGATCGGCTCGGGGAAGCCGAAGCCGCCGAAGTAGAGGTGGACGGCGCTCGCGAGCGCCATCCACGCCGTCAGGATCGGGCCGAGCGGGGCCCTGAGGGAGCGCAAGGGAGCGACCGCAAGGGGCGGTCAGGACATCGCGCCGGCCTCGCGGTAGGCCCGCTCGGCGCCGGAGTGCAGCGGCACGCCGTTGTAGCGCCAGGAGGTCGCGGGGTCGTAGGCGCCCATGGAGCCGTGGATCTGCGTGAGACGCGCGCCCTTGTTGCGGATGAGGGTGCGGGTGACGCGGTAGGCGATCTCGTCCGGGACGGAATCGTGGGTGAGGATGACGGAGTCCATCGTCGTCACGCGTAGGTCGGCGGATTGCAGCTGCGGGTAGGTTCCGGCGGCGAGCACGCCCTCGTTGTAGGCGTAGGCGTCCATGAGGTGCTTCCGCACGTCGTCGGGGAAGGCGACGAGTTGCGAGCGGCGGCGGCCCTGGCCGATCTCCGTCAGGATGGCGGCGGGCTTGGCGAGCGCGACGTAGACGTAGTCCACCTGCCCGTCGTTGTACGCCGCGGCGATGTCGTTGTAGGAGCCGTTGAGGTAGCGCCCGCCCTCGTTCCTGATCCTGTCCGGCGAGGTGCCGAGGAAGCGCAGGATGCGCTGCATCGTCATCTCGTCGGTGCTGCTCCGCTGCGGCGTGCCGATGCGCAGCGCGCGCTGGGTGAGGATGCCGCGGAGATCGTCCGGCTGCTTGTCGGCGGCGCGGACGAGGTTGTGCTCCGTGGGCGAATAGCCGGTGCCGAGGGAGCGGAGGCGTTCGTGCTTCGCGGAGTAGGGCTCCTCGCCGCGGGCGGCGGCGGCGGTGAAGGCGTCGATGCCCCAGCCCATCTGGGACTGGTTGTTGTTGATGCGCGTGGGGTTCGCCAGCCCGCCGCCGGGGACGACGCGGATCTGGATGTCCGGGTTCTCGTCGCGGACGAGGGCGGCGATGCCGGCGCCCATCGTATACCAGCCGCCGCCGAGGGAGCCGGCGACGAACTCCAGCGTCCCCTGGGCGGATGCGGTGCGGATGAAGGGGAGCGCGAGCGCGCCGGGCGCGGCCAGCAGCGCGGCGCGGCGGGTGGTGTGGATGGGCATGCGGGCCTCCGGGGGCGGGTCTGCGCGATGATGGGCATGGCGGCGCGGCGGCGGCAACGCCGGGGGCGTCAGGCGAGGTCGGCGGCGATGTTCCCCCTCGCGGATTCCTCCCATCCCGATCGCGCCGCGGTGTCGGTGCGGAACAGGCGGGGATGGGCAGCGAGGCGGGCGAGGAAGGCGCGCCGGCCCGCGGCGAAGGCGGCGTCCGGGACGTGGGCGTATTCCGCGCGGATGAGGGCGGTGTTCGCCGCGTGGTCCGGCGACGCCAGGGGCTCCAGGTCGAGGTCGAGGAACCAGGCGCCGAGGGGGTCGGCGGCGGTCATGGCGGCGCCGTCGCCGAGGTGGTCGGCGGTGGCGAGGATGACGGCGGCGAGGCGGGCGGCACGGGACGGGGCGACGGCGAGGGCGGCGGCGTCCTCCAGGAACATCGCGGCGGAGCGGTATTCGTTCCGGGTCGGCGGCGCGGCGGGGTCGTAGACCGCGTCGTGATAGGCGGCGAGGAGGGCCACGTCGTCGTCCCACTCGCGAGGCCCGTGTTCGGCGTGGAGGCGGCGGATGCGGCCGAGGTGCCAGGAGGCGTGGTAGCGGCGGGCGGGTTCGGCCATCGCGGTCCGCACCCGGTCCGCCGCGAGGGACGGGAGCGCGGCGAGGAGGCGGGCGTAGGCGGCCTCGTCGTCGGTGCGGGCGTCCGGTGCCATGCGTGCCTCCCTGCCCCCTTCGCGCCGACGGGGTGGGCGTCTTGACGAGGCGCCCGATCCCGCGGCGCCGGTGCCGGATCAACGTCGCCGGGCCGCGGGCGATGCCCGGCGCCATCGGCTGATCGCGCCCGCCGGCCGGGGCGGACGCGTCGCGGGCCCGGGCGGGGCCGGCGTGGCCGGCGTGGCCGTGGCGCGGTTGACCCGCGGGGGTGGCGGGGCCAGCGTGCGCGGCGGTCATGGCCTCCGTCTCCGCCGTCACGGCGTCCCCCACCCGTCAGGATCGCATCCTCCGCGCGTTGCCGGGGCTGGGGGTCTGCCTTGCGCTCGCGCTCGTCGCCATCGGGGTGCGGCGGTGGAGCGGGGTGGCGGCGCTGAACCCCGTGGTGGTGGCGCTGCTCGCGGGGATCGGGCTGCGGGCGGCGTTCGGGCTGTCGCCGTCGCTCAAGCCGGGGATCGCGGCGGCGGTGCGGCCGGTGCTGCGGGCGGCCATCGTGCTGCTGGGGTTGCAGGTGACGCTGGGCGCGCTGCTGGGGCTCGGGGGTGGGGCGCTGCTGCTGGCGGTCGTCGTCGTCGGGGCGACGCTGCCCTTCACCATCTGGCTCGGGCGGCGGATGGGGGTGGAGCCGGCGCTCGCGGCGCTCATCGGCACGGGGACGGCGATCTGCGGGGCCTCCGCCATCGTCGCGGCCAATCAGGTGGCGCGCGGGCGGGACGGGGATGCGTCCTACGCGCTCGCGGTGATCACGCTATGCGGGACGGGTGCGATGCTGCTGTGGCCGGTCCTCGCGGCGCCGCTGGGGTTGGATGCCCGGGGGTATGGGCTTTGGGCCGGGGCGTCGATCCACGAGGTGGTGCAGGCGGTGGGGGCGGCGGCGGCGGGCGGGGAGGAGGCGGCGCGGGCGGGCACGGTGATGAAGCTGGCCCGGGTGTTCCTCCTGGCGCCGGCGGTGATCGCCCTGGGGTGGTGGGCGTCGCGGGTGTTCGGGGAGGGCGGGGATGCCAAGGTGGCGGTGCCGTGGTTCGCCTTCGGGTTCCTGGCGATGGTGGTGGCGGGGTCGGTGGGCGTGGTGCCGGCCGTGGCGGCCGACCTGTCCCGCGTCATCGTGCCGGTGATGATGGCGGCGTCGGTGGCGGCGCTCGGGCTCTCGACGGACCTGCGGGACCTGCGGCTGCGGGGGGCGCGGCCGTTGCTGCTGGGGGTGGCGAGCAGCGGGTTCATCGGGGGGCGGGCGCTCGCGGGGGTGTGGGC
>CAXVWQ010000301.1:0-5009 GCA_964263755.1 Roseomonas sp. | reverse complement strand
GGAGGGTCGCGGGGTCCGCGTCGCCGGTCAGGCGGGCGACGGCGTTGACGTACCAGGGGGCGTCGGAACCGGGCGGGTCGGGGGCGGTGGACCACCAGCGGGAGAGGGCGGCGAGGCGGAGGCCGGGGATGGCGTCGAGGGCGGCGGCGACGCGGCGGCAGGTGGCGAGGGGGGCGGCGCCGTCGGGGCCGGGGAGGTTGGCGCCGATGGCGATGAGGATCACCGGGTCAGCCGTAGCGTTCCTCCATCCAGGGGTCGCCGCGCATGTGGTAGCCGCGGACCTCCCAGAAGCCGGGCTTGTCCTCCGCGGTGAGGGTGATGCGGCGGAGCCACTTCGGGGACTTCCAGAAGTAGAGGTGGGGGACGACGAGGCGGAGGGGGCCGCCGTGCTGGCGGGTCAGGGGGGCGCCGTCGTGGTGGGTGGCGAGGAGGTTCTCGTCGCGGTCCAGGTCCGTGAGGAGGAGGTTGGTGGTGTAACCGTCGTGGGATTCCATCGTCACGGCACGGGCGTCGGGGCGGGGGGCGGCGCGGGCGAGGAGGGTGCGGACGGGGATGCCGCGCCAGTCGTTGTCGTAGCGGGACCACTGGGTGACGCAGTGGATGTCGTTGCGGCGGGTGTCCTGGGGGAGGGCCAGGATGTCGTGCCAGGAAAGGGACAGAGGGGTCTCGACGAGGCCATCCACGTCGAGGCGGGCCTGGGTCTCGCTCACCGTCGGCTGGATGCCGAGGTCGAGGACGGGCCAGTCGCGGACGAGGCGCTGGCCGGGGGGGAGGCGGTCGCGCTCCGGGTCGCCGTGGGTGCCGGTGAGGAGGCGGCCCTCCTCGGCCCAGCGCTGCTTCGTGCGGAGGAGCTTCTCGTTGCCGAGGGCGGGACCGGGGGGGGGTGGGACGTCGGGCATGGGGGTCAGGTGCGGTCGGAAGCGGCCCCGCGCAACCGGGTCAGGGGTTCGCCGCGAGGAAGGGGAGGATGATCGGGGCCCAGACGGGCGGGCCGGCGCGGGAGAAGAGGAGGTCGTGGCCGTCCGCGCCGAACGGAGGGAGGAGGCGGAGGTCGGCGCGGCCGCCGGTGTCGGTGTAGGCCGCATGCATCGCGGTCGCGAGGCTCGGGGCGAAGAACGAGTCGTTCGCGGCGTAGAGCCAGAGCGTGGGACGCGGTCCCCGGGCGGCGCGCGCGTTGCCGTAGGCGAGCAGGGCGGCCTGGGCGACGAGGCGGTCGGGGCTGCAGTTGTCGTTCGGGCGGTTCCCGCGCCGGCCGCCGCGGCCCCCCGCGGCGTTGACGACGGCGGCGAGGCCGGGCGGCGGGTGCGCGGCGAGGTAGAGGGCGCCCCAGCCGCCGGCGGACTGGCCGATGAGGGCGACGCCCTCGGGGCGGATGCCCGGGAGGGTGCGGGCGTGGGCGATGGCGGCGGCGGTGTCGCGGGCGGTCTCGACGGCGGCACGGACGTAGTCCGGGGACTCGCAGTCGCCGTAGGGATCGGACCAGGGGACGCCCCGGAGGGCGTCCGGGCCGTAGCCCCTGCGGAGGGGGTAGAGGACGGCGTAGCCCGCCGCCGTGAAGGTGCGGGCCAGGGGGTGGTCGCAGGGGAGGAGGCCGAAGCGGGCCCGGGCGTCGGGGATGGCGCCGGGGGAGCCGTGGGCGAGGACGACGAGGCGGGCGGGGGCGGGGGTGCCCGCCGCGGGAACAGCAGGTCGGCAGAGGCGGGCAGGGATTGTGCGGGTGGTGCCGTCGGCGGCGGTGACGGGAATGGCGATCGTGTCGGCGTGGAGCGGGGGGGTAGGGGCGCAGCCGGCCATGATGGCCAGCGTCGCGAGGAGGAGCGTGGTTCGCGATGCGGGGCGGGGAGAGCCGTCCGGGCGGGGCGGCGGGGCGGGGGGCCTTCGGGTCGCCATGGTGCCGTGGTCCTCCTGCCGATGGCAAAGGGTAACCGGGCATGGGGTGGGGGCGAAACGGGGCTACATGGGCGGGGTGAGGATGGGAATCGGATTCGGGCGGCGGGGGCTCGGTGCGCTCGGGCTGGGCGCGCTGGCGGGGTGCGCGCTGCGGCCCGATCCGTTGCAGCCGGGGGCGGAGGTGCCGGACGCGTTCCGGGAATACCGGGGGGAGCGGCTGGCTTGGCCCGATCCGTCGTGGTGGCGGGGGTTCGGGGCGGCGGAACTGGACGCGCTGATGGAGCGGGCCTCGGTGCGGAACCTCGAACTCGCGGCGGCGACGGCGCGGGTGCGGGCGGCGGACGCCGCGGCGCGGGTGGCGGGGGCGGCGCTGCTGCCCTCCGTCGGCGTGGGGGCCTCGGCGACGCGGAACCGGGCGGGGCGGCTGTCGCCGACCGAGCGTTACGACGTGACCCTGTCCGCGGATTACGAGGTGGACCTGTGGGGGCGGATCGCCAACGACGTGCTGTCGGCGCGGCTCTCGGCGCGGGCGCGGCGGTTCGGGGTGGTGACGGTGGAACTCACCACCCAGGCGAGCGTGGCGAACACCTACTTCGCCATCCGGCAAGGGCGGGAGGAGCTGCGGGTCCAGGAGCAGAACCTCGCGGCGGCGCGGCGGGTGCTCGGGGTGATCCGGGCGCAGGTGACGGGGGGCGTGGCGACGGGGCTGGACGTGGCGCAGCAGGAGACGGTGGTGGCGCAGCAGGAGGCGGCCATCCCGCCGCTGCGGCAGGGGATCGCGGCGAACGAGGCGGCGCTGGCGACGCTCGTGGGGACCTCCCTCCCCTCCCTCGGCATCCGGACGGACGGGCTGCGGGGGCTGACGGTGCCGGCGGTGGGGTCTGGGGTGCCGACGGAACTGCTGCAACGGCGGCCGGACGTGCTGTCGGCGGAGGCGGACCTCGCCTCGGCCAACGCGAACGTGGCGGTGGCGCGGGCGGCGCTGTTTCCTTCGCTGACGCTGTCGTCCTCCGGCGGGATCGCGTCCGACGTGATCGGGACGATCCTGCGGCCGGAGGCGCGGGTGGCGTCCATCACGGCGTCCCTCTTCCAGACGGTGTTCGACGGGGGGGCGCGGCGCGCCACGATCGAGATCCGGCGGGCGGAGGCGGACGAGTTGCTGGCGAACTACCGGCTGACGATCCTCACGGCGCTGTCGGACACGGAGACGGCGATCAACGCGCTGCGCGAGACGACGGAGCAGGAGCGGCTGCTGCGGGAGGCGGCGACGCGGGCGGAACGGGCCTCGGCCATCGCGGAAGCGCAGCTGGCGGGGGGGACGGTGACGCTCATCGTGCTGCTCAACGCCCAGGCGCAGGTGTTCTCGGCGCGGCGGAACCTGACGCGGGGGCAGCTGCAGCGGTTGCAGGCGGCGGTGGGGCTGTTCCGCAACCTCGGCGGGGGGTGGGGGGCGCGGGAGTCGCTCGCGGTGACCGGGGGGGCGGGGGATACGGTGGGGGCGGCGGCGTCGGGCGCGGCGCGGGCGCTGGAGCGGGGGCTGGCGGGGCCGGGGGCGGCCGGACCTGGATCGGTGGAACCGGCGCCGGCGGGGGTGCGGCGGTGAGGCGCGTCCGGGGCACGGTGGGGGTTGCCCCGCGCCGCGTCGTCGCGACCTTCCGGGTGTCGTCGCTGAGCGGGGACGCCGTCTGGAACGGAGAACAGGCATGAACGCGTCCCCGGGGGTGCCGGTGCCGGCGGAGGTCGGGGTCAGCACGGCGCGGCGGCCGGGGCGGCTGCGGCGGGCGGTGCGGTGGCTCATGCTCCTGCTCCTGCTCGGCGGCGCGGGTTACGGCGGCTGGGTGTGGTGGCAGTCGCGGCAGGCGGCGCAGGCGGCGGCGGAGGAGGGCGGCGCGGGGCGCGGCGGGCGGCGCGGGGCGGGGGCGCCGCGGGTGGCGGTGACGGCGGCGGCCGTGGTGCGGCGGGACGTGGACCTGACGCTCGACGCGCTCGGCACCGTCACGCCGCTGGAAAGCGTGGTGATCCGCGCGCAGATCGACGGGCAGTTGCTGGAGGTGGCGTTCCGGGAGGGGCAGGAGGTCTCCGCCGGCGACGTGCTGGCGCGGGTGGATGACCGGGGGGTGCGGGCGTCGCTCGCGCAGGCGGAGGCGAAGCGGGCCTTCGACGTGGCGCAGCTGAACAACGCGCGGGTGGATCTGCGTCGGTACGAGGCGCTCGTGCGGTCCTCCGGCGCGACGCAGCAGCAGGTGGACACGACGCGGGCGCTCGTGGCGCAGTTCGAGGCGCAGGTGCGGCAGGACGAGGCGGCGATCGACAACGCACGGACGCAGCTGGGGTTCGCGACGGTGACGTCGCCGGTCGCGGGGCGGGTGGGGATCCGGGCGGTGGATCCGGGGAACATCGTGCGGGGGTCGGACGCCAACGGGATCGTCACCGTCACGCGGATGGCGCCGATGGGGGTGAACTTCACGGTGCCGCAGCAGGAACTTTCGCGGCTGCGGCGGGCGCTGGCGGCGGGGGAGGTGCCCGTCGAGACGCTGCCGGCGCCGGGGGATCGCGCGGACGCGCCGCGGGCGCGGGGGACGGTGCTGACGGTCGACAACTCGGTCGATGCGACGACCGGGACGATCCGGGTGAAGGCGGTGTTCCCGAACGAGGACCGGGGGCTGTGGCCCGGGGCGTTCGTCAACGTGCGGCTTCGCATCGAGGTGGTGCCGGGGGCGGTGGTGGTGCCGCTGGTGGCGGTGCAGCGCGGGCCGGACGGGGCCTACGCCTTCGTGGTGGGGGAGGATTCCACCATCGAGCAGCGGGCGGTGGTGGTGGGGCCGGTGACCCTGGCCGACGCGGTGATCCGGGAGGGGCTGCGGCCGGGGGAGCGGGTGGTGACGTCCGGCGGGTTGCGGCTGAACGCGGGGACGACGGTGGCGGTGGCGGGGGAGAGCTTCGGGCCGGTGCCGGCGGCGGTGCGGGGGTCGGGCCGGGGTGCGGGGCGTCCGGGTGAGGGTCGGGCGCCGGGTGAAGGCGGCCGGGGCGGGGCGCGGCGGGCCGGCGAGGGTGCGCCCGCGGCGGAGGGAGCGCCCGGCGGTCCGGGGCGGGCGGCGCCGACCGGGGCGGCGCCGGGG
>CAXVWQ010000300.1:0-11346 GCA_964263755.1 Roseomonas sp. | reverse complement strand
GCTTGCGCCGCGTGGTGACCACCCTTCCAACGGGGGCATTTACGGAAGGGGGTCCAGGGGCCCCCGCGAAGCAGTGCTTCGCGCCTGGCGGATGGAGGTCTGGAGGAAGGCAGAGCCTTCCTCCAGGGCCACAAGCGCACCCCCCGAGAAGGTCAGGAGAAACGCGGGCCGGTATGACCCCGCCGTGCCCCCTCCGGCCGGCTCGCGTTACCGCCGCAGTTCCATCCCGATCGGTCCCTCGCGTTCCCCGCGGGCGAACTGATCGACCATGGGGTTGCCGGAGTGGCCAAGGTCGGCGGCGGGGCCGGTCCAGACGATGCGGCCGGCGTGGATCATCGCCGCGTCGTCGCCGATGCGCCGGGCGCTCGTCATGTCGTGCGTGATGGAGACGGCGGTGGCACCGAGGCGCTTCACGCAATCCACGATCAGCCCGTCGATGACCGCGGCGGTGATGGGGTCGAGGCCGGTGGTGGGCTCGTCGAAGAAGATCACCTCGGGCTCGGAGGCGATGGCGCGGGCGAGGCCGACCCGCTTCTGCATGCCGCCCGAGAGTTCGGCCGGCGAAAGGTCCCCGACGCTCGCGGCGAGGCCGACCTGGGCGAGCGCCTCGGCGGCGCGGTCCCGGGCGGCGGCGCGGGTGACGCGCCCCTGGGCGAGGAGCTTGAAGCAGACGTTCTCCCACACCGGGAGCGAGTCGAAGAGCGCCCCGTTCTGGAACAGCATCCCCGTGCGGTCGAGGACGGCCCGCCGTTCGCGCGCCGGCATCGCCAGCAGGTCGCGCCCGTCCACCTCGATGCGGCCGGCATCCGGCGCGACGAGGCCGAGGATGCACTTGATCGTCACCGACTTGCCCGTGCCGGAGCCGCCGAGGATGACGGTGGAACGGCCGGGGAGGATGTCGAGGTCCACCCCGTCCAGCACGAGCTTCTCGCCGAAGGCCTTGCGCAGGCCCCGCAGCCGGATCTTCGGCGTCATGGCGCGATGCCCTGGGAGGGCGCCTGTGGCCCTGGGAGGGGCGCTGCCCTTCCCAGACCCATCCCGCCGGGCGCGAAGCACTGCTTCGCGCGGGGCCCCCGGACCCCCGCGATCGGTTTTTCTGAATGTCCCCGGTCGGAAGGCCCCCGAAGCGGGGCCTTCCGACCGGGGACGTTAAAACCGAATGCGGGTCCAGGGCCCCCGTCGGGGCCCTGGTGGATGGGGGCTGGGGAAGGCAAAGCCTTACCCAGGGCCACCGGCGCCACCCCCGTCATCGCGCGAAGAACGCCTCGGTCAGCACGTAGTCCAGCGCGAGGATGAGGATGGAGGACGCCACCACCGCCCGCGTCGTCGCCCCACCCACCCCCTGCGCGCCGCCGCCGGAGGTGTAGCCGCAGTAGGTGCCCATCAGCGCCACGACGAAGCCGAACACCGCGGCCTTCACCAGCCCCGAGACGACGTCCATCGCCTGCACGAAGTCGAAGGTGGCCTTGAGGTAGCCCGCGGACGAGAAGCCGAGCTTGAGCGTCCCGATGAGGTAGCCGCCCGCGACGCCGAGGATGTCGGCGACGATCACGAGGAGCGGCATCGCGAGGATCGCCGCGAGCAGCCGCGGCGCGACGAGATACTTCATCGGGTCGGTGGACAGCGTGGTGAGCGCGTCGATCTGGTCGGTGACGCGCATCGTCCCGATCTCCGCCGCGAAGGCCGCGCCGATCCGCCCCGCCACCATCAGTCCCGCCAGCACCGGCCCGAGTTCGCGGGTGATGGAGAGGACGACGACGTTCGCCACCGCCCCTTCCGCCCCGAACCGCGCGAAGCCGGAATAGGATTGCAGCGCCAGCACCATCCCCGTGAACACCGCGGTCAGCGCGACGACGGGAAGGGAGAAGAAGGCGATCTCCAGGAAGGCCCGCAGGAACAGCCGGGGGTGGAAGGGCGGGCGGACGGCGTGGGACAGCCCCTCGGCCGCGAAGACCGCGACCGCGCCGAGGGTCCGCACCGCCCCGATCGCCGCCCGGCCCGTCGCGGCGAGGGTGTCGAGGGCGACGTCCGTCACCGCCGCGCGCCCCGTCGGGTTCAGCGGGGCGTCACTCACCCGCCGTCACCCACCGCCGCGCGTAGCGGGCGCCGAGCGAGGTCAGCACCTCGTAGCCGATCGTCCCCGCCCGCGCCGCGAGGTCGTCCGGGCGGATGCCGTCCGCGTCGCCGACGAGGGTGACGAAGTCGCCCGGGCGCAGCGCCGGATGGTCGGTCGCGTCGAAGGTCAACAGATCCATGGACACCCGGCCGACGAGGGGGAGGGGCCGCCCGTCCCCCATCGCCCCGGGGGGCAGGGCGGCGGACCGGCCGGAGAGCGCCCGGAGATAGCCATCGGCGTATCCCGCGGCAACCGTGGCGATCCGGGAGGCCCGGGGGGCGATCCAGGCGGCGGCGTAGCCGACGGGGGTGCCGGCCCCGACCTCCCGCACCTGGAGCACCCGCGCCTCCACCGTCACGGTCTGCCGCATGGGGTTCGGGCGGCCGGGGGTGGGGTTGATGCCGTAGAGGGCGCAGCCCGGCCGTTCGAGGTCGCTGCGGAAGATGCCGCCGAGGAACTGGCCGGCGGAGTTGGCGAGGCTGCCCGGCACCCCCGGCAGCCGGGCCCGGATCGCGGCGAAGCGCGCGGCCTGGGCGGCGTTCAGCGGGTGCGCCGGCTCGTCCGCGCAGGCGAGGTGGGACATGACGGTGCGCAGGCGCAGCCCGTCCAGCCGCGACGGGTCGGCGAGGAGCCGGGCCTGTTCCGCATCGTCCAGGCCGAGCCGGGCCATGCCGGTGTCGAGGTGGAGGATCGCCTCCGGCGGCGCGCCCGCCTCCCGCCCGGCCCGCGCATGCGCCTCCACGTCGCCGAGGGCGTTCAGCACGGGCGTCAGGCCGGCATCCCCGTCGGCGCCTGGCGCGAAGCCGTTGAGGACGGCGACCATCGGGGCGGGATCGGCCAGGGCCGCCCGCAGCGCCACCCCTTCCCCCAGCGTCGCGACGAAGAAGTGGCGGCACCCCGCGTCCCGCAGCGCCGGCGCGATGGCGGCGGCCCCCAGCCCGTAGGCGTCCGCCTTCACCGCCGCCCCGACCGCCCCGCCCGGCCCCCGCCGGTCCCGCAGCAGCCGCCAGTTGGCGACCACCGCGCCGACGTCCACCGTCAGCCGGGCATCGGGATCAGCGGTCAATACGAACCCTGGTCGTGCGTCACGTCGAGGTCGCCGAAGCGGGTGAACTCGCCCTCGAAGAACAGCCGGATCGTGCCGGTGGGGCCGTGCCGCTGCTTCGCGACGATGAGTTCGGCCTTGTTGTGCGCCTCCTCCATGTCGCGCTGCCACTTCTCCGTCGCCTCGGAGAACTTCTCCGAGTTGTCGTAGGTCATCTCCTTCGGCTGCTTCTGCGCGAGGTAGTACTCGTCCCGGTAGATGAACATCACGACGTCCGCGTCCTGCTCGATGGACCCGGATTCCCGGAGGTCCGACAGCTGCGGCCGCTTGTCCTCCCGCTGCTCCACCGCGCGCGACAGCTGCGACAGCGCGATCACCGGCACCGACAACTCCTTCGCGATGGCCTTCAGCCCCTGGGTGATCTGGGAGATCTCCTGCACCCGGTTCTCCGGCTTCGTCCCCGCGGAGGGCCGCATCAGCTGGAGGTAGTCGATGATGATGAGGTTCAGCCCCTTCGTCCGCTGCAGCCGCCGCGCCCGGGTGCGCAGCGCGGAGAGCGTGATGGCCGGCGTGTCGTCGATGAACAGCGGCAGCGAGGCGAGTTCCCGCGACGCCTCCACGAACCCATCGAAGTCCCGCTGCGAGATGTCGCCGCGCCGGATGCGGTCGCCCGAGACGCGCGAGGCCTCCGACAGCACGCGCGTCGCCAGCTGGTCCGCCGACATCTCCAGCGAGAAGAGGGCGACGCCGCCCTTCGGCACGGCGCCCGGGTCCTTCTCCGCCCCCTCCCGCATCACCGCCTTCGCCGCGCCCCAGGCGATCTTCGTGACGAGGCCGGTCTTGCCCATGCCGGGGCGCCCCGCGAGGATCAGCAGGTCCGAGGGATGCAGCCCGCCGAGCTTCGAATCGAGGTCCCGCAGCCCGGTGGAGAGGCCCGACACGCCGCCGGGCGTGGAGAAGGCGCGCTCCGCCATGTCCACCGCGGCGGTCAGCGCCCGTTCGAAGACGATGAACCCCCCGCCCGTGCCGCCGTCCTTCGCGAGTTCGAACAGCGCCTGCTCCGCGGCTTCGAGTTGCCCCTCGCCGTCGAGTTCCGGCTCCGACCCGAAGGCCCGGTTCACCACCACCTCGCCGAGATCGACCAGCTGACGCCGCAGGAAGCAGTCGTAGATCACCTTCCCGTACTCGCCGGCGTTGATGATCCCGACCATCGCGGTGAGGAGCTGCGGCAGGTAGGCCGCGCCGCCGACCTCGTCGAGCAGCCCGGAATGCTCGAACTCCGCCCGCAGCGTCACGACGTCGGCCAACTGCCCCGCCTCGACCCGCCGCTGGATGGCGCGGAAGACCCGCTCGTGGACGATGTCGGAGAAATGCTCCGGCGCGAGGAACTCGGAGACCCGCTCGTACGCCTTGTTGTTCGCCAGCAACGCGCCGAGCAGCGCCTGCTCCGCCTGCGGGTTGGAGGGCGGCAGCCGCTGCGACAGGCCGAACAGGCCGCCCGCAGGTTCCACGATGGAGTCGAAGGCGTTCATTCCCGGACCCTAGCAGGATACCCGCATCCCCGTCGCGGGGAGACCCTGTGGGCGGCTGTGGATGACGGGGATGGATCGGCGCCCCGGCCGCCCGTCCCTCCGGCGGACGCGACGGCCCATCGCGGGTCGTAGCCCGGTCCGGGGGGGGCCAGGGGCCGGCCCGGGGGCCGAAGCCGCCGCCGTCGCGCCGCGCGGGCGGTGGCGTCACCACGGGACCGCGCGCCGGCCCGCGGACATCCGGCGACGGCGCAGCCCCATCCCTGTCGGCCCCGCGTCAGCGCCCGCCTGTTCGCGATGAAGCGGGCGAACACGCCGGGGCCGCACCCATGACGCTGGGCGAGGGTCACGGCATCCTCCGCGGCCTTCCGTGGGATCGCCTCCGTGCGGGCCGCGTTCATCGGGGTGGGTCCGGGATGGCCCGCCACGCGGCGTCCCGCCCGGCCAGGAGGCCGGATGGGGCGCGAGTATCCCATGGGGACGTGACAGCACGGTTCGCTCAGGCAACCATCGGCCGCATCGCCGGACGTCGATCCCGCCTGCCGCGTCCGCGATCGGCCGCGCGGGGTCCCCCGGGCGTGCGTCCCGAACGGCGTGCGCCCCACCGCCGGGGCCGCGGCCCCTCCCGCGGCCCCCCGCGTCAGGCCGCGGCGTGCCGCAGCAGGTCCGCCGTCGGCTCCACCCCGATCCCCGCCCCCGTCGGCACCGTCCACCGCCCCGCGCGGCAGTCCATGTCCCCCGTCACGAATCCCCGCCCGCGGTCGAAGACGGAGTGCTGGTATTCGTGCCACGTGGTCCGCGCGAGGGTGGACGCGACCTGCAAACTCGCCGCGAGGAACACCCCCGCCCCGATCGTCGCGTGCGGCGCGACCGCCACGTGGAAGGCATCGGCCAGCGTGCCGATGCGGGCGAACTCGGTGATCCCCGTCCGCCCCATCTCCGGCTGGGCGATGCCCATGCAGCGCCGCTCGAAGCGGGGCAGCCATTCGTGGGCGGTGCGGAGTTCCTCCCCGAGCGCCACCGGCACGCCGACCGCGCGCGCCACCAGGGCGACGCCCTCGACGTCCTCCGGCGCGCAGGGCGCCTCCGCGAAGGCCAGCCCGTGCGGCTCCATCCGCCGGATCAGCCGGATCGCCTCCGGTGCCGTGTGGCGCCAGTGCAGGTCCGCCATGATACGCGGCCCGTCGCCGAGCGCCGCGCGCAGCGCCGCGATCTCCCGCTCCGGCCCGTCATCCGCCACCACCGCCGCGAACTTCACGGCCGCGAACCCCCGCGACACCCAGTCGCGCGCGAGGTCGCAGCGTTCGTCGAGCGTCGCGGCGGGCAAGCCCGACACGTAGGCCGGGATGGTGTCGTGCCGCCGCCCGCCGAGCAGCGTCGAGACCGGCACGCCGAGCCGCGTGCCGAGCGCGTCCCACAGCGCGATGTCGAGCGCCGCCAGGGCGTCGAGCCAGAAGCCGCCGAAGTAGCCGCGCACGCGCATGAGGTCGTAGAGCTCGTCGTGGATCGCCGCGGGGGCCGAGGGATCGCGCCCCTCCAGCACCGGCGCCACCACGTCCGCGATCAGCGCGCGGACCGCGTCCGGCGCGACGATGCCGTAGGTCTCGCCCCAGCCCACCACGCCGTCCCGCGTCGTCACCCGCAACAGGAGGGAGCGATCCGCCACCGGGTAGATCGTGCGGTTCCCCCGCCGCACGACGTAGCCCGCGCGGTTCACCGTCTCCCCCTCCCGCAACGGCCCGAGGTAGGGCGTGTCGCGGGGGATGGTGACGACGAAGGTCTCGATCCGCTCGATGGCGTCCATCAGGGCACGGGGCGCGGCAGCGGGTCGCGCAGCACCGGGCGCGCCGTCGCCAGGAGGTGGCCGATCTCCTCCAGGTCCTGCGCGTCCGGGCGCGGCCCCGCGGCGCGGGAGTCGGCGTTCGCCAGCAGCCCGCGCCGCCGCAGCACCTCCTTCGTCGCGCGCACGCGGAAGGTCATCTGGAACACCAGCAGCGGCAGCGTCGCGTCATAGATGCGCCGGGCCGCTGCCCGGTCCCCCCGCGTCCAGGCGGCCCAGAGGTCGGCGTGGGCGTCCGCCACCTCCAGCGCCGGCATCGTCCCGCAGGCCCCGCGCGCCAGTTCGTCCATGAGGAACCGCGCCCCCGCCCCGCCCATCACCCCGTCCAGATCCGGCGCGGCGGCGAGGATGCGCGACACCGCCTGCCCCGGCGGCAGCGTCTCCTCCTTCACCACGCGGATCGCCGGCACGTCGCGGCAGATCGCCGCGACCATCTCCGCCGACAGCCCCGCGCCGTTCGGCGCCGGCGCGTTCTGCAGGACGATCGCCATCCCCGGCACGCCCGCCGCGACGACGCCGCAGAACGCCGCCTGCGCCGCCGCGTCCGCCCCGATTCCGGCCGGCGCCATCACCATCGCGGCGACCGCCCCGGCCTCCCGCCCCTCCCGCGCCCGCGCCGCCGCCCGCGCCGGATCGGCGTCGGAGGCGCCGACGACGAAGGGCACGCGCCCCGCGAGATGCCGGCCGAGCGCGGCGACGAGCCGGCCGCGCTCCCCCGGCGACAGCGTCTCCACCTCGCTCGCCATCCCCGGGAACACCACCCCCTGGGCGCCCGCGGCGACGGCGAAGTCCACGAGGCCGAGAAAGGCGTCCTCGTCCGGCGCGCCGTCGGCCCCGAAGGGCGTGGGCAGGACGGGGAAGACCCCGCAGAGAATCCCGTTCATGCGTCCCGCATCCCCCATTTCCTCGCCGCGCCGCGCGTCCCGTCGCGGCCCGTCCGTCCGACACCGATCCGTCCGCGTTCCGGTCCCCGGTGCGCCGCGGTCCCGACCCCGCGCCGTGCGCCGGCTCCGCTTGCCTTGCCGCGCCCGCCATCCACAGACTGTTCCCACGAGACTGCCCCAACGCCGCGGGCGACGCGACCCGGGGGAAGACGAGGAGCGCCCGATGACCACCGCCACGCGCCGCACCGCCCTCGCGCTCGGCGCCGCCGCCCTCGCGCGCCCCACGGCCGCGCAGACATCGTCGCCCCCCGCCGGCTGGCCCGACCGCCCCGTGCGCTTCATCATCCCCTTCCCGCCGGGCGGCGCCGCCGACCTCGTCGGGCGGATGCTCGCGAACCACCTCGCCGCCGCCTTCGGCCGCCCCTTCGTCGTGGAGAACCGCGGCGGCGCCGGCTCCTCCATCGGCGTGGACGCGCTGGCGAAGGCCCCACCGGACGGCCACGCCATCGGCATGGGCAACATCGCCGCCAACGCCATCCTCCCTGCCCTGCAACGGGGCCGCGTGCCCTACGACCCCGTGCGCGACTTCGCCCCCGTCTCCAACCTCGTCGTCACCCCCTGCTGGATCGTCGTGAACCCCGCGAAGCTGGACGTCGCGAGCGTCGCCGCCCTCGTGGACGCCGCCCGCGCCCGGCCGGACGCCCTGAACTACGGCTCCTCCGGCGTCGGCACCTCGCTGCACCTCGGCATGGAACTCCTCCTCCAGAAGGCGGGCGTGCGGATGACCCACATCCCCTTCGCCGGCGGCGGTCCCGCGCTCCAGGCGCTGGCGGCCGGCACGGTGGACCTGATGGTGGACACCCTCGCCACCTCCGCCGCCCTCGTGCGCGACGGCCGGCTGCGGGCGCTCGCCGTCACCACCCCCCGCCGCGACCCGAACCACCCCGACCTCCCCGCCCTGTCGGAGACCCATCCCGGCACCGACCTCGCCCCCTGGCACGGGCTGCTGGCCCCCGCCCGCACCCCGCCCGCGGTGGTGGAGGTGCTGGCGGCCGAGACCCGCCGCTTCCTCGCCCTTCCCGCCACCCTCGAACGCTTCGCCGCCGCCTCCCTCGACGCCGCGCCGAGCCACCCCGCGGAGTTCGCCGCCTTCATGGAGACCGAGGCGACCCGCTTCCGCACCGTGATCGAGTCCGCGGGGATCCTCCCGGCATGACGACCCGCCGCGCCGCCCTCGCCCTCCTCGCCACCCCCGCCATCGCGCGCGCCCAGGAACCGACGGCGGAGGCCGCCGGCCGCCGCCTCGTCCTCAACGGCACCGGCCTCCGCCGCTTCCTCGGCTTCGAGGTCTTCCGCGCCTGGCTCTACCTCGAAGCCCCGTCGCGCGACGCCGCCGCCATCCTCGCCTCCCCCGGGGTGAAGCTCGTCCGCAGCCGCTACCTCCGCGACGTGCCGCGGGACCGTGCCGAACCCGAATGGGAGCGCGGCTTCGCGAAGCACTGCCGCTGCGCCATGCCCCCCGCCTTCCGCGCCCGCCTCCGCGACCTGCGGGCGGGCGAGGGGGAAACCTGGCTCTATACCCAGGCCGGCGCCGAGATCGCCTTCACCGGCGAGGCCCCCGTCCGCCTTCCCCCGCGCGAGGCGGGCCTCATGCTCGCCGGCCTCATCGGCCCGGACGCCGACAGCGACGGGCTGCGCCGCGGGCTGCTGGGCCTGGGTTAGCCGACAGGACGACACGGCCACCGCGACCATCGCCACGCCCGACGCCCGGCCGGCTTGGCGCGGCGGGATCGCCGGTGCATCCCCGCACCATGAACCGCGGACCGATGCCATGACCGACACCGCCGCCCCGCGCATCGGCATCGTCGGCCCCGGCGCCGTCGGCGGCCTCGTCGCCGCCCGCCTCGCCGCCGCGCACCCGGACGCGGGGGGCCGCGTCGTCGCCCTCGCCCGCGGCGCAGCCCTCGACGCCATCCGCGCCCGCGGCCTGCACCTGGACGAGGGCGACGCCGTCCCCCGCCACGTCCGCCTCGACGCCTCCGACGACCCCGCCGCCCTCGGCCCGCAGGACGTCCTCTTCCTCTGCACGAAGGCGGGCGCGCTCCCCGTCCTCGCGCCCCGCCTCGCGCCGATGATCCATCCCGGCACGGTCCTCGTCCCGATGCTGAACGGCGTGCCCTGGTGGTTCTTCGCCGGCTACGGCGGCGCCCTGGACGGCCGGCGCCTCGAATCCGTGGACCCCGGCGGCGCCGTCACCAACCATCTCCCCCCGCGCCAGGTCGTCGGCGCCGTCGTCCACCTCGCCGCCACCGCCCCCGCGCCGGGGGAGGTCCAGCGCACCGCCGGCAACCGCCTCATCCTCGGCGCCGTCACGCCGGACGGCCCGTCGCCGGACCCCATCCAGGCCCTCCTCGCCCGCGCCGGCTTCGACGCGGAGGTCGCCCCCGACATCCGGCGGGAGGTCTGGTACAAGCTCTGGGGCAACCTCTCCTTCAACCCGATCTCCGCCCTCACGCGCGCCACCGCCGACCGCATCGGCGCCGACCCGGAGGTGCGGATTCTCTGCCGCCGCATGATGGAGGAGGCCGCCGCCGTCTCCGCCCGCTTCGGCCTGACCATCGAGGCCTCCGCCGACGACCGCCTCGCCGTCGCCGCCGCCCTCGGTCCCTTCAGGACGTCCATGCTCCAGGACGCGGAGGCGGGCCGCCCCCTGGAGTTCGGCGCCCTCCTCGGCGCGGTGGTGGAGATCGCGGCGGCGGTCGGCGAGGATGTGCCCTTCACCCGCGCGGGGTTCGGGCTGGCGCGGTTGCTGAGCGAGGGGATGGAGCGGACCTGACCGCCCCTACCCGAACATCGCCGCCACCGCCCGCTCGTCCACCTCCTCCACCCGCGCCGGCGTCCAGCGCGGCGCGCCGTCCTTGTCCACCACCACCGCGCGCACTCCCTCGGCGAAGTCCGGATGCGCCGTCACCGCCCGGGTCAGCCGCAACTCCATGTCGAGGCACTCCGGCAGCGACATCGTCGCCCCCCGCCGCAGCAGCTCGTGCGTCACCGCGAGCGAGGTGGGCGACATCCGCCGGATCGTCGCCGCCGCCGCCGTCGCCCACGCCGTCCCCTCCGCCTCCAGCGCCCCGATGATCGCGGCGACGGTCACCCCGGCGAAGCACCGGTCCACCGTGTCCCGCACGGCCGTCACCTCCCCGGGCGTCACCTCCCCGGGCGTCGCCTCCCCGGGCGTCACCGCCTCGGCGAAGCGATCCACCGCGGCGACGTCGCCCTCCACCAGCGCCGCCCGCAGCGCCGCCAGCCGCGCCGCCGGCACGAAGTGGGTTGCCAGCCCCGCCTCCACCGCCTCCGCCCCGCGCAGCCGCGCCCCGGTGAGTGCGAGCCACATCCCCGTCGCCCCCGGCAGCCGCGGCAGCACGAAGGAGGTGCCGACGTCCGGGAACAGCGCGATCGCGGTCTCCGGCATCGCCAGCATCGCGGCCTCGGTCACGACGCGGTGGCTGCCGTGGACCGACACCCCGATCCCCCCGCCGAGGCACACCCCGCCGATGAGCGACACCCAGGGCTTGGGGTATTCCGCGATGGCCTGGTTCACCGCGTATTCCGCGACGAAGAACTCCTCGATGGCCGCGGCGTCGCCCGCCACCGCCGCGTCGCGGATCGCCCGCACGTCGCCGCCGGCGCAGAAGGCCCGCCCCCCCGCGCCCTCCAACAGGACGAGGTCCACCGCCGGGTCGTCCCGGAACCGCGCCAGCGCCGCCGCGATCGCCTCGATCATCCCCCGATCCAGCGCGTTCAGCGTCCGCGGCCGGTTCAGCAGGATCGTCCCCGCGCGCCCCTCGGTGCGCGCCACCACGCTCGACTCCCCGTCCATCCG
Source organism: Roseomonas sp. (assembly GCA_964263755.1). GTDB lineage: Bacteria > Pseudomonadota > Alphaproteobacteria > Acetobacterales > Acetobacteraceae > Roseomonas. The sequence goes on along the minus strand of CAXVWQ010000300.1, from coordinate 49 downwards.
TCCCGTCTCCTCCTGCGCCGCCAGCGTGACCCGCCCCGCCCCGCCACGG
>CAXVWQ010000299.1:0-7310 GCA_964263755.1 Roseomonas sp. | reverse complement strand
CCACAGGCATCAACAAACCACCTCATGACTCTTCTTAAAAACCTTCATTCAAGGAAGAGAGGTCCGGACGCGATCCGCGGCAGGCCGTCTCGCCATCGGTCCAGCCGGGGGCGGGCAGCTCCAGGCACCACGGGGCGGCTGTGCCCCGCCTGGAGGGGTGTGGTGACCCCTGCCGGGCACACGGGGCCCAAGGACCGCTTCCCTGCCTCAGGGCAGGCTCCGCGCCCGGACCCGGTGGTATCCGGCAGGAGCGTCGCGCGGATCGTCGTGGACGTCATGCTGGTGACGTTTGCTGGGCGGTTCCCTCGTGCTCGACCGACGTAACAGGACCTGGGCAGGCGCGGCGCGTCGCCCTGATCGGCAGCAAACCTCATCGACCCGACGCGGTTCTCGAAATGGGATCGGCAAGTGCCCCCGTCGGCGAGAATGGGAAACGGCCACGATGTATCCCATTCCTAGCCCAATTCGGAACGACAAGGACCGACATCCCCTTGGAAAGGTCCACTTCCCTCATCCCATGAAGACCCAGTCCCGGTTCGATGGAGCCTGTCGGCCGGCGAAGCCCTACCGGCCAGGGAGAGGCGCCGCACGCCCCGCCGGCGCGACGGACGTCGCCGGCATGGGATCGAGGGCCGAGCCCGTCGCCTCGGCCTCCCAGACCCCTGTCTTCGCCCCGACGAGGGTGAGGAGCGATTGCCGCCGCACGAGCCCGAGCCGCCCCACCGGCCCGGCCAGCAGGTCGCGCGCGGCGCCGAGGCCGGGGATGCCGGACTGGAACACCGGCGTCAGCACCCGACTCGCCTGGCGGTAATACGCGGTCCGCCCACGCCGAGCCGCCCAGTAGCGGCCGAGCCCGTCGGTGACCGTCCCGCCATCCCGCAAGGCGTCGCGCAGGGCCGCGGCGTCGCGCAGCGCCTGGGTGGTGCCCTGGCCGAGTTGCGGGGAAGTGCCATGCGCCGCGTCGCCGAGGACGAGGAGCCGCGACCCGTGCGGCGGATCGAGCCAGACGTTGCGGTAGGTGGCGTGTCCCACCGCCTCCCACCCCAGCCCGGCGACGAGGGGTTCGGCGGCGGGCCAGGCGCGGGCCACCGCATCGCGCCAGTCGGCCATCGGCGCTTCCCGCCACGCCGCGATGCGGTCGTTGCGAAGGCTCCAGTACAGCGCCGCGACGCGGGTGCCCGGAAGCGTCCCGGTCGGCAGCACGCCGAGCATGACGGCGGTGCCGGCGCAGCGCTGCCCCAGCACGTCGTCCGGCCAGTCGTCCGGTAGCGGCACGGTCGCCCAGAGGCAGCCCCAGGGGTAGAGGCGCGACGCCCGCGCGGCCCGGAGAGCGGTGTGGGTGCCGGCGGCGACGACGAGGAGGTCGTAGGCGAAGGCCGACCCGTCCTCCGTGACCGCCGCAGCGCCCGCCGCCCCGTCGCGGACGGCGGCGACGGCGGTCCCGGGCCGCAGGTCGGCCCCGGCCGCCGCCGCGGCGCCGAGAAGGGCGGACCAGATGGCGGCCCGTTGCAGGCCGAGCCCGTGCGACCCGGGACCGAGACGCCCGTAATCCAGATCCAGCAGCGCCCGGCCCCGGGTGGTCCGCGCCTCCAGCCGGGTGATCCGGGACGCGGTGGCCGCGACGGCGTCGAGGACGCCGAGTTCGCCCAGCACCCGTGCCCCCGGGGGCTGCAGCAGCAGCCCGGCCCCGAGCGGCACGGGGTGCGGCGCGCGTTCCAGCACCTCCACCGCGTGGCCGTCACGCGCGAGGAAGGCGGCGGTGGCGAGCCCGGCGATGCCGGCGCCGACGATCCCGATCTTCAAGGCCCGCTCCTCAGGACCCGGTTCTCATGATGCGGACCCCCCCGGGCGCCACCGGAGGGATCACGTGGCGGCGGACCGGGCCTCGGGACGGGACGGGGGATGGGCGTCCCCTGTCCCGCCACCGTCGCGGCCGGCCCTCGGACCGGCCGGCCGCCCGTCGCCACCCCGCCCCGACCCGTGGCCTAGAGGATGAAATCGCCCTGGGTCAGGGTGGTGACGTCGAGGACGGCGACGAGAAGGTCGGCGACCCTGTCCCCGTCCGCGTCGAGAAGGACGGCGGTGTCCCCCGAGGTCGCGTTGACCCGCAGGATGAGGGATGCCTCACCGCCGCCCACGAAGTCGCCGTTGCCCGCGTAGGTCGCGTCGAACGCCGAGAAGTCGAGCTTGTCGCCGTCCGCCGCGCTGAAGTCCACGACGCGGTCGCTCGCGCCACGGGCGCTGTCGGACGCCACGGTCCAGCGGAACACGTCCGCCCCCGCGTCGCCGGCGAGGCGGTCGGCCGCGGCGCCGCCTTCCAGCGTGTCGTCCCCCGACCCGCCGGAGAGCCGGTCGGTGCCGCCGCCCCCGAGGAAGGAGTCGTTCCCCTCGTTGCCGAGGAGCTTGTCGGCCCCCGCGCCGCCCACGAGGAAGTCGTTCGCCGTGCCGCCGAACACCACGTCGTCGCCCGCCCCGGCGTTGAAGTAGTAAGGCCGCTCCTCCTGCACCGCGGTCATCGTGTCGGCGCCGCTCGTGCCGAGCGCGACGACCTCGAACGCGTCGCCGCGCGCGCGGCCGGAAACGAGGTCGCGCACGTCGAAGGTGACGCCCGGGCTGCTCGCGACGAAAGTGATGCCCTCGTCGTCGTAGCGGCTGACGGGCCCGACGAGGTCGTCGGCGTAGCCCTCGGACTGCAGCCGCACCGCGAGGCCGCCATCCTGGTTCGTCATCGTCCCGGCGTCGTTCGCGCCGCCGTTGCCGACCTCCGCCGAGGTGAAGGTGATGCGGACGGCGGTGGAGACCTCGGAACTCGCGTTCGCGGCGATCTCGACGACGTCCGAACCCTCGCCGAGGTCGACCGCGTCGGCGCCGTCGGAGGTGACCGTGGCGCGTGCGATGTCGTTCCCGGCGCCGCCGAGGAGGCTGTCGTTGCCGGCGTTGCCGACGAGCAGGTCGTCCCCGTCGCCGCCGTCGAGCGTGTCGTTCCCCGCGGTCAGGTCGTTCCCGGTGGACATGGTGGTGCGGACCTGCGGGCCGCCGAAGGCGCTGCCGTCCAGCACGTCGAAGGCGGAGCCGTCGCCGAACAGCTGGTCGTCGCCGATGCCGCCGTCCAGCACGTCGGAGCCGGCGCCGCCGAGGATCATGTCGTTCCCGGCCTCGCCGAGGATGAGGTCGTCGCCGATGAAGCTGCGGGTGGAGAGCGTGCCGCCGAACTTGCCGGTGATGGAGCCGTCGCCGTCGAGGAGGTCGTCCCCGTCGCCGCCGCGCAGCGTGTCGCCCCCGTCGCCGCCGGCGGCCTGGTCGTTCCCGGCGCCCGTCTCGATGCGGTCGTTGCCCGACAGCACGACGTCGTTGCCGAAGTCGTCGCGCACGAAGGAGCGGACCACGTCGTCCCCGGCGCCGGTGCGGATGGAGAACCGCTCGATGCCGTCGAACTGCACGTTCGTCGCGCTCGTGCCGGACGCGTCGTTGAACTGCATCTCGCCGTTGTTGCGGACCGCGAAGCCGGCCGTGCGGTAGTCGACGAAGAGGGTGTCGGTCCCCTCGCCGCCGTCCGCGGTGTCGCCGCCGCGCGTCACCAGGATGCGGTCCGCGCCGCCCAGGCCGGTGATGGAGTCGCCCTCCGCCGTGTCGCGCAGGATGTCGGGGCCGTCGGTGCCGGTGATGTCTGCCATGGTCGCCTCATGCGATTCTGCCCGCTTCCGTTCCCGGAAGGCTGGGCGTGCGGTCCGGCCGTTGCCGTCCCGGCGCGCATCCATGGCCCCCACCGGGCATGGACATGCCGGCGGGCCTCCGACGGGTGGCGCGATGGTTCTACGGCCCGGATCGCCCCGTGGATGCGACGGACATGATGCACACGAGGCGCCTGACGAAGCCGTGATGGGATGCTAGGATTCCACCGTCCACCCCCGCACGATCCGGCGCGGGAATGCCCGGGAGGCGGCGATGGCGCTGACGTTCGTTCGGCTGGCACGGGCCGACAGCGCCTTCGCCGCCGCCATTACCTTCCTCGCGGCGCGCGCCCCGTTCCGCACGCTGCCGCTCGGCCCGTTGGCGGAATCCGTGTCCGGCGCGGTCAAGCGCGGTCATTACGTCCTCGCGGTCGATGCGGGGCAGGTGGTCGGGCTGACGTGCTGGGGCGTGACGGACTTCGAGACGGCCCGCCGATGGACCGACGGCGAAGAGGTGCCGAGCTACGAGCAGACGCTCGACGGCGACACCGTCGTCCTCATGCTCGGCGGGGGGGACAGCCCGCGCGTGGCGTTGGGGGGCGTTCGCCACATCGCCCGGCGGTATCCGGGGCGCCGCTACCTCATGAACCGGTTCGGCCGCCCCGGCACGCAGCGCGGGCGCTTCCCGGACGTTCGCGCCCACCGGCCGTGATCGGTTGCGGTCGGCCCGGCCCGATGCGGCGCGGCGCCGGGGCGTCGCGCGAGGGGAACCGGCGGCGGGTCCGGCGGTGCCGACCCGCCGGGGCCCCCCATCGGTCCCCGCCGTCACGGCGGCCCCGCGAAGCCCGGGTCCGGCTCCACCCCGCCCTCCCCCACCGAGAACCCCTGCGCCACCCCGCGCAGCCCGGCGAACACGCCGGGCTCGGTGCCCGTCAGGAACGACTGCGCCGGCAACGTCGCGAGCGCCGCGAACAGCGCCTCCCGCCGCCGCGCGTCGAGGTGGGCCGCCACCTCGTCCAGCAGCAGCAGCGGCGCGAAGCCCCGGGCGCCGGCGATGAGGGCCGCGTGGGCCAGCACGGTGGAGATCAGCAGCGCCTTCTGCTCCCCCGTGGAACACAGCTCCGCCGGCACGCCCTTCGGCAGGTGCGAGAGGCGGAGGTCGCAGCGGTGCGGCCCCTCCACCGCCATCCCCGCCCGCGCGTCGCGCCCGCGCCCCTCCATGAGGATGCGGCGCAGGTCGTCCTCCACCTCCAGCGCGGATCGTTCGTCGAGCGCCGCGGCGGTCGCGCAGTCCAGCGCCGCGAGCGCCGCCGGGAAGGCCCCCGCCACGCCCCCGGCCAGCACCCCGTTCAGCCGGGCGATGAGGGAGCGCCGCGCCGCCGTCAGCGCGACGCCGTGGCGGGCCAGCGCGTCCTCCAGCCCGTCGAGCCACGCCCGGTCGAGGCGGCCCTCCCCCAGCAGCCGGTTGCGGGAGGACATGGCGGTGCCGTAGGCCGCGACCTCCCGCGCGTGGTGCGGGTCGAGCGCCCAGACGAGGCGGTCGAGGAAGGCCCGCCGCCCCGACGCCGCCTCGGTGAACAGCCGGTCCATCTGCGGGGTGAGCCACACCGCCGCGACCACCGCCCCGAGTTCCGCCTGGGAGGAGACGGGGTTGCCGTCGAGGCGGAAGGTGCGCCGCTCGCCGCCGTCCTCCACCGTGCCGGTGCCGAGGTCGAAGGGCCCGGTCGGCCCCTCGAAGCGGCCGGAGACGGCCCAGGGGGCGGGCCCCTCCGGCGTCACCCGCCCGATGTCGCCCAGCCGCGCGCCCCGCAAGCCCCGGCCGGGGCCGAGGAGGGAGATCGCCTCCAGCAGGTTGGTCTTGCCCGAGCCGTTTTCCCCCGCGACCACCACCACCCCCGCCTCCAGCCGCAGCGCGGCCCGGGCGTGGTTGCGGAAGTCCTGGAGGAGGAGCCGGGTGAGCCGGAGGGAGGGCGTCACGCGACCCGTCACGCGACCCGTCACGGGACCCGTCACGCGACCGGTGGCAGCGTCAGGTCGGAGAGGAGGATGACCTCGGCCCCGTCACCCGACAGGCAGGCGAGGCGGCGGTCGGCGGTGACGAGGGGAAGGCCGGTGACCGCCGAGGCTTCGAGGTAGAGGCAGTCGTACACCGGGTGGTCGAGCGTCACGGCACGCCGCAACGCGGCGCCGAGCAGGAGGGCCGCGGGCAGCTTCGCGACGTTCGCCGCGGCGAGCGAGGCGAGGTCGGCGGCGGCCTCGTCCGGCCGCACGTCGCCGCGCCGCACGGACTTCCACAGGATGTTCGCGCACTCCGTCAGCAGGAGGTCCGGCGACACGAGGCGATGGCCGAGAAGGGTCATCGCACGGTCGCTGTCGGCCTCCGGCAGGACCCACTTCGCCGCCACGCTCGCATCCACGACGAAGCCCCTCGGCGATCGCCCCCGCCCGTCGTCGCCGGCCTCCCCCGGCTCCCCCCCTGACGGCGTCACCGCTCGTCACGGCCCTCGCGTTGCAGGATCTCGGACGGCGTGAAGCTGCGACCGGCCTTGGCGGCCCGGGATTCGGCCATGCGCCGGATGACGTCGGCGCGGCGCGCGAGCCAGTCCACCTCCTCCGGCAGGGCGGCGCGGAGAATCTCGCGGTGCTCGGCCTCGACGGAGCGGTCATTCTCCGCCGCGCGGGCCTTGAGGCGGGAGATGACGCCGTCCTCGATCCCGCGCACGAGCAACTGACCCATGGCGACCCCTCCCGGCGCTGTCATCAAGCGCGTGCTATCATGAAGATAGCATCGGAACGCCGATGATCAAGGCGCGACCCGCACCTCCGCCACGAGCGGCAGGTGGTCCGACGCCCGCCGGGCCGCCGGGGTGTCGTGCGCGACGAGGCCGGACACCATCCCCCGCGGGCAGCCCATGATGCGGTCGAGCGCGAGGCGCGGCCGGAAGGTGGGGAAGGTCGGCGGCGTCCCCTCCCCCTCGGGGGCCTCCCCGAAATGCCCCGCGAGGATGCCGAGGGCGGAGGCGTGGGGCCGCCACTCGTTCAGGTCGCCCAGCAGCAGGGCCGGCAGGGCGGGGGCGGCGCGGATCGCCTCGAGGATGGTCTCGGCCTGCCGGACGCGGGTGCGGGGGCCGAGGGAGAGGTGGGTCCCCACCACCCGGAAGGGGCCGTCCCCGAGGTCGAGGTCGGCCATGATCCCCCCGCGCGGCTCCAGCCCGCCGAGGCGGAGCGGAACGGCCGGGCGCAGCAGCCGGGCGCCGGCCCGGACGAGAAGGACGTTGGAGCGGAACCCCTGCTCCCCCGCCCGCCCGGTGACGGGGACCGGGTGGAGGCCGAGGTCGTGCGCCAGCGCCGCGGCGTCGAGCATCCCCCTGCCCGGGCGGAGGTAGTGCTGCGCCTCCTGCAAGGCGATCAGGTCCGGCCGGATCTCCGCCAGCACCGTCAGGATGCGGTCCGGCCGGAAGGGCGCGAAGGCGCCGCGCCCGCGGTGGACGTTCCAGGTGGCGACGCGCATCAGGTCCGGGCCGGGGGGGCCGCGCCGGGAGGGCCGGCCGCCGTCGTTCCTGGTGTCGATCCCGACGGAGTGGTCGCACCGGGGCCGGACGCACCGGGACCGGAGGCACCGGAACCGGACGCACCGGA
>CAXVWQ010000298.1:0-5358 GCA_964263755.1 Roseomonas sp. | reverse complement strand
AGTTGCAGGGCCTGGCCCTGGAGCATGACCATGCCGTGCTCCATCACGTGCGTCTCGATGCACCAGAAATGCGCGCCGGGGGCGTAGCACATGATGTTCATCTCGAAGTCCATCGGCATCTCGCGCAAGCCGAGGAGTCCGTGGCGCCAGCGGGGGCCGGAATCCTCGCGGGGGGCGGTGTCGCGGTGGCCGATGATGACCTTCGGGGCGGGGACGCCCGCGGCGGGCTGGTAGGGCTTCCGCACCCAGATGGCCCGCGCCTCCTCGCCGCCCGCGTTGCGCGCGGCGTAGGGGATGCCGGCGGGCATGTAGGCGTAGCCGCCGGGGGGGATGCGGTGGGTCGCGCCCTCCACTGTCACCTCCAACGCGCCGGCGGTGACGTAGAGGAAGGCCTGCACGCCCTCGTCGAGCGCGCCGGACGTGCCGGCGCCGGCGGGGATCAGGAGCAGCGCCTGGGTGAAGCGGGCGCCCATCTGGCGGGAGGTCTGGAACCGCACGATGCTTCCCGGCCAGTTCGGCAGGAGGGAGTCCATGATCCCCTCCGGCGGGAACACCGCGTAGTGCGGGGTGAGCATCGTCCGGTTGTGGCCGATGATCCCGGGCGGCGGGTTGGGCGTGGGGACGCGCATGCGGGGCCTCATGCTGACGACGGCCTGGGCGCACCACGTCCGGCGCCAGGGGTCAAGGCGTGGGAGGCAGCGGCCGTCAGGCCATGTCGCCGAAAGCAAGCCTCCGAACGTGCGGCCACCAGCATTGACCGCCATCGGAACGATCCCTCAAGATACCGATCTGGTCCCGGAGCGGATGAACCATGCGGCGCCACCTGATCATTTCGGCACTGTCGTTGGTGGGATGTGGGGACCTTGATCCTCCTGTCGCACGTCGTTGGGGCGAGGCGATGGCGCGTCACGGCCTCATCGGCGTCTATCCCATCACCGAGGATCTGCAGCCCGGGGACGTTCTCCTCGACGTGCCGCCGCATGGGGCGGGGGTCGTACAACCGTCCCTTCAGCGGCTCGGTTCCTTCGACCCGACCGTGCTGCGTGATGCGCTACGGGCCCAGGAAGGTGGCCGGCTCGTCTTCGGTGGTCGCGCGAGGACCGAGGCGCCGGCCCCTGGCGCCCCGCCGCCACCTCCGGGCGTGAGCATCCAGGCACCGGCCGGGTCGGAACTCCGCCTCGCTGTCCGCCCGGCCGCCGCCGCGCCACCGGCGCGGGGGCGGGCACCCGCCCCCGCGCCTCGAACGCCGGCCCCGCGGGATCCGGACGGCGATGCCGATGCCGATCTTCTTTATCAGGGGGAAAGACCCCCGCATCGTCGGACGGCCCGGCTTCGCGGAGCGGCCGTTCCCGGCTTCGCCGTCGGCCGGGTCTCGCGGGTGGACACGGGCGTGGCGGCATTCTTCCAGGGGATCGGCGCCGTGCTCGGCCTGACCACCCGCACCGCGAGCGCGGTGTCGCTCTCGCTCGAGGACATGGAGGTGAGCGGGCTCGACTCCCTGACCGCCGTACGAATGCTCGACCGCCACCGCATCAGCTGGATCCGCGCCAACGAGCTTGAGCCACACCGACTGCTGGCGCTGACGAATCGCTCCAATCCGGGCATCGCGCAGGGTATCTGCCTGGGTGACGCGAGGGCGACGGGTGACGAGGCGGCCCTGATCCACGTCGTCAATCGCGTCTACTACGCGCGAAGGATCGCCTACCAGCTGCTGGAGCAGTCGGAACTCGCGACGCAAATCGCGGCCCGCGTCGGCCGGGGCGTGCTCCCCGTCGCGGGCACACGGCCGGACATCGCCGCGCCGCTGCCCGGCCTGGATCTGGGTCAGCAGGTCGCGAACGCCGCGCAACGCGCGGCCGGGGCAGGAACCGCGGCGGCGGCGGCCGTCCCGGGAGCGGAGGGCGGAAGCATTTCCGTGACCGTCGGGACGTTCGGGAACCTTGCCCTCGTCACCACCTTGCCCCGGCCCATGGCCGTCGGCTTCAATAACGTCGATACCTTCTCCGTCCGCGGATCGCTGCTCCTCCTCCTTCCGGAACGCCATCCCCCCGGGAACCGCGAGGCGGACGAACGGGAGGGGGTGCGGGGACGACGTCTGCTACGGGCCGTCTGTCAGGGCGTCCTCCGCGGCCACCCACGACGTGCCGAGGCGGCCGTGGCCGTGGAGGGACGGACACCGATCGAGCGGCTCGTTTGCCGCAACACGGTCGCTCTCTCCGACGCGACGGGGGACGAGCGGCTGAACCTCGCCGCCTGTTCCGGAACCACCGACGCCGACGACTCCGACGTGTTCGAGCGTCTGGACCCGTTCGCATCGCCGCGGAACCGATCCGCGCGAACTCTCAACTGATGAGACGGATCCTCGATCACCGACGGCATGCCGGTCGGCCCGACCCGGGCCTGACAGACCGACCCGGGCCTGACGGACCGTCCCGGGCCTGACGGACCGTCCCGGAGCGACGGACCGTCCCGGAGCGACGGACGTCCGGGACGGCTTCCTGGTTTCAGATCTTCTCGACCTGCGAATATTCCAGTTCCACCGGCGTCGCCCGCCCGAAGATGGAGACGGAGACCTTCACGCGGCCCTTCTCCTCGTCCACCTCTTCGACCGTGCCGTTAAACGACGTGAAGGGGCCGTCGGCGACGCGGACCTGCTCGCCCACCTCGTAGGTGATGGCGGGGCGGCGGGGCTTCTCCTCCGTGTCCTTCACCTGCTGCAGCATCCGCATCGCCTCCCGCTCCGGGATCGGCTGCGGCTTGTTGCGGGCGCCGAGGAAGCCGGTGACCTTCGGCGTGTCCTTCACGAGGTGCCACGCGTCGTCCGACATCTCCATCTTCACGAGCACGTAGCCGGGGAAGAACTTCTTCTCGGCGTTGACCTTCTGGCCGCGCCGGACCTCCACCACCTGCTCGGAGGGGACGAGGACGTCGTCGATGGCGTCGGCCAGCCCCTTCTGGGCGGCCCCTTCCTTGATCTGCTGGGCGATCTTCTTCTCGAAGCCCGAATAGACGTGAACGACGTACCACTTCTTGTCGGCCATGACGCCGGACACCTCCATCTCGGCGCCCCGCGCGTCACCGCGTCGGGGGGCGTGAACTTGTCAGGCCCTCAGGCGAACCCGAAGACGGCGCGCAGGACGAGGCGGATCACCTGGTCCACGACGAGGAAGAACACCGCCGCCACCGCCGACAGGGCCAGCACGAGGCCGGTGGTGACGAGCGTCTCCTTCCGCGACGGCCAGGTGACGCGCGACACCTCGGTCCTGACCTCGCGCAGATACCCCAGCGGATCGAATCGGGCCAAGTCCGGCCTCCCGGCACGCCGCCCCCTCCCCGCCGGGGAGGCAGGAAGGCGGCGAGGATTGAAGATCGCGCGGCGGCCGGCTGTTCGAGGGGCCGCTTGGCAGGGGCGGAGGGTCTCGAACCCCCAACCTCCGGTTTTGGAGACCGGCGCTCTAGCCAATTGAGCTACGCCCCTATCGGGCCCGAGGACCGACGGTCGCCGCGCAGGGGGGCGCCTTACGGCAAGGGCGGGAACGTGTCGAGGGGCCGCGCGCGGGGGTCAGCGCGGCGCGATCTCCAGCAGGTTGTGGCAGAGGGCGCGGAGAACGGCGCGGCCGACCGACGCCTCGTCGGCCAGGTCCAGGCCGTGGCGCTCCAGGGCCAGCACCACGAAGCGGCGCACCGCGTCGGCGTCGAAGCCCGCCACGGCCCGGGTCACGGCGTCCGGTGCCGCCGCCGGATCGTCCAGCGCCACGGCCACCGGGGCGTAGTCCGCCCTGCCGAGCGTGACGACGGGGCGGAGGTGCAGCAGCGCCTCGAACCCCACGCCGGAGTTCAGGGTCACCACGCAGCGCGCCCGCGGCAGGATTGCGTGGATAGAAGCCGCGGTGACGCGCGCGCCCGGCGGCAGCGACGCGAGCCAGCGTTCCACCCGGGGGTCGGCGCAGTGGGGGTGGCGCTTCACCACCACCTCCGCGCCCGAGGCGGCGAGGGCCGCGACGGCCAGCGCCATGCCGTCGAGGTAGGGTTCCGGGAACGACTTCAGCGCGATGACCGAATCATTGGCGAGTTGCAGGGGGACGAAGACGAAGCCCTCTCCCTCCACCGTCGCGCGCCCGTCCTGACGGTGCTTCGAGGCGCCGGAGGCGATGTGCGCGGCCACCGGCCGGGCGAAGTATCCTTCCGCCACCTCGCCCGGCACGGCCGCGATCTCCTCGGCCGTCAGCGCCGCGGTCTCCGACCAGCCGGAATAGCCGGTGCGGTCCCAGTGCAGCCGCCCCGGCACGTGGCCCGCCTTGTAGAGCCAGCGCTGCGGCGCCTTGGCATTGCCGTGCCAGGCCAGGCGGATCGGGTTGCGCGCCTCGGCGGCCTCGTGCGGGCCGTGCAGCAGCACGGTCGCCTGCGCGTCCGCCAGCACCGGCAGGATCGCGGGGACGAGGGCGCGGTATTCCGGCGATTCCACGCGCTGCTCGATCACCCAGGTCGGGCGCATCACCGATTGCAGCAGCCGCACCAGCCCGCGCGGCTCGGGAACGGCGCAGGTCTCGCGGTACAGCTTGCGGACCAGCCGCCGGAACCCGTCCTTCCCCCGGTGCAGCGCCTCCGACAGCGCCGCCGCGTCCGGCAGCGCCCAGCCGGACTCGTCGGGGATCGGCACCGCCCTACCGGGGGACGCGGATGACGAGCGTTCCCGCCATCATGTCGTGCCAGCAGCGCCGCCGCGGGTTCCAGATCATCCAGAGGTAGCCGAGGCAGAAGGCGACTGCGGAGACAAGGTAGCCGGCGTAGCGCAGCACCAGCCGCGGCCAGGGCGGCACGCCGCCGGTCGCGCCGTCCACGACGCGCAGGCCGAGGATCCACTTCCCCGGCGTGGCGCCGCGCGTGACCCAGAACAGCACGACGATCGTGCCGAAGATGACGTTCAGCAGCACGTCGGCGCCGGGCGACAGGTCGTCGCCGCCCTTCAAGGCCATGCCGCCGAGCGCGAGGAGGAAGGAGGAGGGCAGAATCCAGGCCGCATCGAGGATGCTCGCGGCGAAGCGCACCCAGAAACCGGCCAGGACCATCTCGCCCGCGCGCAGATCGCTCATCCGCTCATCCTTCGCCGCGGAGGGGGGATACGACGGGCGCGGGCCGGCGCGAAGGCCGTCCGGACGCGCGAAGGGCGGGCCACCTTCCGGCGGCCCGCCCTCCATCGGTCCATCGGGGGGACGCCTACTTCTCGATGCTCGCGACGACGCCGGCGCCGACGGTGCGGCCGCCCTCGCGGATGGCGAAGCGCAGGCCCTCGTCCATGGCGATCGGCGCGATCAGCTCCACCGACATCGTCACGTTGTCCCCGGGCATCACCATCTC
>CAXVWQ010000297.1:0-16519 GCA_964263755.1 Roseomonas sp. | reverse complement strand
CGGCCGCCCCGCCCGCCTTGCGCACGGCCCGCGCGGCGACGCCGGGCGCCTTGCCGGCCACCGCGACCCCGGCGCGCGCGCCCGCGCCGCCCCTCGCCCCCGAACCGACGACCCTGCCCCCGGTCGCCCCCTCCTCCGCAGGGGAATCGTCCCCGCTAAGGGCGGAGCCGGCCCGTCCGCCCGACACGGCCCCGGCCGTCCGGGGCACGTCCGCTCTCCGGGTGACGCGCGGCGGCGAGGGCCCCGCCCTCATCATCCCGTCGCCTTCGGAAACCGGCCTGACCGTGCTGCGCCGGGGCGACGCCCTCCTCGTGCTGGCCGACGCGCCGCTGCCCCTCGATGCGAGCGCCCTCCGGGGCGATCCGGTGTTCGGCGGCCTGACGGTCACCCGCCTCCCCGACGCGACGCTGCTGCGGCTTCCCCTCGCGGCCCCGGCCATCCTGCGGCCCCGGCGGGACGGTGCGTCCTTGGTGCTGGAGGCCGGCCACGTCCCCTCGTCGGGCCGCTCCCTCCTGCCGCAGCCCGAGGAGGGCCGGATGGTCATCCACGCCACCGCCCCGGGCCGGGTGATCCCCATCGAAGACCCGGAGACGGGACTCCCCCTCCTCCTCGGGACGATGACGGATGCCGGGGCGGCGACGCCCGTCGGCGCGCGGCTGGCGCAGGCCGACCTGCTTCCCACGGCGATCGGCGTCGCCGTCCTCGCGCGCGGGGACGCCGTGGCGCTCCGCGCCGGCACGGACCGCTTCACCCTGCTCGGCGTCTCGCCCGCCACCGCCCCCACCTTCCCGGCGATGAGCCGGACGTTCGACCTCCCCGTCCTCGACCCCCCGTCGGCCGCCTCGCGCCTCCGCGGCCTCGTCGCCAGCATCGCGGATGCCCCGATCCTCGGTCGGTTCGCCCTGCGGCGGGAGGCCGCGGAGACGCTCCTGGCGCAGGGCCTGGCTCCCGAGGCGCAGGCCATGCTCCGCCTCGCCTTCACCGAGAATCCGCGTGCCGCGACGGATGGGCGGACGCTCGCCCTCCATGGCGCCGCTGCGCTCGTGGCGGGGCGGGCGGCGGAGACCGACGCCCTCGTGGATTTCAACGGGTCGGACGAGGCGGCGCTCTGGTCCGGCCTCGCCCGCGCCGTGCGTGGGGAGGGGGGCGGGCCGGCGATCGCGGCGTCCATGCCGCTTCTCCTGTCCTATCCCGAGGCGTTGCAGGCCCGGCTCCTGCCGGTGGCCGCGCGGGCCCTCGCCGCCGGCGGGGACCGGTCCGCCGTGCGGCGGCTGACCGAGGCACGACCGGACGATCCGGCCCTCGACCCCCTGCGCGCACGCCTCGCGGAGTGGGAGGGCCGGACCGACGACGCGCTGGCGCTCCACGGGCGTCTCGCCGCCGGACGCGACCGCCGGTTGCGGGCCGAGGCTATCCGCCGTGCGACGGAACTCCGGCTCGCCACGGGCGCGCTGGACGCGGCCGGGGCGGCGGCGGTCCTTGAATCCGCCCTGCTCGCTTGGCGCGGCGAGGCGGAGGAGGTCGAGACGCGCCGCCGCGTGGCCGAACTGCGGCTCGCGGCCGGAGACCCGCGATCCGCGCTCGCCCTCCTCATCGAGACGGCCGGGCTGTTCCGCGATCGCGCCGCCTCCCTCCGCTCCACGCAGGAGAACGCGCTGCTCGCCCTGCTGGCCGGGGAGGCGCCGGTGGCGGCGGTGGCGCTCGCGGAGACGCACCTCGACCTCCTCCCGGCCGATGGTCGCGGGGCCACGGCCCTCGCGGCCCTGGCGGACCGGGTCGCCGCGCTCGACCTGCCGGCGCGCGCGGTGCCGCTCGCCCGGCAGGCCCTGGCGCGGGCCGACGCCGTCGCGCGGCCCGCCATCGCCACGGGTCTCGCCGAACACCTCCTGGCGGCCGGCGACGCCGCCGGTGCCGCGCGCGTGCTGGCCGAGACGGAGACGCCCGGGTTCCCGGAGGCCCTCGCCATCCGGCGCGGGCTGCTCACGGCCAGGGCGCTCGCGGCGACGGCCGATCATGACGGGGCGGCGACGGTCCTCCGCGCGCTCGGCGCGCCGGGCCTCGTCCCGCTCGCGGACCTTCTCGCGGACCGGCGGGACTGGTCGGGGGCGGCGGCGGCGCTGTCCGCCGTGGCCGCGGGCATGGGGGGCGACCCGGCTCCGACGGTCCTGCGGGCGACGGCCTACGCCGCCCTCGCCGGCGACGCGGCCCTTCTGGAGGCGTTGCGCGCCCGTTGGTCGGGCCGGTTGCCAGAGGGTCCGGTGACCGACGCCTTCCGTCTGCTGACCACCGATCCGGCGCGCGGACTGGCGGACCTTCCCCGGCTATCCCGCGAACTGGACCTTTTCCGGAGTTTCCCTCGCGGGCTGGAGGCGTTCCGGACTGCCGCGACCGTTTCGCGTTGACCCGCGCGACCCCCCATGGGGTCGGCGGGAAATTTTTTCGCGGCGGCCCGCGAAACCGCTTGCCCGCAAGCGCGGTCTCCATCATATGCAGCGCCGTCCGCCGGGGAACGTGGTTATGCCGCGTCCGGGGGGTTCACCACTCACCTGGGAATGGGGGCCAGTCTCGATGGACGCCTTTGTCTCTCCGCTGGGTCTGGTCTCGGACTTCTCCCCGAGCGATGCCCTTTCGTCCTCCGACCGCCACGAGGAGTCCAAGGACTACTTCGTGGAGAAGAACGGCGTCCGTTTCGCCGGCACGCACCTCATCATCGACCTGTGGGGGGCGACGAACCTCGACGACCCCGCGCACATCGACGAGGTGCTGCGCGAGGCGGCGACGGCGACCGGCGCCACGATCCTGCACGGGCACTTCCATCACTTCCAGCCGAACGGCGGGGTGAGCGGCGTGCTCGTGCTGGCCGAGAGCCACGTCTCCATCCACACCTGGCCGGAGAAGGCCTACGCCGCGCTCGACATCTTCGTCTGCGGCGCCTGCGACCCCTACCTCGCGCTGCCGGTGCTGAAGCGCGGCTTCCTCGCCGAGCGCGTGCAGCTGGCGGAGCACCGGCGGGGCATGCAGGCCTGATCCGCCCGCCCCGCGGACCGCGGGGCGGCGTGACGCGGTAGAGGGGCGGGCCCAAGGGTCCGCCCCTTTCTTGTCGGCCCTGGTTCGTGGAGATGCCGGTGACGGATTCCTGGGTGAACGAGACCCTCTATCCCGATTGGGGCCAGCGCTTCCGCGTCGTGCGGGAACTCGCGCGGGTGAGGAGCGGGTTCCAGGACATCATGATCTTCGAATCCGCTTCGCACGGCCGCGTCATGCTGCTGGACGGCGTGGTGCAGATCACCGAGGCCGACGAGTTCGTCTACCAGGAGATGCTGACCCACGTGCCGCTGCTGGCGCACGGCGCGGCGAAGCGCGTCCTGATCATCGGCGCCGGCGACGGCGGCGTGCTGCGGCGCGTGCTGCAGCACCGCGGCGTCGAGCGCGCGGTGATGGTGGAGATCGACGGCGAGGTGATCCGGCTGGCGAAGGAGCACCTGCCGGGCATCGCCGGTGACGCGTGGTCCGACCCGCGGGCCGAGGTCATCGTCGGCGACGGCATCGATTACGTGCGCCGGGCCCCGCCGGGTTCCTTCGATGCGGTGATCGTGGACAGCACCGATCCGATCGGCGTCGGCGAGGTCCTGTTCACCGACGAGTTCTACGCCAACTGCGCCCGCCTCCTGACGGAGCGCGGCCTCGTCGTGAACCAGTGCGGCGTGCCGGCGATGCAGGCGGAGGAGCTGCGCGAGACGTCCCTCCGCCGCGCCAAGTCGTTTCCCGATGTCTGGGCCTACGTCGCGGCCGTCCCGACCTACGTGGGCGGCTACATGACGCTCGGCTGGGCGGCGAAGGACGGCGACCTCCGGCGGGTCGCCGCCGACGAGATCGCCCGGCGTGCCGAGGTGGCCGGGGTGCTGGGCACGACGCGTTACTGGACGCCGGAGATCCACGCTGCCGCCTTCCACCTCCCGCCCTACGTCGCGGAACACCTGCCGCCGGGCTGACGCGTCCCGGCGCCCGCGGACCCGCTCAGGATGCCAGGATGCGGCCGCGCTGGGCGGTGAGGACGCGCTGCATGTTGCGGCCGAGCCGGGGGAGGGCGGCCTCCCAGGCCGGCGCGTCGAAGCGGAGCATCTCCGGCAGGCGGCGGCCGTCCACGTAGAGGTAGGTGGTGCAGCGCAGGTCGTTCGGGTCCGGCAGGGCCGTGAGGCGCCAGAGGAACAGTGAGAGGTCCTTGGCCGGCAGGTAGTCGTAGCGGCCGAGGGGGACGAGCGCGTCGTCCGGCGCCTCCAGCCCGGTCTCCTCCCTCAGTTCGCGGAGGGCGGCCTCCTGCTCCGCCTCTCCCTCCTCCGCCATGCCCTTGGGGATGTCCCACAGCGGCGAGCGCGCGGCCTGCCCGATCAGCAGCCGCGCGCCGTCCGTCACCGCCACGCCGCAGGTCACCCGCCGTGCCATGGGGGTGGAACGCGCCGCGGTCGCAACGGCTTCACGCCGTCCCCGCTTCCGTCGCGGCCGGGGTTCAGCCGGAGGCGAAGCCCTGGACGAGGCTGCCCGCGACGAGCCGCCAGCCGTCCACCAGCACGAAGAAGATGATCTTGAAGGGCAGGGCCACGACGCTCGGCGGCAGCATCATCATGCCGAGCGACATGAGGACGGAGGCGGCGACGAGGTCGATGACGAGGAAGGGGAGGAAGAGGAGGAAGCCGATCTCGAAGCCGCGCTTGAGTTCACCGACCATGAAGGCCGGGACGAGGACGCGGTAGGGCGTGGCCTCCGGCGAGGCCGGGGCGGGGAGGTTGGCGAGGTCCAGGAACAGCGCGAGGTCCGAGTCGCGAACGTTCGCCGCCATGAAGCGGCGGAAGGGTTCGGCCGCCGCCTCCAGGCCGGCGAGTTCGGTCACCCGCCCGTCCATCAGGGGGCGGATGCCCGCCTCCCAGGACGCCTCCATCGTCGGCTGCATAACGAAGAAGGTGAGGAAAAGGGCGAGGCCGATGAGGACGGGGTTCGGCGGGATGCCTGGCGCGCCGATGGCGCTGCGGAGGAGGGAGAGGGCGATGACGATACGCCCGAAGGCCGTGGCCATGACGAGAAGGGACGGCGCGAGGGAGAGCAGCCCGATGAGCGCGGTGAGCTGCACGAGCCGCGCCGTGCCGCCGGCCCCCGTCGCCCCGAGGTCGAGCGAGACGGACTGGGCCAGCGCCGCGCCGGGGAGGAGCAGCGCCGCGGCGAGAACCGCCTTCACAGCCACCCCACCACGACGTCGCTGCCGCCCCCTGTCAGGACCAGCGCTTCCCGCCCGTCCACCCGCAGCAGGACCGCCCGGCGGCGCGAATCGAGGGGCGTGACCTCCACGACGCTGACCCGCCGCGCGCCGCCCGCCACGCCGCGCCGGGCCGCCACACGACCGACCACCCGCATCAGCACGAGCACCGCCGCCAGCGCCCCGGCCGCCCAGACCCATTGCAGCCACCCCGCGGCGATCACCGCCGCAGCCGGGCGATGAGCGAATCCACGTTGGCCATGAGCACGGCGAGTTCCCCGCGCAGCGCCCGGCCGTGGTCCGGCGGCAGGGCCATGGCGGCGGCGCAGAGCGAGGCCGCGTCCCGCTCCAGCCCGTCGAGGTCCACGGTGCGGCCGGCGCGGAGCAGGCCCTCCGCGACGGAGAGGAGGCCGCCGAGCCCCTGGGCCGCGGCGCGGACCGCATCCTGCGGTTTGATCGGGTTCATGCGGCAGACTTTGCCGGCCGCCGGTTAACGAATCACGAACGCGCCCCGGCCGCCCGTTCACCGTTGATTCACCCCGCCGTGCCGAAGATGCGGCCATGAACGCCGATCCCATCGCCCTGGCCGAGACGCGCATGCGGTGGCTGGACCGCCGGCAGGCGGTGCTGGCCGGCAACATCGCGAACGCCGACACGCCGGGCTACCGGCCGCGGGACGTGCATCCCTTCGTCGCGATGCTGCGGCGCGGCGGGGCGGCGGGCGACGTGGCGCGGACGCACGCGGCGCACCTCGTCGGCACGGCCGCGACGGGCACGGCGGTCCGGCGGGGGACCGAAGCCTCGCCGGACGGCAACGCCGTGTCGCTCGATGACCAGGCGCTGAAGATGGCCGAGGTTGACGGGGCGCATGCGGTGGCGACGGCGGTGCATCGCCGCTGGAACGGGATGTTCCGCGCCGCCCTCGGGCGCGGCTAGGGGAGGCGGGGATGGAACTCGAGAAGGCGCTGCGGATCTCGGCCGCCGGCATGGCGGCGCAGTCCACCCGGCTGCGGGTGGTGGCGGAGAACCTCGCCAACCGCGACAGCACCGGCAACGCGCCGGGGGCCGATCCCTACCGCCGCCGCACCGTGACCTTCGCCAACCGTCTGGACCGCGCGGCGGGCACGAGCACCGTCCGCGTCTCCCGCGTGGGGGAGGCGGCGGGGGAGTTCCCGCGGCGCTACGAACCCGCCCATCCCGCCGCCGATGCCGGCGGCTACGTCCGCACGCCGAACGTCGATTCGATGGTGGAGGTGATGGACATGCGGGAGGCGCAGCGGACCTATGGCGCCAACCTCTCCGTGCTGGAGACCACGCGCGGCATGCTCGCCCGAACCATCGAGGCGCTGCGCTGATGGCCGCCAACATCGGCGCCGTCGCCGCGATCGCGGCCTATCGCGGCGCCAACGCGCCGGCGACGCCCGCGGGTGACGCCGGGTTCGGCGCGACGCTGCGCCGCGCGGTGGAGGGCGCCGTCGAGACCGGCCGGGCCGCCGATTCGGCCAGCCGCGACGCCCTCACCGGCGCCGGCGGCGTCACCGAGGCGGTGCTGGCCCTGACCCGCGCCGAGACGGCGCTGCAGACGGCGGTCGCGGTCCGGGACCGCGTCGTCTCGGCATACCAGGACGTCATGCGGATGCCGATCTAGGGCAGACCGCGCCACCGGCCAGGAGGGCCAGGGCATGGAAGGCGAACTCGTCGCGCGGTCGGTCCGCGACGCCATGTGGGTCGCGACGCAGGTGGGTGCGCCCATCCTCGTCGCGCTCCTCGTGGTCGGGCTCTGCGTCTCGGTGGTCCAGGCGCTCACCCAGATCCAGGAGGCGTCGCTCGCCTTCCTGCCGAAATTGGCGGTGACCGGCGGGGCGATGCTCCTCCTCGGCCCCTTTATGCTCGGCGCGCTGCGCGAATGGACGGTGACGCTGATGGACCGGATCGTCGCCGTGGGCGGGCTCCCCTGACCGAGGCCGACCTCCTCGCCGCCCTGCCCGACGCGGCCTTCCGCGCGGCCCTCCTCCTCGCCCGCCTCGGCGCCGCGGCGATGCTGCTGCCCGGGCTGGGGGAATCGGAGGTTCCGGCGCCGCTGCGGATCGGGCTGGCGCTCGGCCTCGTCGCGGTCCTCTATCCCGGCCTCGCGCCCTCGCTCCCCGCGGCGCCCGGTGAGCCGGCCGAGGCGGTGCGGCTCGTCGGGCTGGAGGTGCTGACGGGCCTCTGGCTCGCCGGACTCGCCCGGCTGCTGGCGCTCGCGCTCGCCGTGGCGTTGCAGGCCGCGGGCGTCGTACTCGGGCTGGCGAACGTGCTGACGCCCGACCCGTCGCTCGGCTCCGGCGCCTCCTCCCTCGCGCGCCTCGGAACGCTCGCCACCGCCGTCCTCGTCCTCTCGACGGGGCTGCACGCGCTGCCGCTGCAGGCGCTGGCGGAATCCTACGTCCTCATGCCGCCCGGGTCGCCCTGGCCCGCCGGCGCGGCGGCGGAGGAGGTGGCCGCCGCCGGCGCGAACCTCCTCGCGCTGGCGCTGCGGCTCGCCGGGCCGTTCATCCTCGCGGCGATCGGCCTGAACCTGTCGCTCGCGCTCCTGTCGCGGATCGCGCCGCAGGTGCAGGTCTACGTCCTCGGCGTTCCCGCGGGCGTGCTCGTCGCCTTCGCCCTTCTCGCCCTCCTCGCCCCGCCGTTGATCGCCGTGTTCACGGAATCGCTCCGCGACGGCTGGTCCGCGCTTCCCGGGCTCCGCTGAGCGATGGCCGAAGGGTCGGAGGACGACGCGGAGGATCGCACGGAGGCCCCGACACGGCGGCGTCTCGACAAGGCCCGGGACGACGGCCAGGTCGCGCTCTCGAAGGAGGCGACGGGCTTCGCCGCCCTGCTGATCGCCGCGCTGGTCCTCGCGGCGGCGGCGCCGCTGGCCGGTGGGGCCGGGCTGGCCGCCTTCCGCCGCGTCCTCTCCGGCACCCACGACCTCACGCCGGACGCGGCCTGGGAGGCGCTGCTGCCGGGCGTCCTCGTGGCGCTCGCCATCGCGGCCGCGGCGGCCTTCGGCGGGGTCGCCGCGACCCTCGCCCAGACCCGCGGGTTGGTGTCGGGCAAGGGACTCCGGCCGCAGTTCAGTCGCCTCTCGCCGATGGCCGGCGTCAAGCGGATCGTGGGTCCGGACGGGCTGATCGAGTTCCTCCGCACCGTCCTGAAGATCGCCGCGGCCGGGCTGGCGCTCTGGCCCGTCCTGTCGGCGACCGACCGGCTCGCGCCGGCGCTCCACCTCGGCGCGGCGGGGCTGCTCGCGCTCGCCTGGGACCGGATGGGGGCCATCGCCGCCTCCGTCCTCGCGGCCTTCGCGGTCATGGCCGGGCTCGATCTGCTCCTCGTGCGGTTCCGCCACCTCCGGCAACTGCGGATGTCCCGCCAGGATATGAAGGAGGAGATGCGGGACACCGACGGCGACCCGCACCTGAAGGCGAAGCTGCGCGCCACGCGACAGGAACGGGCGCGGTCGCGGATGATGGCGGCGGTCCCCCGCGCGGCGGTCGTCATCACCAACCCCACGCACTACGCCGTCGCGCTGGCCTACGAGGAGGGGACGGCGGCGGCGCCCCGGATCGTGGCCAAGGGGGCGGACGCCGTGGCGGCCCGCATCCGCGCGGCGGCCACCGAGGCGGGCGTGCCGCTCGTCTCCAACCCGCCCCTGGCGCGCGCCCTGTTCCGGCTGGACCTGGAGACGGAGATCCCGCCGGAACATTACGGGGCCGTCGCGGAGATCATCGCCTTCGTCTGGCGCCGTCGCCCCGCGCGGGGCTGAGCGACCGCTGGGTACCGATGCAACCGTCGCGCGAAAATGACCGTCATCGCTCTACCGACCCGGCGCGGTCCGCCGGGGGCGGCGCTAGGGTCACCGCGTGACGAGGATCCCCCATTCCCGGCTCTGGCGCCCCTGGCGGCGGGAGTCCCGCGACGCGCTTCCGATGGCACTCCTCGATGGTCTTCCCACGGCCGCCGCGTTGCTCGATCGGGCGGATATCGTGCTCCACGCGAACACCGCGCTCCGGGGTCTCCTCCGTCCGCCGGGCGCACCCCGCCCGGGCACGGCCCTCTCGGCGCTCTTTCGATGGGAATCGCGGGCGGACCTCGCGGAGTGCCTCGCCGGGCGCTGCGACTCCGCCGAGACGACGTTGCTGCTGGCGGGGGCCACGCCCGTCCGGCTCTCGCTCATCTCCTTGCCGGGCGGCCGGCGCGCGGTCCTCCTGCATCCCCCCCCGCCGCCTCCGGACGTGGCGAGCGAGGCGGAACGGCTGCGGTCGCTCGGGCGCCTCGCCGGCGGCGTCGCGCACGACGTCAACAACTTCCTCGCCATCATCCTCGGGGCGGTGGAGGCGGCGCGGATCGCGGCGCCGGCGGCGGCGGCGGAACTGGAACCGGCGCAGGAAGCCGCCGAGCGCGGTGCGGCGCTCGTCCGACGCCTGCTGGCCTTCGCGCGCCGCCAGGTCCTGGCCCCGCGCGTGGTGCCGGTGGACGAGTCTGTGCGCGGCACGGCCAACCTGCTTCGCAACCTGCTGGGCCAGGGCGTGACGGTGGTGCTGGACCTCGACGCCGCGGGACGCCGCGTGCGCGTGGACCCCGTGCAGTTCGATCAGGTCCTCCTCAACCTCGCGGCCAACGCCCGCGACGCGATGGGCGGGAGGGGGAACCTCACGATCTCCACGGCCCTCAAGGTCGCGCTGCGCGAGGAGCCGGGCTTCCCGGACCCGCTGCCGCCGGGGCGGTGGACGGTGCTGTCCGTCACCGACACCGGGCCGGGCATCCCGCCGGACGTCCTGCCACGGATCGTCGAGCCCTTCTTCACGACCAAGGGGCTGGCCGGCGGGACGGGCCTGGGGCTCGCGACGGTGCACGGCATCGTCCGCCAGTCCGGTGGCGCCCTCCAGGTCGATCCCTCGGGGCACCCGGGGGCACGGTTCCGGATCCACCTCCCGCGGCACGATGGGGACGAGGGGCTGCCGGAGATCGCGTCGGAGGCGGTCCGATCGGCCCCCGTCCGTCCGCCGCCGCCGGCCGGGTCGGATGGCCTGCGCATCCTCCTCGTCGAGGACGAGCCGGCGCTGCGCCGCCTGTCGCACGCCGCCCTACGGCGGGCGGGGCACGAGGTGACGGATGCGGAGGACGCCGAAGCCGCGCTCGACCTGCTGCGGGACGGGCTACGGCCGGCCGTCCTCGTGTCGGATGTCGCCCTGCCGGGCATGGATGGGCTGGCCCTGGCGCGTGCGGCGCGCGAGCAACACCCGGCGCTTCCGGTCATCCTCGTGAGCGGGTACGCGGAGCCGGCGCTCGGCACGGACCTCGCCGCGGAGGGGATGGCGTTCCTCGCCAAGCCGTTCCGCCCGGTCGAGCTGATCGCCCTCGTTTCCGGCGTCGCGACAAGGGTTTGACCCGCGATTTCGCTTGTCCCCAAACCCGTGAACACAATATGAACATCACGGGTTCGACGACTCGGTTTGACCGCTCCTCCAAGGTATGCGCCATCCCGTTTCGCGCCGCTTAACAGGATCGTTCCGCGGGGGCATGATCCCCGGGGATCACGACCACAGGTTGCACCGGACGCCACAGGGGGCCCCGCCACGATGGAAAAGAACAAGGCGCTCGACGCCGCGCTGAGCCAGATCGAACGCTCGTTCGGCAAGGGCTCGATCATGCGGATGGGGGGCAAGCAGATCAACGAGGACGTGGAGGTGATCTCCACGGGCTCGCTCGGCCTCGACCTCGCGCTCGGCATCGGCGGGCTGCCGAAGGGCCGCGTCGTCGAGATCTACGGGCCGGAATCCTCCGGCAAGACGACGCTGGCGTTGCAGGTGATCGCGGAGGCCCAGAAGAAGGGCGGCGTCTGCGCCTTCATCGACGCGGAGCATGCGCTGGACCCGACCTACGCGCGCAAGCTCGGCGTGGACGTGGACAACCTCCTCATCTCCCAGCCCGACGCTGGTGAGCAGGCGCTGGAGATCGCGGACACGCTCGTCCGCTCCGGCGCGATCGACGTGCTCGTCATCGACTCCGTCGCCGCGCTCGTGCCGCGTGCCGAGTTGGAAGGCGAGATGGGCGACAGCCACGTCGGCCTCCACGCCCGGCTCATGTCGCAGGCGTTGCGCAAGCTCACGGGCTCCATCGCCCGTTCCAACACGATGATGGTCTTCCTCAACCAGATCCGGTTGAAGATCGGCGTCATGTTCGGCAACCCGGAAACGACGACGGGCGGCAACGCGCTGAAGTTCTACGCCTCCATCCGCCTGGAGATCCGGCGCATCGGCGCGATCAAGGACCGGGAGGAGACGACCGGCAACCAGACCCGCGTGAAGGTGGTGAAGAACAAGATGGCCCCGCCGTTCCGGCAGGTGGAGTTCGACATCATGTACGGGGAGGGCGTGTCGAAGGTCGGAGAGCTTCTCGACCTCGGCGTCAAGGCGGGCGTCGTGGAGAAGTCGGGGGCGTGGTTCTCCTACGATAGCCAGCGGATCGGGCAGGGGCGGGAGAACGTGAAGGCGTTCCTGCGCGAACACCCCGCCATCGCCGACGCCATCGAGGCGAAGATCCGCGCCCAGGCGAGTACGGTGCAGAACGCGATGACGACGGCGCCGGAGCCGGAGGAAGCCGCCGCGGCGGAGTGACCCGCGGCGCCTTCGCGGGTTGGACGGGGCCGCGCGATCAGCGCGGCCCTTTTCTTTGCGCGTTCCGCTGAAGCCCAGGTCTTCCGCGGCTTACGGCCGCGTCGTTCGTCGCGGGAGCGCGTCGTTCCGCGCGCATTTTCTCTCACGCGCGGCTGTTCGGACTGTTCCGCGCGTGGATGAGAAGCGGCCTGCGCGGACCGCGTTCTCCCAACGGACCGCACGTCACGGTTCACGTCGCCGGTGGGGTTACCGCCGTCGGCGCGAGGCGCAGGCGGCGGGACCGTTCCCAACGGGTGGAGAGGACACAGCACATGGCGACGAACAACCAGGGCCAGGGTCAGGTGAAGCATCCGGAATCGGATGGCCGACTGAAGGAGAACCGCGACGGCGGCAGCACGCAGTCCGCGTCCTCCTCCGGCGACCGCCGGCACCAGGACAATGGCCAGGGCGACGTGAAGGATCCGTCCACGGACGGTCGCCTGAAGCAGAACGGCGGCGGCTCGGCCTCGGGCAACCACCAGGGCGACGACGGCCGCGGGCAGGTGCAGGATGCTTCCACCGACGGGCGCCTGAAGGAGAACGGGGGCGGTTCCGCCGCGGGCAATCATCAGGGGAACGACGGCCGCGGGCAGGTCAAGGACCCGGAGACCGACGGGCGCCTGAAGGAGAACCGCTCCTGATCGCGAACGTCTTCTGAGAAGGGGCGCGGGCCCGGGGCCGGCCCCCGCCCCGCCACGTTTTCATCTGAGCGCCGTCCGAGACAGGACGAAACCGGGCCTCGTTGACGCTGACGCCGGGTTCGACGGCGTCATCCACCTCGCCGCTCAGGCGCGCCCGGGGATCTGTCCGCCGGATCGTGGGTGATTGCGTAGTGGCGCAGGCCCCGCCGACGGTATCACCACCGCCTTGACGCGGGATCGGGCGCGTGGCCCTCATTCATCCGGCCGCGCGTGGGCCGCGGGCGTCCCGTAGGGTTGCCGGCTGCGGGAATGCGCGTGGCCATCAAGGTCGCCCTCAAGGGCGCGGGTTCAAATCCCTCAGCGACCTCCGGCGCCGGCCCCGCCAGGGGCAACCTCCCCCTCGCCCTGCGGGCCTCGTGCCCCCGCGCGGGGGATGTGGCGCCGGAGGGAGCGGCGATCGCTTCGGGGAGATTGCATGCCGCGCGATGTCGCCCTTCTGATGCTGATCGCCGCGATCATCCTGGCCATCGTCGTCGGGGTGGCTTGGCGGCGGCGCGACCGAGCGAAGGTCACGGTGTGGGAATGGCAGGCCGGCCTGCTGTTCCGGGATGGCCGGTTCGCCTGCGCCTTGCCGGCTGGCCGCCACGCGCCGGGCCGGGGCGGCTACGTCGCCACCGTCTCGCTCAACCCCCGCATCACCGTCGTCTCGGGACAGGAGGCGCTGACGCGGGACGGCTTCGCGGTTCGTCTCTCCGCCACGCTGCTGTGGCGCGTGACCGACGCGCGGCGCTTCCACGCGAGCAGCAACGGGATCGACGTCCCCGTGCCGGAAGCGCTCCACGCCGCCGCCCAGACGGCCCTGCGGGCGGTGATCGCCGGAACCGACCTGGACGGGCTGCTGTCCCTTCGCGCGGAGGGCGCGCCGCTGCGGGACGCGCTCCGTGCACCCGTGGCCGAGGCGGCGGCCTCGCTCGGCGCCGAGGTCGAATCGGTGGTGCTGCGAGACCTCCACCTGCCGGCCGAGGTCCGGCGGATGGTGACGGAGGTGGAGCGCGCCCGGCGCGAAGGGCTGGCCGCCCTGGAGCGGGCCCGAGGGGAGGGGGCGGCGCTGCGCTCCCTCGCCAATGCCGCGCGGATGCTGCGGGGGAACCCGGAACTCCAGGCGCTTCGCACGTTGCAGGCGCTGTCGGCGGCGCCGGGGCGGACGGCGCCCACCCTCGTCCTCGGTGCCGGCGCGATCATGCCGGTGGCGACGGGTCCCGCCGCGTCGGACCCGGGACCGGACCCGGAGCCCGACGCGCCCTGAGGGCCTCCCCTCGACGCCCCCGGCGGCCACGGGGTAAGGGCAGCGGACCCGCCCCCACGGGCCGACCGGAAGCCCAGCAAGCCCCCATGAGCAGCACGAACGAGATCCGCGCGACCTTCCTGGACTATTTCGCGCGCCATGGCCACGCGGTCGTCGAGAGCAGCCCGCTGGTCCCGCGGAACGACCCGACGCTGCTGTTCACCAACTCCGGCATGGTTCAGTTCAAGAACGTCTTCACCGGGCAGGAGCGCCGGCCCTACACCCGCGCCACCACGTCGCAGAAGTGCATCCGAGCGGGCGGCAAGCACAACGACCTCGACAACGTCGGCTATACCGCGCGGCACCACACCTTCTTCGAGATGCTCGGGAACTTCTCCTTCGGCGACTACTTCAAGGAACGGGCGATCACCCACGCCTGGGAGTTGCTGACGAAGGATTTCGGGCTGGCGAAGGACCGCCTGCTCGTCACCGTGTTCCACGACGATGAGGACGCGGCGGCGTTGTGGCGGGGGATCGCGGGGCTGCCGGACGACCGCATCATCCGCATCGCCACGGCCGACAACTTCTGGCGCATGGGCGACACGGGGCCGTGCGGACCGTGCTCCGAGATCTTCTACGACCACGGGCCGTCCATCCCCGGCGGTCCCCCCGGTTCGGCCGACGAGGGCGGCGATCGGTTCATCGAGATCTGGAACCTCGTCTTCATGCAGTTCGAGGAGGGCCCGCCCGGGGTCCGGCACGACCTGCCGCACCCCTCGATCGACACGGGCATGGGGATGGAGCGGGTCGCCGCGATCCTCCAGGGCGTCCACGACAACTACGACACCGACACCTTCCGGGCGATCATCGAGGCCAGCGCGAACCTCACGGGGCAGGAGCCGGACGGGCCGTTCAAGGCCTCCCACCGCGTCGTGGCGGACCACCTGCGGTCCGGCGCCTTCCTCATGGCGGAGGGGGTGCTGCCCTCGAACGAAGGGCGCGGCTACGTGCTGCGGCGCATCCTGCGGCGGGCCATGCGGCACGCGCACATGATGGGCGTGCGGGAGCCGCTGCTGGCGCGCCTCGTGCCCGTGCTGAACCGCCAGATGGGCGGCGCCTATCCGGAACTCATCCGTGCGGAAGCGCTCGTCGCCGAGACGCTGCGGCTGGAGGAGACGCGGTTCCGGTCGCTCCTCGAACGCGGCCTCGGGCTGCTGGCGGAGGAGACGGCCCGTCTCGGCGAGGGCCAGGCGCTGCCCGGCGACGTCGCCTTCCGGCTCTACGACACCTACGGCTTCCCGCTGGACCTGACGCAGGACGCGCTGCGCGCCGAAGGGCGGGGCGTGGACGTGGCGAGCTTCGATACCGCCATGACCGAGCAGCGCCGGCGCGCCCGGGCCGCGTGGTCCGGGTCGGGGGAGGCGGCGACCGAGGGGCTGTGGTTCGACCTGAAGGACCGCCTCGGGGGCACCGAGTTCCTCGGCTACACGACGGAGCGGGCGGAGGGCGAGGTGATCGCCGTCGTCGCGAACGGCGTGGAGGTGGGGGCGGCGGGGCCGGGGACGGAGGTCGCGCTCCTCCTCAACCAGACGCCCTTCTACGCGGAGTCCGGCGGCCAGGTCGGGGACACCGGCACGATCACCGGACCGGACGGGCTGACCGTCACGGTGCGCGACACGCAGAAGAAGCTCGGCCTCTTCGTCCACCTCGGCATGGTGGAGGCCGGCACGGCCCGCATCGGCACCCCCGTGGTGGCGACGGTGGACCACGCGCGGCGCGGGGCCATCCGCGCGCACCACTCCGCCACCCACCTGCTGCACGAGGCGCTGCGGCGGCGGCTGGGCGACCACGTGGCGCAGAAGGGTTCGCTGAATGCGCCGGACCGGCTGCGCTTCGACGTGTCGCAGCCCACGCCGATGACGCCCGGCGACCTCGCATGGGTGGAAGCGGAGGTGAACGGCCGCATCCGCGAGAACGCGGAGGTCACGACCCGCCTCATGACGCCCGACGCGGCGGTGGAGGCCGGCGCGACGGCGCTGTTCGGGGAGAAGTACGGGGACGAGGTCCGGGTCGTCGGCATGGGCCACGATCCGGCCGCCGCGGCGAAGCACGGCGTCTATTCGCTCGAACTGTGCGGCGGCACCCATGTCGGCCGCACCGGCGACATCGGCCTGTTCCGGATCGTGGGCGAGGGCGCGGTGTCCGCCGGCGTGCGGCGGGTGGAGGCGGTGACCGGCGCCGCAGCCCTCGCGGTGATGGACGCGAACGACCGCATCCTGCGCGACACGGCGGCCACGCTGAAGGTCCCGGCCGCCGAATTGCCGGCCCGCGTGGCCGCGCTGGTGGAGGACCGCCGCCGGCTGGAGCGGGAAGTGGCCGACCTGCGCCGCAAGCTCGCCACCGGCGGCACGGCGGCGGAAGTGGAGGAGATCGCGGGCCTGCGCGTCTCGCTGCGTGACCTCGGCGACACGCCGCCCCGCGACCTCAAGTCGCTCGCGGAGGCCATCCTCAAGGGCGGCACGGCGGATGTCGTCGCCCTCGTCTCCTCCGCAGAGGGGAAGGCGTCCGTCGTCGTGGCGGTGCGCGAGGCGGCGAAGGGCCGTGCCGACGCCGTGGCCCTCGTGCGCGCCGCCTCCGCCGCGGTGGGCGGCAAGGGCGGCGGCGG
>CAXVWQ010000296.1:0-3892 GCA_964263755.1 Roseomonas sp. | reverse complement strand
ATCGGGCGGGAGCCGCTGATCGGCACCGTCCCCCTCTACCGCGACCCGCGCTCCGAGATGCTCGTCACCCAGTACTCCATGAAATACGTGGAGGACGCGAGCCTCGTGAAGTTCGACTTCCTCGGCCTGAAGACGCTCACGGTGCTGCAACGCGCGACAGCCATCCTGAAATCCCAGGGCATCACCCTCGACCTCACCACCATCCCGCTCGACGACGCGGGGACCTTCGCCATGCTCGCGAAGGGCGACGCGGCCGGCGTGTTCCAGTTCGAAGGCCAGGGCATGCGGGACTGCCTCCGCATGATGCGCCCCGACCGGTTCGAGGACCGCATCGCCGCCGTCTCGCTCTACCGCCCCGGCCCGATGGCCAACATCCCCGCCTACTGCTCCCGCAAACACGGCGAGCCGTGGGAGGCCGTCCACCCCTCCATGCGCCCCTACGTCGAGGAGACCTACGGCATCCTGGTCTACCAGGAGCAGGTCATGACCATCGCGCAGGAACTCGCGGGCTACACCCTCGGCGCCGCCGACCTGCTGCGCCGCGCGATGGGCAAGAAGATCCGCTCGGAGATGGAGGCGCAGCGCGCCACCTTCGTGGACGGTGCCATCGCCAAGGGCATGCCGAAGGACAAGGCCGGCGAGATCTTCGATCTCATGGCCCGCTTCGCGGAGTACGGCTTCAACAAGTCCCACGCCGCCGCCTACGCGCTGATCTCGTACCAGACCGCCTGGCTCAAGGCGAACCATTCCGTCGCCTTCCTCGCCGCCTCCATGTCCGCCGACCTGTCGAACACCGACAAGCTGGCGTCGCACATGCAGGAGGCGTCCCGCCTCGGCGTGAAGATCCTCACCCCCGACGTGAACCTCAGCGAGGCCGAGTTCAGCGTCGAGCGTGGGGAGGACGGCACCGAAGCCATCCGCTTCGCCCTCGCCGCCGTGAAGCGCGTCGGCCTCGGCGCCATGCAGGACCTCGTCCGCGTCCGCGGCGACAAGCCCTTCAAGTCCCTCTCGGACCTCGCCGACCGCGCCGACCCCAAGCAACTCAACAAGCTCCAGATCGAGAACCTCGCCCGCGCCGGCGCCTTCGAGTGCCTCGACCCCAACCGCGCCCGCGTCCACGACGCCGCCGAGGCCATCCTCCGCCGCGCCCAGGCCGCCGCGGAGGACCGCTCCTCCGACCAGATCGGCCTGTTCGGCGGCGTGCAGGAAACGCCCCCCCTCCGCCTCCGCGACATGCCGGACTGGCCGCAACTCGACCGCCTGTCGCACGAGGCGGAAGCCATCGGCTTCCACCTCTCCGCTCATCCGCTCGACGCCTACAAGGAGCACCTGCGGAAACTCGGCGTCGTCCCCATCGCCCGCGTGAACGAGCGCGCCCTCGCCGGCGTCGGCCGCATGAAGATCGCCGGCACCGTCATCGGCGCGAAGGAGCGCACGACGAAGACCGGCTCCCGCATGTCCTGGATCCGCCTCTCCGACGCCAGCGGCTCCACCGAGATCACCTGCTTCTCCGAGGTCCTGGGGAAGTGCCGGGAGATGCTGACGGAGGGCAGCGCCGTCCTCTTCACCGCCGAGGCCCGCGCCGACGGCGAGGCCGTCCGCCTCACCGCCATGGACTGCGAACCGCTGGAGAAGGCCGCCAACGCCGTCGGCCAGGACCTGCGCGTGGAGATCGCCACCCCCGCCGCCCTCGAACCCCTCCGTGTCCTGCTGGAGCGGGAGGGGAGGGGGAAGGGCAACGTCATCGTCATCCCCCGCACCGGCCCGGGCCAGGAGGTCGAACTCGCCCTTCCCGGTCGCTGGAACGTCTCCCCCCGCCTCGCCCAGGCGCTGAAGGTCGTGCCCGGGGTGGAGGGGGTCCACGCCGCGTAGCCCCGTTCCCCCGCGCGCCGCCCCGGTCTAAACCGCGCCCGCCAGCCCGGGAGCCCCCACGATGAGCGATGCCCTCGACGACCGCCGCCGCGCGATGGAGGAGGCGTTCTTCGCCGCCCAGGACCGCGCCCTCCTGGAGCGCATGCGGAAGACCGACGCCGCGGCCGATCCCCGAACCGCCCTGCGCAACGCCACCGGCATCACCGACGACGCCCTGCTGGATCGCATCTCCGCCGCCGGCCTCGACACCGCCGGCGCCGCCGCCCTCACCCTCGTCCCCCTCGTCGCCGTCGCCTGGGCCGATGGCGAACTCGACGCGAAGGAGCGCGACGCCGTGATGTCCGCCGCCGCGGAGTCGGGCGTGACGGCCGGAACCCCCGCCCACGCCCTCCTCACCGGCTGGCTCGCCGCCAAGCCCCCCGCGACCCTCATGGAGACGTGGGAATCCTACGCCCGCGCCACCACGACGACGATGGACGCCTCCGCCCGCGCCTCCCTCCG
This sequence comes from Roseomonas sp., assembly GCA_964263755.1. Lineage (GTDB taxonomy): Bacteria > Pseudomonadota > Alphaproteobacteria > Acetobacterales > Acetobacteraceae > Roseomonas. The sequence continues at coordinate 1,519 of CAXVWQ010000296.1, read as the reverse complement.
CGCCCAGGTCACCGGCCGCGCCCGCCGGGTGGCGGAGGCCGCCGGCGGCTTCCTCGGCCTGACGAGCAAGGTCTCCGACGCCGAGGCGGGCGTGCTGCGCCGCCTGGACGCCGCGCTGGCCGGCTGACCGTCAGTCGCGGCTCGCGCCGTCCACCGCCTCGCGGAGGCGGCCGAGCCCGACGCGGACGTCCGGCGATCCCGGATGCACGGCCAGCACGGCGTCGAGGAAGGTCAGCCCGAGGTGTCCCGCGTCCAGGGCCGCCCCGCGATCGGTCCCCGCGGTCGCGCCGTAATCCGCCAGGTGGCGCAGGGTCGCGAGCTTCGGCAGTGCGCGTCCCACCTCGGCGGACATCAGCCCCGGCTTCACGAAATGGAGCCCGAGCATGTTGACGGCGCCGGCGTGCGTCCCGGGGCTCACCCCCCGGTCCGCCAGGAGGCCGAGCGCCGCGTGCAGGCTCGCGTAATACACCGCGTGGATGGCTGATTCCCACGCGCCATCCCGGTAGGCGCCGACCGCGCCGTGCAGGAAGCGCGGTACCTTCTCGAAGTGTTCCTCGGGCGGAAGCGGCGCCATCAGCCCGTCCGCCCTGGCGTCCAGACCAGCAGCCCCTGCTCCGCGACGACGCCCGCGAGACCGAGCCCATCCATCGGCAGGACCACGGGGGACAGCATCATCTCCTGAAGGTCCAGTTCCTCCATGGCGTCCCAGGCCGCATCCAGGGTGGTGCGCCGAAGTTCGGCGATGACAACATCCCCGTCCGGCTCGATGGCCACGTCGAGGTCGGAATGCTCGTCGCTGTCGCCCCGGGCCCGGGAACCGAAGACGCGGATGGCTCGGACATGCCCCGGGGCACGCTGCGCCAGAAGGTTAGCGAAGCGGCCGAGCAACTGCCGTTCGGAGAGGGAAAGATAGTCCGGCACGCTGCCCGCCTACCACACATCGCCCTTGCCCCGCACCCGCCCCCGTGCCACATGCCCGCCGCCGGCCGGGGCATCGCCCCGCGCCCGGCAAATCCGCACGCGGCGCGCCCTTCCGAGACACGCGGCAAGGGTCCGGTCTCCCCACCCGGGGAGCATGCGCCGCGGAGGCCCAACCGGACCACATCGGAAGAAAGGTTCACGCCCCATGGCGATGCCCGACGTCACCCTGCGCGGCCTGCTCGAGGCCGGCGTCCACTTCGGCCACCACACCCGCCGGTGGAACCCCCGCATGGCGCCCTACATCTTCGGCATCCGCAACCAGGTCCACATCATGGACCTGCAGCAGACCGTCCCGATGATGGACCGCGCGCTCCGCGCCATCCGCGACATCGTCGGCGGCGGCGGCCGCGTGCTGTTCGTCGGCACGAAGAAGGCGGCGGCCGACTACGTGGCGGAGGCCGCGACGAAGTGCGGCCAGTACTACGTCAACCACCGCTGGCTCGGCGGCATGCTGACGAACTGGAAGACGATCCAGGGCTCCATCAAGCGCCTGAAGGAGATGGACGCGCAGCTCATGGGCAACACGACGGGTCTCACG
>CAXVWQ010000295.1:0-5133 GCA_964263755.1 Roseomonas sp. | reverse complement strand
GGCTGCACGAAGCGCACGGGGCGGAGCATCCGGAGCGTCGCGCCGTTCTCGATCTGCGTGTTGTAGGCCGGCGCGTTCGTGCGCTGGATCTGCGCCCCGGCCTCTCCGACTGCCGTCGCCGCCATCGCCGCGGCCGAGGCCGCCAGCAGGCTGCGGCGGGTGATGATGTTCGCCATTCTCGTTCCTCCCGTCATGGCCGCGCGTTCAGAGGCGCCGGCCGGTTTCCGCGTCGAACAGGTGCACGAGGGACGTGTCGGGCCGCACGGTCAGCGTGTCGCCCGGCCGCGCCGTGACGCGTTCCCGGAAGGCGCCGATGAGCGAGCCCTCGCCGAGGCGCATCGTGACCTGCGTCTCCGATCCCGTCGGCTCCACCAGCGCCACCGAACCGGGGATGCCGCCGGCGTCGAGCGAGAGGTGCTCCGGCCGCACGCCGTAGATGATCGGCTGCCCCGGCGTGACGCCGGCGTTGGCGGGAAGCGGCCACGTCGTTCCGGCCACGCGCACGCCGCCGCCCTCTACGGTGCCGCGCAGCATGTTCATCGCGGGCGAGCCGATGAAGCCCGCGACGAACAGGTTGTTCGGCCGGTCGTAGAGTTCCAGCGGGGCCCCGGCCTGCTCGATCCGGCCGCCGTTCATGACGACGATCTTGTCCGCCATCGTCAGCGCCTCGATCTGGTCGTGCGTGACGTAGACGGTGGTGACCCGCAGCCGCTGGTGCAGGTCCTTGATCTCCGCCCGCATCTGCACGCGCAGCTTGGCGTCGAGGTTGGACAGCGGCTCGTCGAACAGGAACACCTGGGGGTTCCGAACGATCGCCCGGCCCATCGCGACGCGCTGCCGCTGCCCGCCGGACAGCTGCCGGGGATACCGTTCCAGCAGCGCCTCCAGCCCGAGGATGCGCGCGGCCCGCCCGATCTCGTTCGCCATCACGTCGGCCGGCGCCTTCGCCAGCTTGAGGGAGAAGCCCATGTTCTCCCGCACCGTCATGTGGGGATAGAGCGCGTAGTTCTGGAACACCATCGCGATGTCGCGGTCCTTCGGCGGCAGGTCGTTCACCACCCGCGTGCCGATGACGATCTCGCCGCCCGTGATGTTCTCCAGCCCCGCGATCATCCGCAGGAGGGTGGACTTGCCGCAGCCCGAGGGGCCCACGAGCACGCAGAACTCCCCGTCCGCGATGTCCACCGACACCCCGTGGAGGATCTTCGTCGTGCCGAAGGACTTGCGGACGTCGCGGATATCGACGGCGGCCACGCGCCGTCAGCCCCGCCCGGCGGAATCGCCGATGCCCATAGGACGCTCTCCCATTCTTGACGAGGAGCCTAGGCAGGGGGCGGGGCGGGTGGCAATCCTTCGCGGAGAGGAAACGGAACGCCCGATGGACCGCGCCCCGCCACGCCTTCCCGACGTGCCGGACGCCGACCGCACCCCGGAGCAGCGCGCCGTGCTGGCCGAGGCGACGGCCGGGCTGCGCGGCCGGGTGCCGGCACCGATGCGCGCCTGGATCGCCTCTCCCGAACTCGGGCGCCGCGCCGCCGCGCTCGGGGAGTTCCTGCGCTACCGGACGGTGCTCGGCCCGCGCCTGTCCGAACTCGCGATCCTCGTCACCGCCCGCGTCTGGTCCAGCCGCTACGAATGGCACGTCCATGCCATCGCCGCCCGCGACGCGGGGCTGGAGGACGCGATCATCGAGGCGATCCGCACGAACCGCCGCCCCGACTTCCCGGACGCCCCCGCCCGTGTCGTCCACGATGCCGCGCGCGCCATCCACCTCGATCGCGGCCTGACCGACGCGGCCTATGCCGAGGGCCGCGACGTCCTCGGCGAACGCGGGCTGGCCGAGCTCGTCGGCCTCCTCGGCTACTACGGCCTCGTCTCGATGACCCTCAACGTCTTCGACATCGGCGTCCCCGAGGGCGCCCCCGACCCCTTCGCGGAGGACGACCACGCATGACCCGTCTCGCCCGGCGCAGCGTCCTCGCCGCGACGGTGTCGGGTCTCCCCGCCCTCGCCCAGCCAGCGCCCTTCACCCGCCCGCTGCGGATGGTGGTACCCTTCCCGCCGGGCGGACCGAACGACATCATCGCCCGCGTCCTCGCGACGCGGATGGCGGCCCTAATCGGCCAGCCCGTCGTCGTGGACAACCGCGCGGGCGCCGGGGGCGTCACCGGCACCGACCTCGTCGCCAAGGCCGCGCCGGATGGGCACACGGTGGCGCTCACGAGCGCCGGGGCCCTCGCCATCGCCGCGAGCCTCGTGCCGAACCTGCCCTACGCGGTCGGCCGCGACCTCGCGCCGGTCACCCTCGTCGCGACGGTGCCGGAACTGCTGGCGGTGAACCTGCGCGTGCCGGCGGCGACGCTCGCCGAACTCGTCGCCCACGCCCGCGCCAACCCGGGGCGGCTGAACTTCGCCTCCTCCGGCAACGGCTCCATGCCGCACCTCGCGGGCGAGCAGCTGCGCTTCGCGGCCGGGCTGGACATCGCGCACGTGCCCTATCGCGGCGCGGCACCGGCGGTGACGGACCTCGTCTCGGGCCAGGTGCAGATGATGTTCGCGGACATCCCGGTGCTACTCCCGCAGGTCCGGGCGGGCGCCCTGCGCGCCGTGGCGATCGGCAGCCGCGAACGCTCCGCCCTTCTCCCCGACGTGCCCACCACCGCCGAGGCCGGATTCCCGGCGGTGGAGGCCGTGAACTGGTACGGGCTGGTCGCGCCCGGCGCCACGCCGGCCCCGATGATCGCGGCCATGCAGGCCACCGTGGCGACGGCGTTGCGCGACCCCGACGTGGAGCGCGCCCTGCGCGATCAGGGCGCCGTCGCCGTCGGCGGCACCCCCGAGGCTTTCGGCGCCTTCATCCGCGCCGAGGCCGCACGCTGGGGCGAGGTCGTCCGCCGTTCCGGCGCGACGGCGGACTGACCTACGACGCGGGGTCCCGCGCCGCTTCCTCGACCTGTTCGCGCGACGCGATGCCCTCCACGTGCAGCGTCGCGTCGCCGCCGCCGACGCCCTCGACGTGAGACTTGATGGAGCGCAGCGCGTTCGCGCCGTTCGTGGAGGGGTCGTCCGGGCTCTCCTCCTCCGCGGGCGGTTCCTCGATGTGCCCGGTGTCCGCGAAGGTGATCGTCACCTCCGCCGCCGCGCCCTCGCCGGAGACGCGCATCTCCCCGGCCGGCGCATTGGTCCAGCGCACGGTCATCGCGTCGGCGTCGGCCGTCAGGTCCACGTCCGGCATCACGTCCGCATCGTGCCGGATGTGGGCGAGCCAGTGGCGGGCGTTCGCGGGGTCCGACAGCCAGTCCATCACGGCGCCGGGTGCCGCGTTGATTCCGATCCTCGTTCGCATGGCGATCTCCTTCACGGGACGGCCCGTCCCGCATGTTCCGGACCGTATCGCCGGCGGTGTGTCGGGGTTGCGCGTCAGGCCTTCTTGCGGCGCGGCGTGCCGCGGGAGGCCATGCGGTTCTTCGCCTTGTCCGGATCGTAGCCGCCCCCGCCCGGGCCGAGGGGCTTCGGCTTCCAATCCTGTCCGGGCCGCGCCTGCCGTCCCGTCGGCGGCGGCGCGTCGAGGCCGAGTTCGAGGGCCTCCAGCCGCTTGATCTCGTCGCGCAGCCGCGCCGCCGTCTCGAACTCCAGGTCGGCGGCGGCGGCGCGCATCCGGCGCTCCAGTTCGGCGATGCTCGCCCGCAGGTCCTTGCCGACGAACTCCGACGCCGCGTCGCCCTCCACCGCCTCCACCGTGACGTAATCCGCTTCGTAGACGGATTTCAGCACGTCGGAGATGTCGCGGATGATGGTCTGCGGCGTGATGCCGTGTTCGGTGTTGTAGGCCACCTGCTTCGCGCGGCGGCGGTCCGTCTCCTCCAGCGCCGCGCGGATGGAGCGGGTCATCACGTCGGCGTAGAGGATCACCCGCCCCTCGGCGTTGCGGGCGGCGCGGCCGATGGTCTGGATCAGCGCGGTGGTCGAGCGCAGGAAGCCCTCCTTGTCCGCGTCGAGGATCGCGACGAGGCGGCATTCCGGGATGTCCAGCCCTTCCCGCAGCAGGTTGATGCCCACGAGCACGTCGAACACGCCGCGCCTGAGGTCGCGGATGATCTCGATGCGCTCCAGCGTGTCCACGTCGGAATGGAGGTAGCGGACCTTGATGCCCGTCTCCGTCATGTATTCCGTCAGGTCCTCCGCCATGCGCTTCGTCAGCGTGGTGACGAGGACGCGGCCGCCCTGGCTGATGACGGTGCGGCACTGGTCCAGCAGGTCGTCCACCTGCCCCTCGACGGGCCGGATTTCCGTCATCGGATCGATCAGTCCGGTCGGCCGGATCACCTGCTCCGCGAAGGTGCCGCCCGTGCGCTCCATCTCCCAGGGGCCCGGCGTCGCGGAGACGAACAGCGTCTCGGGCCGGAAGCGCTCCCACTCCTCGAACTTGAGGGGGCGGTTGTCGATGCAGGACGGCAGGCGGAAGCCGAAATCCGCCAGCACGGACTTCCGCGCGAAGTCGCCGCGCTGCATCCCGCCGATCTGGCCGATGGTGACGTGGCTCTCGTCCACGATGAGCAGCGCGCCCTCCGGCAGGTATTCGAACAGCGTCGGCGGCGGCTCGCCCGGGCCACGGCCGGAGAGGTAGCGGGAGTAGTTCTCGATGCCTTTGCAGACGCCCGTGGTCTCCATCATCTCGATGTCGAAGGTGGTGCGCTGCTCCAGCCGCTGGGCCTCCAGCAGCTTGCCCTCGGCGTTCAGGCGGGCCAGCGTCTCGCGCAGCTCGATCTTGATGTCGCGGATGGCCTGGATCAGCGTCGGGCGCGGGGTGACGTAGTGGCTGTTCGCGTAGATCGCGACGCGCTCCATCTCGCCGGCGACCTCGCCGGTCAGCGGGTCGAATTCGCGCAGCGATTCGATGTCGTCGCCGAAGAGGCTGACCCGCCAGGCACGGTCTTCCAACTGGGCCGGCCAGATATCGACGGTCTCGCCGCGGATGCGGAAGGTGCCGCGGGCGAAGAAGCTGTCGTTGCGACGATACTGCTGCTCGACCAGGCCCTTGATCAGCGCGTCGCGGTCGATCTGGCCGCCGACCTCCAGCTTCACCACCATCCGCGAATAGGTCTCGACCGAGCCGATACCGTAGATGCAGGA
>CAXVWQ010000294.1:0-14056 GCA_964263755.1 Roseomonas sp. | reverse complement strand
GCCCCCACCCCCGCCCCCCCCCCCCGCCCGGGTGGGGGGGGGGGCGCCGCCGGGATACCCCGGCGGCCATGCCGAAACCCCCGGTCCCGCCCCCCCGACCCGTGCCGTGAGCGACGGATCGCCCGCGGCCGGCCACACCGTCCTCGTGACGGGCGCGACCGGCTTCCTCGGTTCGGCGGTCGCGCGGGCGCTGCTGGCGCAGGGCGCGCGTGTCCGGGTGCTGGTGCGGCCGGCCTCGCCGCGCGGCAACCTCGCGGGGCTCGACCTGGAGGTGGTCGAGGGCGACCTGACCCGTCCCGAGACCCTGCGGCCGGCGCTGCACGGGGCGCGGGCGCTGTTCCACGTCGCCGCCGATTACCGCCTGTGGGCGCCCGATCCGCACGAGATCATCCGCGCCAACGTGGACGGCACCCGCCACCTCATGCGCGCGGCGCTGGAGGAGGGGGTGCCGCGGATCGTCTACACCAGCAGCGTCGCCACCCTTCGTGTCGCGGGCGCGACCGCGCCGGTGGACGAGACGGCACCGGCGGACCCCGCCGAATCCATCGGCGCCTACAAGCGCAGCAAGACCCTCGCCGAACGTGCGGTGGAGGAGATGGTGGCGCGCGACGGGCTGCCCGCGGTGATCGTGAACCCCTCCACCCCCATCGGCCCGCGCGACATCCGGCCGACGCCGACGGGGCGGATGATCCTCGACGCCGCGCTCGGCAGGATCCCCGCCTTCGTGGACACCGGGCTGAACCTCGCCCACGTGGACGACATCGCCGCCGGGCACCTCCTCGCCTTCGACCGGGGGCGGGTGGGGGAGCGCTACATCCTCGGCGGCCAGGACGTGACGCTCGAACGGATGCTCGCGGAGATCGCGCGGCTGACCGGCCGGCGGGCCCCGCGCACCCGCCTGCCCCGCGCACCCCTCATCCCGCTGGCCTGGGGGGCGGAGGCGGTGGCGCGCCTCACCGGGCGCGAGCCGCTGCTGACCTTGGACGCGCTGCGGATGTCGCGCTACCGCATGTTCTTCACCTCCGCGAAGGCGGAGCGCGAACTCGGCTACCGCGCCCGCCCGTGGGAGGCAGGGGTCGCCGATGCGCTGGGCTGGTTCCGCGCCGCGGGGCGCCTGACGTGATCCTCGCCCTCGGCCTCGTCTCCCTCGCCATCTGGCTCGTGCTCGTCGCGGCGCGCGGCGGCTTCTGGCTGGCGCGCGAGCGCGACGACCGGGACGCGCCGCCGGCACCGGCACGGTGGCCCTCGGTCGTCGTCGTCGTGCCGGCCCGGGACGAGGCGGACGTGATCGAGCGATCCGTCGGCAGCCTCCTGCGGCAGGACTACCCGGGGGCGTTCAGGGTCCTCCTGGTGGATGACGGCAGCACGGACGGCACCGCCGCCGCCGCGCGCCTCGCGGCGGAAGCGGCGGGCCGCGCGGACGGGCTGGAGGTGCTGACCGGCACGCCCCTCCCCCCGGGCTGGACCGGCAAGCTCTGGGCGCTGCATGGCGGCATCGCGCGGGCGGTGGCGGAGGACGCCCCGGACTACCTCCTGCTGACCGACGCCGACATCGGCCATGCCCCCGACAACCTCCGCTCCCTCGTCGCGCGCGCCGAGGCCGGGGGACACGCGCTGACCTCCCTCATGGCCCGGCTTTCCTGTGCCACGCCGGCGGAGCGGTTCCTCATCCCGGCCTTCGTGTTCTTCTTCGCCATGCTCTACCCCTTCGCCCGGGTCGCCCGCCCCGGCCCCACCGCGGCGGGCGCGGGGGGGTGCATGCTCGTGCGGCGGGACGCGCTGGAACGCGCGGGGGGCATCGCCTCCGTCCGGTCGGAGATCATCGACGACTGCGCCCTGGCGCGCCGCCTGAAGGCGCAGGGGCCGATCTGGCTCGGCCTGACCCGCCGGGCGCGGAGCCTCCGCCCCTACGGCAGCGTCGCGGAGATCGGGCGCATGGTGTCCCGCTCCGCCTACGCGCAGCTGCGATATTCGCCCGTCCTGCTCGTCGGGACGGTGCTCGGGCTGGGGGTGACCTACCTCGTGCCGCCGCTCCTCGCGGTGTTGGGGGATGGCGGGGTGCGGGTCACGGGCCTCGCCGCCTGGGCGCTGATGGCCCTGGCGTTCCAGCCGATGCTGCGTTTCTACCGGGTGTCCCCGCTCTGGGGGATCGCGTTGCCGGCCATCGCGGCGGCCTACGCGGTGTTCACCGTGCGGTCCGCGCTCCAGGTCCGGCGCGGCCGGGGCGGGATGTGGAAGGGCCGCGCCCAGGCCCAGGCCCGCACCCGGGCGGCGGGCGCGTGACCGCCTCACCCGACCTCGCCTCCGGCAAGGGGCATCGCGACGAGAACTTCCCCGTCGCGTCGCGGCTGGTCCGCCCGGAACTGCGTCCGGCGATCCTCGCCTTCTACCGCTTCGCGCGGGCGGCCGACGACGTGGCGGACCACCCCACCGCCGCGCCGGAGGAGAAGCTGCGGCGCCTCGACGCGATGGAGGCGGGGCTGCGCGGAGAGGGGAGCGATCCGGCGGGGAACGCCCTCCGCGCGGTGCTGCGGGACCGCGGCGTGACCGACGCCCATGCCCGCGACCTGCTGGCCGCCTTCCGGCAGGACGTCACGAAGCACCGCTACGCCGACTGGGCCGAGCTGATGGACTACTGCCGTTTCTCCGCGGCCCCCGTGGGACGCTTCGTGCTGGACCTGCACGGGGAGGACCGCAGCCTCTGGCCGGCGAACGACGCGCTCTGCAACGCGCTTCAGGTCATCAACCACCTGCAGGATTGCGGGAAGGACATCCGGGCGCTGGACCGGGTCTATGTCCCGCTCGATGCCCTCTCGGCGGCCGGGCTGGGCGCCGACGCGTTGCGGGAGCCGGTCGCGTCGCCGGCCCTGCGCGGGGTGATCGGCGGCCTCGCGGGCCGGACGGCGGCGCTGCTCGACGTCTCGCGGCCCTTCGCCCGCGGGATCGCGGACCGGCGCCTCGCGCTGGAGGTCGGGGTGATCCAGGCGCTGGCCGAGAGCCTCGTGGGGCGGCTGGCCCGCCGCGACCCCCTGTCCCAGCGCGTCCACCATCGTCCGGTCGAGGCCATCGCCATCGGGCTCCGCGGCGCGTCCGGCGTGGCCCTCGGCTGGACCGGGCTGACCCGCCCGTGGGTCCGGACGGCATGATTCCCGCTCCGGATGCGGCGATGGCCCCGTCCGCCGGGGCGGGGACCGCGGCACCAGACGGCGGGCCGGCCCCGTCCGCCCCCGACGCCGCGGCCCTCCGTGCCCAGATCGCCCGATCCTCCTTCTACGCGGCGATGCGCCTCATGCCCCGGGCGGAGCGGGAGGGGATGTTCGCGATCTACGCCTTCTGCCGGCTGGTGGACGACGTGGCGGATGACGGCACCCGCCCCCGCCCGGCCCGCGCGGCGGAACTGGACGGGTGGCGGGACGACCTCGCCGCCCTCTTCGCCGGCCGTCCCCCCGGACGCGCCGCGTTCCTCGCCGAGGCGACCCGCCGGTTCGGGCTTCGGGAGGCCGACTTCCGGGCCGTGGTGGACGGCATGGCGATGGACGTGGCGGCGGACATCCGCGCCCCGGACGAGGCGACGCTCGACCTCTACTGCGACCGGGTGGCGAGCGCGGTCGGGCGCCTCTCGGTCCGGGTCTTCGGGATGGAGGAGGGCCCGGGCGGGACCCTCGCCCACCACCTCGGTCGGGCGCTGCAAATGACGAACATCCTGCGCGACCTGGACGAGGACGCGGCGATCGGCCGGCTCTACCTGCCCCGCGATCTCCTCCCGCCCGGTGCGGCGTGCGGCGACCCGGCGGTCATGGTGGGGGACCCCATGGTGGACGTGGCGTGCCGCGCCCTCGCCGGCCGGGCGCTGGAGCATTTCGGCGTCGCCGACTCGGTCCTCCGCGCGCGACCGGGGGGACGGCTGTTCGCGCCCCGGCTCATGGCGGCGGTGTATCGCGCCCTGCTGGAGGACATGCTGCGGTCCGGCTGGGCGCCGCCGCGCCGCCGCGCCCGGATCGGCAAGGGGCGCCTCCTCCGCATCATCGCGCGCGTGGCCGTGATCGGATGAGGCGCGCAACGTCCAGGCGCCCGCTTGCCAGGGGACCGTCGGTTCCCGATACCGGCGTCGCATGAACGACGCGCCGGGCGGCCTCCTCGCCGCCGAGCAGATGACACCCGATGGGATCCCCGACGGGATCGAGGATTCCATCCGCCGCGCCGCCGCCGCGCTCGCCGCCCGGCAGCGCGGGGACGGGGTTTGGGTGTTCGAGCTGGAGGCGGACGCCACGATCCCCGCGGAGTACGTGCTGCTCCGCCAGCACCTCGGGGAACCGGACGACCCGGTCCTGGAGGCGCGGATCGGCACCTACCTCCGACGTATCCAGGCGGATCACGGCGGCTGGCCGCTGTTCCACGGCGGGGCCTTCGACATCTCGGCCTCGGTGAAGGCCTACTTCTGCCTCAAGATGATCGGGGACGACCCGGACGCGCCGCACATGGCCCGCGCCCGCGCGGCGATCCTGGCCCATGGCGGGGTCGGGGCGGCGAACGTCTTCACCCGCATCCTCCTCGCCCTGTTCGGGGAGTTGCCCTGGCGGCGGGTGCCGACGGTGCCCGTGGAGGTCATCCTCCTTCCCCGCTGGTCGCCCTTCCACCTGTCCCGCATCTCCTACTGGGCGCGGACGGTGCTCGTGCCGTTGCTCGTGCTGAAGGCGCTGCGGCCCCGGGCGCGCAATCCGCGGGGAGTGCGGGTGGCCGAGCTCTTCGCCCCCGGCGCGCCGCCGAAGCGGGAGGGACCGACCCACCAGCACCCGGCCTGGGCGCTGTTCTTCAACGGTCTGGACGTCGCCATCAAGGCGCTCGAACCCCTCGGCCCCCGCACCCTGCGTCAGCGCGCCATCGAGCGCTGCGTCGCCTTCGTGACCGAGCGCCTGAACGGCGAGGACGGGCTCGGCGCGATCTACCCGGCGATGGCGAACGCCGTGATGATGTACGACGCCCTCGGCTACGCGCCGGACCATCCGGACCGCGCCAGGGCCCGGCGGGCGATCGAGCGGCTCCTGGTGGTGCGGGAGGACGAGGCCTACTGCCAGCCCTGCGTATCGCCCGTATGGGACACGGCGCTGGCGGCGCACGCCATGCTGGAGGTCGGCGGCGAGACGGCGGCGCGGACCGTGCCGCCCGCCCTCGACTGGCTCCGACCCCTGCAGGAGCTGGAGGTGCGGGGTGACTGGACGGACGGGCGGCCCCTCGTCCGGCCCGGGGGCTGGGCGTTCCAGTATCGCAACGCCCATTATCCCGACCTCGACGACACCGCCGTGGTCGTCATGGCGATGGACCGGGCACGCGGCGCCCTGGGGCTGGACGGCTACGACGAGGCCATCGCCCGCGGCGCCGAATGGACGGCGGGGATGCAGAGCGCCAACGGGGGCTGGGGCGCGTTCGATGCGGACAACGTCCATGACTATCTGAACAACATCCCCTTCGCCGATCACGGCGCCCTGCTAGACCCGCCGACGGCCGATGTCTCGGCGCGCTGCGTCGGCATGCTGGCGCAGCTGGGGGAGGCGCCGGGCAGCCCGCGGATGCGGGCGGCGCTGGACTACCTGGAGCGCGAGCAGGAAACCGAGGGAAGCTGGTTCGGCCGCTGGGGCGTGAACCACATCTACGGGACATGGTCCGCGCTGCTGGCGCTGGGCGCAGCGGGACGTGACCCGTCCTCGCCCTCCGTCCGGCGGGGGGCGGAGTGGCTCCTCTCCATCCAGAACCCGGATGGCGGGTGGGGGGAGGGGTGCGAGAGCTACCGGCTGGACCGCGCCGGGCATGAGCCCGCGCCGTCCACCGCGTCGCAGACCGCCTGGGCGGTGCTGGGGCTGATGGCGGCGGGGGAGGTGGACCACCCGGCCGTGGCCCGCGGCATCGCCCACCTGCGGCGGACGCAGGGGGCGGACGGGACGTGGTCGCAGGACGCCTACACGGGCGGCGGCTTCCCGCGCGTGTTCTACCTCCGCTACCACGGGTATCCCGTGATCTTCCCGCTCTGGGCGATGGCGCGATACCGCAACCTGCGGCGGGCGAACGACCGGCGCGTGGCCTACGGGATGTGACGCCGGGCGTCACGCCCCTCCTCATCGCGACGGGCCTGCGGCGGGAGGCGCGGATCCTCTCGGGCCCGGGCGTGATCGTGGTGGCGGGGGGCGGGGATGCGGCGCGGCTGGAGGCGGCGCTGGCGCGCCACGCCGTGGCCGGCGTGTCCGGCATCGTCAGCCTCGGCATCGCCGGCGCGCTGCGGCCGGGACTGCGGCCGGGGGACTGGGTCGTGGCCGGGACCGTCATTCACGGCGGCACGGCGATCCCGGCGGACCCGGTGTGGGCGGCACGCCTCCTCGACGCGCTTCCCGGGTCATGCCTCGGCGGCTTCGTGGGTGCGGAGGCGATCGTCGGGGACGCCGACGGGAAGGCCGCGTGGCATCGGGAGACGGGCGCCGTGGCGGTGGACCTCGAATCCGGGGTGGCGGCGCGGGTCGCCCACCAATACGGCCTGCGGTTCGCCGCCGCCCGGGTCATCTCGGATGCGGCGGAGCGGACCCTGCCGCCGGCCGCCCGGGTGGGGATGGGGGCCGACGGGCAGGCCGACCTTCCCGCCGTGCTGCGCTCCCTCGCGGCCCGGCCGGGCCAGTTGCCCGCCCTCCTCCGGACGGCGTGGGAGGCGGAGCGGGCGTTCCGCGCGCTACTCCGCGGCCGCGACCGGCTGGGCCCCGGCCTTGGGCTGGCCGGGTGAGCGGGTGACGCGGGGGCGGGCGCGGATCTCCGCCAGCTTCGTGTCGACGTGGCCAGAGAAGACGAACTCGGCGGGGCGCTGGCGGTCGAGGGAGATGTCGGTGGCCATCGCGCCGTCGGTCCGCACGCCGCGGAGCGCCACGGCGGCGGCCTTCCAGGGCTTCGTGACGATGTCCTTCACCGCCGACGCCTCGAAGCCCGAGTGGACCATGCAGTCGGCGCATTTCTCGTAATTGCCGACGCCGTACTTGTCCCACTCCGTGTCGTCCATCAGTTCCCTGAAGGTCTTCGCGTAGCCCTCGCCGAGCAGGTAGCAGGGCTTCTGCCAGCCGAAGACGGTGCGCGTCGGGTTGCCCCAGGGCGTGCAGGAATACGCCTGGTTGCCCGCGAGGAAGTCGAGGAACATGAGCGACTGCGAGAAGGGCCAAGCCTTGCCGCCGCGCCCGCGGGACAGGATGCCGCGGAACAGCTCCTTCGTCCGCGTGCGGTTGAGGAAGTGCTGCTGGTCCGGCGCCCGTTCGTAGGCGTAGCCGGGGGAGACGGTGATGCCGTTGATGCCGAGGGCGGTCACGTCGTCGAAGAAGTGCGCCACCTCCTCCGGGTCCGCCCCGTGGAACAGCGTGCAGTTGATCGAGACCTGGAAGCCCTTCGACTTCGCCAGCCGGATCGCCTCGACGGCCTTGTCGTAGACCCCGGTCTGGCAGACCGACTTGTCGTGCATCGCCTCGTTGCCGTCGAGGTGGACGGACCAAGTGAAGGACGGGTGCGGCTCGTAGTCGTCGATTTTCTTCGCCAGCAGCAGGGCGTTGGTGCAGAGGATGACGAACTTCTTCCGCTCCAGGTAACCCTTCACGATGCGCGGCAGCTCGCGGTGCAGCAGGGGCTCGCCGCCGGCGATGGAGACGACGGGGGCGCCGCACTCGTCGATCGCCGCCATGCAGTCCTCGTAGGAGAGGCGCTGGTTCAGGATCTCGTCGGGGTAGTCGATCTTGCCGCAGCCCGCGCAGGCGAGGTTGCAGCGGAACAGCGGCTCCAGCATGAGCACGAGCGGGTAGCGCTTCCGGCCCGACAGGTGCTGCTTCACGAGGTAGCCGCCGATGCGGGCGGCTTGCAGCAGGGGGATACCCAAGGCGGACGCTCCTTACGCTGACCCGGCGGGGACGCCGGGCCAAGATAGGGCAGGGGAGGGCCCGTGTCAGGGGCTTCTCTCGCGGCCGCGAAGGCAGGGCCGGGTTGCGCGGGGCGGGGGGGCCGTCTTTAACCTGTCACCCAGCACGCGGGCCATCGGCCCGGTCACCAGGGTTGCCGCATGTCCTCCGCGCTCGCCGAAGACCTCACCCCCGTCTCCCTCCCGCTCGACCCCCGCCGGGTCGCCGCCGCCGACCACCTCTCCCGCCACTGGACCTTCGACGAGCCGGGCCGCATCCGGATCGGCAGCGACGCGCACGGGCGGATGTTCGCGCGGATGCTGCTGGAGACCCACAACCCCTACAAGCCGCGCGTGCTGGACTGGCCGCGACTGGACCCGGACGCCCACGCCCGCCTGACCGGCCTGCCGATCTGGGACATCGCGGTCCAGACGGAGGGCCGCGCCTCGCTCCGCGTGCTGGACTACGCGGCGACGCTGACCGACCCGCTGCTGAAGGAGGCCATCGTGATGGATGGCAACGAGGAGGCGCGGCACAAGAAGGTGCTGTCCAACCTCGTGGAGGCCTACGGCGTCACCCTCGCGCCGGAACCGGAATACACGGGGTTCCGCGACGTCGAATGGGGCTGGATGCGGACCGGCTATTCCGAGTGCATCGACTCCTTCTTCGCCTTCGGCCTGTTCGAGGCGGCCCGCCGCTCCGGCTTCTTCCCGCCCGACCTCGTGGACACCTTTGAGCCGGTGATCCAGGAGGAATCGCGGCACATCCTGTTCTTCCAGAACTGGGTGTCCTGGGCGCGGGCCCGCCAGCCCTGGTGGCGCAAGCCCTACTTCTGGGGGAAGATCGCCGCGGTGTGGGCCGTGCTGATCTGGGACCGCCTCGTCCTCGCCCGCGACATGAGCGGGGCCTCGAAGGACACGAACTTCACCGCCACCTCCGGCTCCATCGGCGTCACGCTCTCGGCCGCGGCGATGATGGACATCTGCCTTGCCGAGAACGACCGCCGCCTGTCGGGCTACGACCCGCGGCTGCTGCGGCCGACCACCGTGCCGTTCTTCGTGCGCCTCGCGCGGCGCTTCATGCGCGACCCCCGCCCGGCGGCGGGCTGAGGGGTGAGCGCCGACACGATCGTCCACCGCATCGTCCGCCCGGCCGTGCGGGCCGTGGCGCCGACGGGGATCACGCCGAACGCCATCACCACGCTGCGGATCGCCACCGGCATCGGCGCCGCCCTCGCCTTCGCCTCGGCCGATGCGGCGTGGCAGGCGGCGGGGGGCGGGATCTTCCTCCTCTCCTTCCTGCTGGACCGCGCCGACGGCGAGCTGGCGCGCCAGACCGGCCAGTCCTCGCCCTGGGGCCATCGCTACGACCTGTGCGGCGACATGTTCTCCAACATCATCGCCTTCGTGGGCATCGGGATCGGGCAGGTCGGCGCGATCGGCCCGCTCGGCCCGTTGCTGGGCCTCGTCGCGGGGGGGGCCATCGGCACGCTGTTCTGGCAGCTGCACGTCACGGGCCTCGGCAACCTGCGGGCCTTCCGCCCGACGCCCGGCCTCGTCGTGGACCCGGACGACCTGATCGCGCTCGTCCCCGTGCTCGTCTGGATCGGCGCCGCCGTGCCGATGCTCTGGGCCGCGGCGATCATCACCCCCGCCGCGGCCCTCTGGCTCGGGCTGGCGGGGGAGCGCCGCGGCGCCGTCAGGTCGTCTCCGTCACCCGCAGCGTCTCCGACACCGCGTCCAGCAGCCGCCGGAAATCCCGCCGGTCCAGCGCCCCGATGACGCCGATGCGGAAGGTCTCGGCCCGCGTCAGCTTGCCCGGGTAGATGAGGAAGCCGCGCGCCGCCAGCGCGTCGTAGAAGGCGCGAAACGCCATGGGGCGGTCGGTCGGCATTCGGAAGGTGGCGATGATCGGCGCCTGGACGGCCTCGTCGAGGTAGAGGTCGAAGCCGAGGTCGCGCATCCCCGCGAGGAGGGTGGCGAAGTTGTCGCGGTAGCGCGCGAGACGGGCAGGCGGCCCGCCCTCCGCCGCCAGCCGCCGCAGCGCCTCCACCAGGGCGGCGACGACCTGCACGGGCGGGGTGAACCGCCACTGGCCGTCCGCCTCGAAGCCGCGCCACTGCGCGTGGAGATCGAGGCTGAGGGACGGCGAGACGCCGGCGGACCGCGCCAGCATCCCCGCCTCGATCAGCGCGAAGGCGATGCCGGGCACGCCTTCGAGGCACTTGTTGGAGGAGGCGAGGACGGCCGCGACGGGCGTGGACGACAGGTCGAGGTCGAGCGTGCCGAAGCTGCTCATCGCGTCCAGCAGCAGGGCCCGGCCGGCCCCCGCGACGACGGAGGCGACCTGGGGCAGCGGGTTGAGGATGCCGGTCGTCGTCTCGCAATGGATGAGCGCGACGTGGGTGACCGCCGGGTCGTCCCGCAGCGCCGCCGCCACGGCCGCCGGGTCCACCGGCACGTCCTCCGGCCAGCGCAGCGCGTCGACGGATCGGCCGAGGCGGCGGGCGATGGCGACCATCCGCTCCCCGTAGGCGCCGTTGACGAGGACGAGGAGCCGGTCGTTCGGGCCGACGAGGGTGCCGACGGCGGCTTCGAGGATGAAGGTGCCGGAACCCTGGATGGGGACGGCGACGTGGGTGCCCGCGCCGTTCGCGACGCCCAGCAGGCGTTCGCGCATCTCGGCGGTCAGCGCGATGAAGGCGGGGTCGCGCGATCCCCAGTCGCGCAGCATCGCGCGCCGCGTTTCGGGCGCCGTGGTCAGCGGGCCCGGCGTGAGGAGGATGGGTTCGTCGGTCATGCGGAGGTTCCGGCCCGGAGCGGCCCCGACGCCGGGCGGGACACGCTCCAGCGCCAGGCGATCAAGCCGGGCAGGCCGAGGAGGATGTCGCGCACGCGGCGCACGAGGACGAGGGCGATGGCGCGGTCCGGCGGGATGCCGAAGAGGGCGCAGATGAGGACGTAGCCGCCTTCCTGGATGCCGAGGGCGCCGGGGACGAAGAAGCCAGCGGAGCGGACGGCCTGTCCGAGGCTCTCGATGACGAGGGCTTCGGCGAGGGTGGCCTGGACGCCGATGGCGTGGAGGACGGCCCAGGTCTCCAGCACGCCGATGAGCCAGGAGAGGAAGTGCCACGCGCCGGAGCGCCAGAGGGCGGCGCGGTCGCGGTAGAGGCGGACGACGGCATCGTGGAGGCCGGAGAGTTCGCCGAGGGAGGTCCACCCGGCGCGCGCGGCGAGGCCGGGGAGCATCCGTTCGAGGAGGCGGAACAGGCCGTAGCGCTGCGCCGCCATGAAGGAGCCGGCGACGCCCGCGCCGAGGGCGGTGCCGACGACCGCCCAGCCGAGCGCGGTGGCGCCGCCCTCGTAGGGAATCGCCAGGAGGACGGCGAGGCCGAGGAGCGAGAAGACCACTTGCGACGCCATCTCCGTGCCGAGGTCGGCGGCGAGCGAGGCGATGACGACGATCTTCGCGACGCCGTGCCGCGCGAGGAGGTGGGCGCGGACGAGTTCCCCCACCGCCTGCACCACCGGCAGCAGCGCGTTGGTCGAGACGCGGACCCAGCGGAGGAAGGCGAGCATCGCGACCCCCGGCCGGCGTGGGTCCGTGATGAGCGGGCCCCAGCCCAGGCCGGAGGCGACGATCTGCGCGACGTTCAGCGCGAGGATCGCCGCCATCCACCACCCCGTGCCGAGGACGAGGCGCAGGATCTCCGCCGGGTCGTTCGCCGCGATGAGGGCCGCCGCGACCGACAGCCCGACGAGAAGGCTGACGAGGGTGGTGGCGATCACGCCGCGAGGAAGTCCTTGAAGCGGCGGGCGACCTCGGCGGGGCCGATGGTGGGGCGGCCGAGCTTCGCCATGGAACCGGGGGCGATGCGGAGGTGGATCAGCGCGGGGCCGTTGCCGGGCGCGGCGCGAAAGGCGGCCTCGAAGCCGTCGAGGGAGGTGCAGGACGCGGCGTAGCGGTAGCCGCAGGCCAGGGCGATCGCGGCGAAGTCCACGGAGGAGGAGACGGTTGCCTGCCCCCCGGTGGAATCGTGGACGCCGTTGTCCAGCACGACGTGGACGAGGTTGCCGGGAGCATAGGCGCCGACCGTGGCGAAGGTGCCGAGCTTCATCAGGGCCGCGCCGTCGCCGTCCAGCACCACCACGGGGCGCGCGGCGTTCAGCGCGACGCCGAGGGCCATGCCGGACGCGCCGCCCATGGAGCCGACCTGGTAGAGGTGCTGCGCGCGGTCGGCGAGGGTGAAGAGTTCGCGGCCGCATTTGCCGGTCGTCGCGATCACCGCGGCATCGTCCGGAACCACCGCCAGGAACCGTTCGAGGGCGGCGGCGCGGGTCGGCCGCGGGCCGTCGCTTGGAAAGTCGTCCCGGCGCCCGGGCGGGGGCAGGGGACGCGGCGTCGCGTTCAGGGGCGTGTCCGCCACGTCGTCCTTCTTCACGACGAAGGCGTAGGGCAGCCCGGTCGCGTCCATCCGCTCCGCGGCGTGCGCCAGCGCGGGCCGCAGCGTCTGCGTCGTGGGCGGAAAGGGCGCCTGTTCCAGGCCCATCAGGCCGATCAGGTCGTGGGTGATCCGCCCCATCACCTCGTGCTGCGGCTCGTCGGGGATGCCGGGCTCGCCGCGCCACGTCGTCAGCAGCAGGGTCGGGATGCGGAACGGCGCGTTGAGCGAGGTCAGAGGGTTCACCGCGTTCCCCAGCCCGGAGTTCTGGCACATCACCACCGTCCGCCGCCCCGCGAGCCAGGCGCCGGAGGCGATGGCCACCGCCTCCCCCTCGCTCGCCGCGCCGACGTAGCGGAGCGACGGGTCCGACAGCACGCCGTTGATGAGGCCGGTGAGGAAGGAGCACGGCACGCCCGCGTAGAAGTCGAAGCCGGCCCGCCCGGCCTCGGCGATGAAGTCGGCCGCCGTGATCACGCGTCGAAGTTCCGCGCTTCCGCGAGGTCGCTCAGCGTGTCCACGTCGAGCCAATGGCCGGTGAAGTACTTCACGCGCACCGGGTGCCGCGCGGCGAGGCGGGTGAGGAGGAGCGGCATGTCCGCCGTCTCCAGCAGCCCCTCGTCCTCCAGCGCCGCGATCTCCTCCCGCAGCCACACCGCCCCCGTGGCGCTGAAGCGGACGAGGCCCATCCACTCGCCGCAGACGGCGCCGTCGCCCAGATCCGCCGCCATCCGGTGCAGCCGTGCCGGCGCGTCGTCGAGGTAGTCGCCGGAGAAGCGCCGATCCGCCGCGACGAGGTCGCGCGGACCCGTCCGGGAGGTCGAGGCGGCGAGCGTATCGACCGCGACCACCACGTCCGCCGTGCTCGTGAGAAGGCTGTCGAGGATGTAGCGGCGGAACAGGACATCGCCGTAGGCGACCACGGCCTCGCCGCGCAGGCGGTCGCGCGCACAGGCCAGCGACCACGCCTCTCCCGTCGTCGCGTGGCGATCGTTGTCGAGCATCCGCACGCCGCCGAGCGTGACCGCCTCCTTGCGATCGCCGCGCACGACCGTCACGTCCCGCACCCCGCTTTCCCGCAGGGTGCCGACGAGGCGTTGCAGGAGGGACTGGCCGCGGATGTCCACCATGCACTTCGGCTGGTCCGGCGCCACGCCGCCGATCTGCCCGCCCGCGGCCGCCAGCACCACCGCGGCGGCGGCGGGCTTGGCGGGAAGGTAGCGGCGCTCCGCCTCCTCCAGCTCCGCGTTGCCGACGAGGCGGAAGATGTCCTTCACCGTCGCGACCGAACCCTCGACGCGGTTGAGCGACTGGTCCTCGTGGATCCGCGCCGCCGTCTCCCGCATCGCGACGATGGAGGAGCGCAGCAGGTGGTTCGCCCAGATCACGGTGGAGATGCCGGCCTGCCGGAAGAGGTCGGTCGGCGTGGCGTGGTACATCGTCGGCACGATCACGACGGGCGACCGGCCGGCCCAACGGTCGGTGAAGACGAAGATCTCGTCCGCC
Organism: Roseomonas sp.; assembly: GCA_964263755.1. Classification (GTDB taxonomy): domain Bacteria; phylum Pseudomonadota; class Alphaproteobacteria; order Acetobacterales; family Acetobacteraceae; genus Roseomonas. The sequence continues at coordinate 199 of CAXVWQ010000294.1, read as the reverse complement.
GTGGATGCCTTGGAGTGGATGAGGATCGCGTCGGCCCCGGCGCGGTGGTACGCCTCCGCGCGCCGCAGCGCCTCCTCCATCCCGCGCCCGGCGATCAGCGCCTCGACGCGCGCGACGAGGACGAAGTCGTCGTCCGTCTGGCTGTCCTTGCCGGCCTTGATGCGGCCGCAGAACTCGTCCACGTCGGCCAGCGGCTGGT
>CAXVWQ010000293.1:0-3660 GCA_964263755.1 Roseomonas sp. | reverse complement strand
GACCGTGAGCGAGCGGTCCGGCGTCGGCGTCGCGAGGGCGGCGATCATCGCCTCGCGGGAACCGTCGCCGGGAATGGCGACCTCGTCCAGCCCGGACAGCCCCGTCTCCAGCCCGCGCAGCCCCTTCTGGAACGCTTCGGCGAAGGATCGGCCGATCGCCATCGTCTCGCCGACCGACTTCATGGAGGTGGTGAGGGTCGCCGGCGTCCCCGGGAACTTCTCGAAAGTGAAGCGCGGGATCTTCACCACGACGTAGTCAATCGTCGGCTCGAAGGCCGCGGGGGTGACGCGGGTGATGTCGTTCGCCAGCTCGTCGAGCGTGTAGCCGACCGCGAGCTTCGCGGCGATCTTGGCGATGGGGAAACCCGTGGCCTTGGAGGCGAGCGCGGAGGAGCGGGACACCCGCGGGTTCATCTCGATGACCACCATCCGGCCATCCACCGGGTTGATCCCGAACTGGACGTTGGACCCACCGGTATCGACGCCGATCTCGCGAAGGCACGCGATGCTCGCGTCCCGCATCCGCTGGTATTCCTTGTCCGTCAGCGTCAGCGCCGGGGCGATGGTGACGGAATCCCCGGTGTGGACGCCCATCGGGTCGAGGTTCTCGATGGAGCAGACGATGATGCAGTTGTCCGCGCGGTCGCGGACCACCTCCATCTCGAACTCCTTCCAGCCGAGGACGCTCTCCTCGACGAGCACCTCCGTCGTCATGGAGGCGGCGAGGCCGGAGGACACGATCGCCTCGAACTCCTCCCGGTTGTAGGCGATGCCGCCGCCGGTGCCGCCGAGGGTGAAGGAGGGGCGGATGACGCAGGGCAGCTTCACCTGGTCGAGCGCGCGCCACGCCTCCTCCATCGTGTGGGCGATCTCGGAACGCGGGCTCTCGATGCCGATCTTCGACATCGCGTCGCGGAACTTCAGCCGGTCTTCCGCCTTGTCGATCACCTCGGCGTTCGCGCCGATCAGCTCGCAGCCGTACTTCGTCAGCACGCCGCTCGCGTCGAGCTTCAGCGCCGTGTTCAATGCGGTCTGCCCGCCCATCGTCGGCAGGATCGCGTCCGGCCGCTCCTTCGCGATGATCTTCTCGACGATCTCCGGCGTGATCGGCTCGATGTAGGTCGCGTCGGCCAGCCCCGGATCGGTCATGATCGTCGCGGGGTTGGAGTTGACGAGGATGACGCGGTAGCCCTCCGCGCGCAGCGCCTTGCACGCCTGCGCGCCGGAATAGTCGAACTCGCAGGCCTGCCCGATGACGATGGGGCCGGCGCCGATGATCATGATCGAGTGGATGTCGGTGCGCTTGGGCATGGTCAGGCCTTGCGGGGGAGGAGGGCGAGGAAGGGCAGGAGGAAGGCCTGCATGATCGCGGAGTAGGTGAGCGCGACGGTCGCGGAGTCCCCCGGGCCGGGCAGGGCGAGGAGGACGGCGACCGCGACCGGCAGGGCCGCGGCGGTGGCGATCCGCGGCCAGCGCGGCAGCCCGCGCGTGGCGCGCCACGCGGCCGGCGTGGCGAACAGCGCCGCGACGAGCGCCGCGGCGGCGGCCCAGAGGAGCGGTCCGGTGTCCGGCATCTCAGCGGACCTCCGCGCCCGAAGGGACGCGGCCGAGGACGGCGCACCGCATCACCACAGGCCGATGAAGCGGAGGGCGGGCGCGAGCCACGCGACGCCGGCGGCCATGAGGGAGAGCATGACGACGAGCCGGTCCCGCCACAGGACGGCCGACGCCCAGGCCTGGATGCCCGGCGCGAAGAACAGCGACCCGAGGGCGGCGTCGGGGTGGTCCTGCACGAAGCCGAGGACGAAGGCGATCGCCACCGTTCCCCCGAGGGACGCCGCGGCGAGGGCGACCCCGCGCCCGAGGCGCCGCCGCAGGGCGACGGTGAGGACGGGGGGCAGGAGGACGCCCGCGAGGAGGCCGAGGACGAGGCCCTCGATGGTCAGCGTCGGCACCTAGCGGCGTCCGAGGAAGGGCCGGAGGAGGAGGAACAGCGCGGCGTGGACGGCGAGCCACAGCGCGACGGCGAGGAGGACGCCGTCCGTGCCGCGGAGGTCGCCGAACAGCACGATGCCGCCGAGCACGAGGCCCGAAGCGGCGACGCCGCCCGCGAGCGCCTCCGGCCGCGCCAACCCGAGGCGGCGCAGCAGCCACCAGCCCGCGAGGGTCATCGGCAGCGCGAGGAGGAGGAGCCGGATCACGTGGCCCGCCGCGTGGTCGCGAGGTGGAAGGCGATGGCGGCGAGGCCGAGGCCCAGCACCCAGCGCTGGATCGCGAGGAAGGCGGGCCGCGTGGCGAGGAACCGCGCCACGCCGCCGGCGCCGAGGATCATCACCGCGTCGAACGCCGTGCAGACCGCGATCTGCACCGCGCCGAGCGTGGCGCCCTGCCAGAACAACGATCCGCGCGAGGGATCGAGGAAGGGCGGCAGCACCGCGACGTAGAACAGCGCGACCTTCGGGTTCAGCGCCGCCGTCGCGAGGCCGAGGGTGAAGAGCCGCGCCCCGCCCTCCCGCGGCATCGGCTGCGGGGAGAACAGCGGCGCCCCGTTCGGCCGCACCGACTGCCACGCGAGCCAGAGGAGGTAGGCCGCGCCGCCGTAGCGCATCGCGTCGAAGGCCAGGGGCACCGCCAGCAGCGCCGCCGTCACGCCGGCCGCGGCGCCGACGGCGATCAGCAGCGACCCGGTCTGGCAACCGATGAGCGACCACATCCCGGCCCGCGTGCCCTGCGAGAGGGTGCGGGAAACGAGGTAGAACAGGTTCGGCCCCGGCGTGACCGCGAGGCCGAGCGAGAGGGCGGCGAAGACGAGGAGGGTCTCGGCGGCGGGCATGTCAGGCCGCCTTGTCCGCCTCGATCAGATCCGTGAAGCGGCGGAACAGGTGGTGGCTGTCCGACGGCCCCGGCGACGCCTCCGGGTGATACTGCACGGAGAAGGCGCGCCGCGCCTCGCAGGCGATCCCCTCGTTCGACCCGTCGAACAGCGAGCGGTGCGTCACCACCACCCCCTCCGGCAGCGTCGCCTCGTCCACCGCGAAGCCGTGGTTCTGCGACGTGATCTCGACCCGGCCGGTGGCGAGATCCTTCACCGGCTGGTTCGCGCCGCGGTGCCCCATCGCGAGCTTGTAGGTCCTCGCGCCGAGCGCCAGCGCGAGAAGCTGGTGGCCGAGGCAGATGCCGAAGACCGGCTTCCCCGCCTCCAGCACGCCCTGGATGGCCGGCACCGCGTAGGCGCCCGTCGCCGCCGGATCGCCCGGGCCGTTGGAGAGGAACACGCCGTCCGGCGCATGCGCCAGGATGTCCTCCGCGGTGGCGGTGGCGGGCACCACCGTCACCTCGCACCCCGCATCCGCGAGGCACCGGAGGATGTTGCGCTTCGCCCCGTAATCCACCGCGACCACCCGGTGCCGCTTCGGCGGGTTCGCGGCATGCCCTTCGCCCCAGGACCACAGCCCTTCGGACCAGCCGTAGGTCTGGCGGGTGGAGACCTCGCGGGCGAGGTCCATCCCCTCCAGCCCCGGCCAGCCCGCCGCCTCCGCCCGCAGCGCCGCCACGTCGAAGCGGCCGTCCGGCACGTGCACGATCACCCCGTTCGGCGCCCCGCCGTCGCGGATGCGGACGGTCAGCGCCCGCGTGTCCACGCCGCAGATGCCGGGGATG
>CAXVWQ010000292.1:0-12248 GCA_964263755.1 Roseomonas sp. | reverse complement strand
TGGACCCCCCTCTGTAAAAGTAATGCCGTGGGGGGGGGGGGGGGGGGGGGGGGGGGGGCCGGGGGCCGGGGGCGGGGGGGCCCCCCCCCCACCCCCCCCCCACGCGCACAGCCACCGAGCGCGGGCGGGGGGGGGCGGGGGGGGGGGGGGGGGGGGGGGGGGGGGGGGCCCCCCCCCCCCCCCCCCCCCCGGGCCACAGGCGCCAACCCCCGGAACGTCCGGCGGGGGGCGCACCGGCCTCAGCCGGCGCGGCCGCGCCAGCGGTGGCGGGTGCGCCAGAGGTGCCAGGCGTAGAGGGTGAGGACGCCGAGGACGATGGCGATGAGGAGCGGGTCCATCCACGGGCCGATGCGTTCCCAGCGGCCTTCGAGCCACCAGCCCGCCCACATGAGGAAGGCAGTCCAGCCCATCGTGCCGAGGGTGGTGGCGCCGTAGAACACCGCGCGGTTCATGCGGGCGATGCCGGCGGGGACGGAGATGAGGGTGCGCGGGCCCGGCATGAAGCGGCAGAGGAACACGGCGGGGAGGCCCCAGCGGCGGAACACCTCGGAGGCGGCGCGCACGTCCTCGCCGATGATGCCGAGGTAGCGGCCGTAGCGGTCGGCCAGCGCCTCGACGCGCGCCTGGCCGACGGCGCGGGCGCCCTCGTACCAGAAGGCGTTGCCGAGGACGGCGCCGGCGACGCCGGCGATGTAGGCGGGGATGAGGGGCATCTCGCCGCGGGCGGCGTTGACGCCGGCGAGGGGCATGATGGCCTCCGACGGGATGGGCGGGAACACGTTCTCCGCGAGCATGAGGAGGAAGATGCCGGGCACGCCGAGGGTGGCGATGATGCCGGCGATGGCGTCGAGCATGGGCGCTATCCCGCGGAGAAGAGGGTGATCGCGGCGCGCCGGCCGCGGACGTAGTGGAAGCCCTCGACGGTGCCGCGGGGGCGGGGGGCGAGGCCGATCCGGGCGGCTTCCTCCGCGAAGCGCGCGGCGTGGCGCGATTCCACGGCGACGAGGCGGGCGGGGGCGGCGGCGGCGCCGTCCTCCAGCAGGTTGGTGCGGGTGCCGACGGCGAAGATGAGGGAGGGCTCGTGGTAGCCTGCGATGCCGAAGGCGTCGTCGGGCGTGCCGGTCCCCTGGACCACGGCGGCGATGCGGGGGGAGATCCAGGGGGCTTCCAGCCGAGGAAGGACGACTTCCAGGATGACCCAGTAGAGCGGGACCGAGAGGAGGGCGGCGGAGAGGGCGGCGCGGGGCCACGCGCCCGCGCGGATCGCCCGGGTGGTGACCCAGACGAGGGCGCCCGCCGCCGGGATGGCGAGGAAGGAGAGGGCGTCCACCCGCCCGTCCGCCAGGACCGGCAGGGCGACGCAGGCGACGGCGAGCCCGATGCCCGTGCCCCACAGCGCCGCCCAGCCGAGGGCCGCGAGCCAGCGCGGGGCCGGGCGGCGCAGCGGGTCGGTCGCCCAGGCGGCGGCCAGCAGGAACAGCGCGGGGTAGGCCGGGAGGACGTAGTGGGGGAGCTTCGTCGCCACCGCCTCGAACAGCAGCCAGGTCGGGATCGCCCAGGCGAGGAGGAAGCGCGTGGCCGGCCGCAGCCGGTTCGCCCAGGCGTGACCGAGGGCCCGGAGGACGAGGAACGCGGCGGGGAAGGCGGCGATCCCGAAGGTGAGCACGTAGTAGCCCGGCGGCCCCCAGTGCGCCTCCTCGCCCGACCCGACCTTGCCGAGCATGTCGCCGCCGACCGCCTCGGCGAAGAACCGTCCCTCCGTCGCGATGCCGATGGCGACGAGCCAGGGGAGGGCGCAGGCGAGCGTCAGCGGCACGCCCCAGGCCGGGCGCAGCGCCCGCAGCCACGGCGCCCCGGACCGCCAGCCCCCCTGCTTCCAGGCGCGATCCGCGGCGAAGAGGGTCAGGCCCGCGAACAGCGGCACCATCGGCCCGATCGGCCCCTTCAGCAGCACCCCCGCGCCGAGGATCAGCCAGAACCCCGCCGCCGAGCGCGCGGAGAACGTCCCGGGCGAGAGGTAGGCCCGCCCCATCAGCCCCATGGAGGCCGCGACGGTCGCGAGCAGCGCCGCGTCGGTCTTGGCGATGTGCGTCTCGATGACCAGCAGGAAGGAGGCCGCGAGCATCGCCGCCGCGAGGAACGCCGCCCGCCGCCCGACGAGGGAGCGCCCGAAGGAGAAGGTGGCGAGCACCGCGAGCCACGCCCCGATCGCCCCGGCCAGCCGGTAGGCGCCGATCCCGTGGCGGGCGGGCAGCCCCGCCGCCTCCAGCCCCGCCACGATCCCCGCCTGGGCCCAGTGGATGCCGGCCGGCTTCTTGTTCCGCTCGGCGTCGCCCACGCGGATGCGGACGAGGTCGCCCGTCTCCACCATCTGCCGCGACGCCTGGGCGAACCGCCCCTCGTCCCGGTCCGAGGGCGGGAGGGTGAACATCCCCGGCAGCCAGAGGAGGAGGCAGAGAAGGGAGAGGACGAGCCGCGGCCGCCGCGTCTCGGGCAACCGGTCCATCCGGTCCACGAGAGAGGGGGAGGCCATGGGGCGGGGGGATAGCCCAGGCGGGTCCGGTCCGGAAGCGATGGGCAGGGGACCAACCGTGCCGTTGGGCCCGCGCCCTGGCGTTCCGGGTCAGCCGACGCCCGCGGCCCCTGCGGGGCGCCGCGCCGGACGCCCGGGCTCTGGACCGAACCAAGGCGTCATCTGGGCTGCGGTTTCGTGATCCGCTGCCGCGGTGGCGGCCTGGAGGCGGCGATGGTGGACGCGTTCTGGTCGGACGCGCGGTGGGCCGTGATCGAGCCGTTCATGCCGACGAACCAACCTGGACCCGAGCGTGAAGACGACCGCCGCGGCAAGCTGATCCGCAACGACGCTCCAACCGTCGCCCTCGCAGCCGTCGTCGCATCCTGGTGCTGACCGCGCACGGCCGTTCTGCCGCATCGAAGGCGGCAGCCGGGTGGCTGGCGGGCACGACCTGCCCGCGTTCAGCGCCCGGCGAAGCGCCGTTTCGCGGCATCACTGACGGGAGTGTACAGCGCCACGAGAGTGCCTTCAGGATCGCGGAACAACGCCGTCCGGTTGCCCCAGGGCATCAGTTTTGGCCCGTGCACCAACTCGGCCTTGCCGTTGAGCCTCGCGAACTCCGCGTCGACATCGTCGACCATGAACTCCAGGATGGCGGTGCGGTTCGCAGCGGCCTCGGCACTGCCCTCCTCGAAGAGAGCCACCGTTTCGACGCTTCCCACGGCGAGGGTCGCACCCGGCGTGACGATCTCGGCGAACACGGGAGCGGGCCACTCCGCCACCCGCTGGGTCACCATCTCGTAGAAGCCGACGACGGCCTTGATGTCCCTCGCGACGAGACGCGTGGATGCAAGCTTCATGATCGATCCTTCCTGCGGAGCCGCCCGGGGCCACCGCCTTCACCGCGCTTGTAGCGGGTGGCTGCTGACAGCATCCTGGCAGCAGGAGTCACCGCCGGATGCGCCGCGCCGACCGCCTGTTCCAGATCATCCAGATCCTCCGCCGGTCACGCCGTCCCGTGACGGCCGCCGCGCTCGCCGACGAGTTGGAGGTCTCGAAGCGCACGGTCTACCGGGACATGGCCGATCTGATCGGTCAGCGCGTCCCCATCGAGGGCGAAGCCGGGCTGGGCTACGTGCTCCGGCCCGGCTTCGACATGCCGCCCCTCATGCTCACGCCCGAGGAGATCGAGGCCGTCGTGCTGGGCGCGCAGCTGGTCGCGGGGCTTCCCGATCCGCTCCTCGCCGGCGCCGCCCGTGACGTCGTCGCCAAGATCGCATCCGTGGTTCCGGAGCATCTGCGCCCCTTCATCATCGAGCCGGGCGTGGCGGCGAAGCCATCGGACGAGCCGCCGACGGGCACCATCGAGATGCGGCCACTCAGGTCGGCGATCCGCGAGGGCCGCAAGCTCCGGCTCCGTTACCGGGCCGAGGCCGGTGACGTGAGCGAACGAACGGTCTGGCCCGTGCTCCTCGGCTACGCCGAGACACGTTCCCTCCTGATCGCCTGGTGCGAACTGAGAGGGGATTTTCGCCACTTCCGTACCGACCGCATCCTCAGGGCGGACATCCTGGATGAACCCTACGCGGCCCGTCGAAGCGACCTGCGGCGGCGCTGGGAGCGCTGGCGCGAGGCGGAACGCCGGGCAGCCACCGCGAGGTGAACGTTCGCGTGGAACGTCCGCGTCGAGGTCGAGGGCGGAACCACGCCGCGCGAACGGCCGAGTCCGGACCCTGGCCGGCGTCCGCGGGTCTACAGGACCCGCTCCCACTCCTCCGCCTGGACCCGCGGCCCGTAGCCTTCCTCCGGATGGGAGGACACGAGGCGCCACCCCGTCCCCGCGTAGATCGCCCGCGCGGCGAGGAGGGGGGAGAAGGTGCCGAGGACCATGCGGCGGTAACCCACGTCGCGCGCGAACTCCTCGGCGCGACGGATCAGGCGCTTGCCGGTGCCCCCGCCGCGCGCCGCGGGCTCCAGCATGACGAGGCGGAGGCGGGCGGTCTCCCCGTCCTCCCGCGTCACGAAGGCGGAGCCGAGGCGGGTGCCGTCGCGTTCGGCGAGGAAGGCCGCTTCCCCCGCGGCGTCGCCGCGATCGAGGAAGTCGGCGCAGGCGCGGGCGACGGAGGCCTCCAGCCGCCGGTCGAAGCCGAGTTCGCGGGCGTAGATGTCGGCGTGCCGCTCCACCACCCAGCCGAGGTCGCCGGGGCGGTGGTGGCGGATCGTGGCGGGGCCGGGCGCGCGGCCGGCGAGGGTGTCGGCGAGGTTCCGCGCATCCGCGCCGAAGCGCACCCGCAGCGCGTCCGACAGGTCGATCAGGAGACCGGTGACGCGGTCGCGCGTCCCCGCCTCCAGCCGCGATCCCGCCGCGCGGTCCGTGGCGGTGAGGCGGATGGGGCCGAACAGGGGGTCGCCGGTGACCCAGCCCCGAGCGTGGAACAGGGCGAGGACCGCGGCGACCCGGTCCTCCGGCACGCCGAGGTTGGCTGCGAGGCGGACGGGGTCCGACCCTTCCCCGGCCGCGATGCCGAAGAGGATGCCGGCCTCCGCGAAGCGGCCGCTGCCGGGGTCCGACCCGGCGGCCTGGATGAAGCCCCGCGCGAAGTGGCGGAGGGAGGCGACCTGGGCGTCCTGCATCGTCGCGCGTGCTTCCGCGTGTGGATGCCACCTCCGATACCAGGGAATCCTTACCGATTCCTGCCGTCCGCGCCCCCGCCCGCGGGGTGCCGGTTCAGTCCACCTTCAGGTCGAGTTCGCGCGCCTTGCGGCCCCAGAAGGCGTATTCCTCCCCGATCGTGCGGGCGAAGTCGGCGCGCGGGCGCGGGGCGGCGATTTCCAGCCCGTCGCGTTCGAGGGAGCGGGCGAAGCGGGGGTCGCGGATGGCGCGGTTCGCGGCGTCCTCCAGCCGGCTCATCTCGGCCTCCGGCACGCCGGCGGGCGCGAAGACGCCGTGCCAGCCGAGGATGACGATGCCGGGCAGCCCGGCCTCCGCGAGCGTCGGGACCTCCGGGAGGGAGGGGAGGCGGCGCTCCCCCGTCACCGCGATGGCGCGCAGCTGGCCGCCGCGGGCGAGCGGGATCGCCGGCGGGGGCGAGGAGAAGTTCATCGTCACCCGGCCCGCGACGACGTCCTGCAGGGCGGGGGCGGTGCCGCGGTAGGAGATGTGCTCCATCTCCACCCCCGCCGCTTCCGAGAACAGCAGCCCGGCGAGGTGGTTGTTCGAGCCGACGCCGGCGGAGGAATAGGTGAACTGCCCGCGGGCCGCCTTCCCCGCGGCGATCAGCTCCCCCAGCGTGTTCGCCCGCACCCGCGGGTCGATCACCAGCACGTACTGGTAGGTCGAGGCCTGGGTGACGGGTGCGAGGGCGCGCGACAGGTCCACCCGGTCGTTGCGTTGCAGGTGCGGGTTGACCACGATGTTCGTGGACACCGCGAAGAGGAGGGTGAGGCCGTCCGGCCGGGCGCGCGCGACGGAGACGGAGCCGACGTGGCCCGCGGCGCCGCCCCGGTTCTCCACGACGACCGTCTGGCCGAGGGTTTCGGAGAAGATGGCGGCGAACTCGCGCCCCACGATGTCCGTGCCGCCCGCGGCGGCGTAGGGGACGACGAGGGTGATGGAGCGGGACTGGGCGCGCGCGGCTGACACCACCGCGGGCGTGGCGAGGAGGGCGAGGGCATGGCGGCGGCGCATCGGGTTCCTCCGATTGGTTGGGATCATCCTGGCACGGGCGCGCGGCCCGGCGCGAGGGGCGGCCATTGACCGGCCCCGTCGCCCTGCGCGGGCCGGTGCTGCGGCTGCGGCAGGACCCGTTCCTGCACCATCCGGACGGGGCCGCGGAGAGCCACCCCGACGCGCTCGTGGTGATGGAGGGCGGGCGGATCACCGGCTTCGGCGATTTCGCCGCGGAACGGCCGCGGCATCCCGCCGACATGCCCGTGGCGCACCACCCGCACGCCCTGATCGTCGCGGGCTTCGTGGACGCGCACGTGCACTACCCGCAGGCCGGCATGATCGGGGCCTACGGCGACACGCTGCTCGACTGGCTCCGGCGGTACACCTACCCCGAGGAAGCGCGGCTGGCCGACCCCGCGGTGGCGCGCGACACCGCCGCGCTGTTCCTCCGCGAACTCGTGCGCGCGGGGACGACGACGGCGATGGTCTACTGCACCGTCCACGCCCATTCCGCCGACGCCCTGTTCGCCGCCGCGGAGCCGCTGGGACTGCGGATCATCGCGGGCAAGGTGCTGATGGACCGCAACGCCCCGGCGGACCTGCTGGACGGCCCGGACCTCGGCATCCCCGCCAGCGAGGCGCTCATCGCCCGCTGGCACGGGCGCAGGCGGCTGGCCTACGCGGTGACGCCGCGCTTCGCCCCCGCCTGCTCCCCCGCGCAACTCGCCGCCGCCGGGCGGCTGTGGCGGGACCACCCCGGCACCTACCTCCAGACCCACCTCGCCGAGACAGGGGAGGAGTGTGCCTGGGTGCGCGACCTGTTCGGCCGCGACTACCTCGACGCCTACGCCGACGCGGGGCTGGTCGGCCCGCGCGCCGTGTTCGGGCACGCCATCCACCTCGGCGAGCGCGACTGGGGCGCGCTGCACGCCGGCGGCTGCGGGGTGGCGCACTGCCCCTCCTCCAACCTCTTCCTCGGCTCCGGCGCCTTCCGGGTGTTCGAGGCGCGACGGGGGGACCGGCCGGTGCGCGTCGGCATCGGCTCGGATGTCGGCGCGGGCACCTCCCTCTCCGCCCTCCGCACCCTCGGCGACGGCTACAAGGTCGCGCGCACCGCGGGGGCCCCGCTGCACCCCGCCCACCTCCTCTGGCTCGCGACCCGCGGCGGGGCGGCGGCGCTGCACCTGTCGGACCGCGTCGGCGACGTGGCGGTGGGGATGGACGCCGACCTCGTCGTCCTCGACCCCGCCGCGACGCCGCTGCTGGCGCGGCGCTGCGAGAGGGCACGGGACGATGCGGACCGGTTCTTCGCGATGACCGCGATGGGCGACGAGCGGTGCGTTAGGGAGACCTGGGCGGCGGGGGTGCGGGTGCATGCGCGGGACGCGGCGTCGCCAGGGTGAGCGCGGCGGCCCGCCGCGGGACGGTCCCCGGCCCCTTCGGCGTGCGGACGTGGTCCGGGCCGGTGTTCCGGCGCATGGTGCGCCAGCGCGGCCGGATGGGCCCCACGCCACCACGCGGGCACGGCGACGCGACGGGGAGGACGATGATGACGCGACGCAGGACGCTGCTCGGCACCGCGCTGGCGGCCCTCGCGGCAGGGCGGGCGGCGGCGCAGGACGGGGTCACCCGCGTGCAACTCGGCTTCGCCGCCGGTGGCAGCACGGACCTCATGGCCCGGCTCCTCGCGGAGCGGGTGCGGGCGGAGGGTGGACCGGCCTCCATCATCGTCAACCGCCCCGGCGCCACCGGCCGCTTCGCGGTGGACGCGCTGCGCGCCGGGCCGGCGGACGGGACGAACCTCATGGTCGCGCCCTCCGGCACGCCGGTGATCAGCCCCGTCATCTTTCCCGGGACCAACCAGGAGAGCGGGACCGACTACCTCCCCGTCGCGCGGCTCGTCATCGGGGAGTACGCCGTCGCGGTCCCGGCGAACCATCCGGCGCGGACCCTGGGCGACCTCGTCGCCTGGCTCCGCGCCAACCCCGGATCGGCCCATTTTGGCACCGCGAGCCTCGGCAACGTGCCGCACTTCGTCGGGCTCGCGCTGGGGCAGGCGATCGGGGTGGAGATGACGCCCGTGGGCTACCGGGGCGGCGCGCCGATGGTGACGGACCTCGTCGGCGGCCAGATCCCGCTCGCGATCACTCCGGACGCGGAGTTCGCGGACATGGCGCGCGCCGGCCGCATCCGCATCCTCGCGACCGCGGGGGATGGTCCCTCCCGCCTCGTGCCGGAGGCGCCGACCCTCCTCTCCGCCGGCATCCCGATCCAGGCCACGGGGTGGATCGGGCTGTTCGCGCCGATGGGCACGCCGTCCGCCACCCTCGCCCGGGTCGCCGGGGCCTGGACGGGGGCGCTGCGCCACCCGGAGACGCGCGACCGCATCCTCGGCCTCGGCCTGACCCCCGCCGGGGAGGGACCGGAGGATTTCGCGCGGATCATCGCGGCTGATGCCGCGCGGTGGCGACCGGTGGTCGCGGCGAGCGGGTATCGGCCGGGCTGAGGGCGGACCGTCCGGGGCGCTTCGGCGCGGCCCCGGGCACCGTGTCCGGGCCGCCCGCAGGGTCGGAGGAGCGGCCCGGCACAGCCCTGTGCCGCGGCGGTCAGCGACCGGCCCGGGACCCATCGTCGTCGGATGCCGGGCACGCGGCACCGAGGAGGGCGCCTTGCCAGGCCTCCAACGCGTCGGCGGTCTGCTCGTCCGGCACGTGCGCGCGCAGTTCGGCCAGGATGTCCGGAGCGACGGATGCGAGGCTGCATCCCGCGTGAGGCCCCCGCAACAGCATCCCCCAGGCTTCCGCGCGGCCCTGACCGACGGAGACGTGCAGGTAGGGGGAACGGTGATGCACCGTCGTGCGGTGGTCCCACCTCTTCAATCGCTCGACCGCCTCCGCCGCCGTGTGTTCTCGTTCGGCCCGGGTCGCGTCGGCCACCGCTTCGTCGTAGCGCACGAGGGCATCCGCGATCTCGCGTCGGACCTGGAGATACTTGGCCCGGGTGTGCAGGAGCAGCAACGGATCGGCGATCAGGGCGAAGGCGGTCGCCCCGGCGGCCCCCACCACGTTGCTGCCGTGAAGGCTGGCGCGGATCACCGCACGCTTGGCCCGACCCACGGTTGCCGACGCGGCGTCGTGGGCCGCGTTCTCCGCCGCGATCCGGCGGCCCTCGATGGAGCGGCCGAGTTGGCGCACCGGCTTGAGGCCGGTGGCGACACGGGCCGCCGATGCGTCCGCCGCCGTCCGCGCGAGGCGTGCGGCTTCGTCTCCCGCCGTGCTGCCCAACTCCCGTGCGACCTTCGCCGCGGCGCCCAGCGCCGACGACCATGGCGTCGGCGGGACGGGCTCGGACCGACTCCGTTCCGGCTCCTCACCGCCGTCGCCGTGCCGGGGCCCGCCCGCCATCACCGCACCCCCGCCGCCTCCGCCGCCCCCCGCAGGAACCCCCCGAGCGCCGCGTGGAACTCCGGCTCGTCCAGCAGGAAGGCGTCGTGGCCCTTGTCGCTCTCGATCTCGACGAAGGAGACGCGGGCGGCGGCGCGGTTGAGGGCGCGGACGAGGGCGCGGCTCTCCGCCGTCGGGAACAGCCAGTCGGAGGTGAAGGAGCACAGCAGGAACCGCGTCGGCGTGTCCCGGAAGGCCGCGGACAGGTCGCCGCCGTGCTCCTGCGCGAGGTCGAACAGGTCCATCGCCCGGGTGATGGTGAGGTAGGAGTTGGCGTCGAAGCGCCGGGTGAAGGTGGAGCCCTGGTGGCGGAGGTAGGATTCCACCGCGAAGACGTCCTCCAGCACCGTCAGCGCCTTCGTGCCCTGGAGGCGGCGGCCGAACTTGCGGGTCAGCGCGCCCTCCGACAGGTAGGTGATGTGGGCGACCATCCGCGCGACGGACAGGCCGCGGGCGGGGACGCGCCCGTCCTCCCAGTAGCGGCCCTCCCGCCAATCGGGGTCGGAGTGGATCGCGGCGCGGCCGACCTCGTGGAAGGCGATGTTCTGGGCGGAGTGGTGGGCGGCCGTCGCCACGGGGGCGCAGGCGAAGACGGAGTCCCGGAAGGTGGCGGCCCATTCGAGGGCCTGCATCCCGCCCATGGACCCCCCGACCACCGCCAGCAGCCGGGGAATGCCGAGGTGGTCGGTGAGGCGTTTCTGGGCGCGGACCATGTCGCGGATGGTGATCGTCGGGAAATCGGTGCCCCAGGGGCGACCGATGCCGTTGCCCTCGGCATCCGTCATCTCCTCCCGCGGGCCGGTGGAGCCCATGCAGCCGCCGAGGACGTTGGCGCAGATGACGAACCAGCGGTCGGTGTCGAGCGGCTTGCCGGGGCCGACGACGAGGTCCCACAGGCCGGGCCGGCCGGTCACGGGGTGGGGTTCGGCGAGGTACTGGTCCCCCGTCAGCGCGTGGCAGACGAGGAGCGCGTTGGAGCGATCGGCGTTCAGCGTGCCGTAGGTGCGGTAGGCGACGACGAGGGGGGCGACCGTCACGCCGCAATCCAGCGCGAGGCCGTCGGGGAAGGTGGCGCGCTGGTGGGCCACCTCCGGGAAGGGGGCGACGGCGTCGTTCATGCGGCGGGGTTTAGCGGGGGGGCGGGGGAGCCGGAAGGGTGGCGGGTTGGGCGGGAGGCCGCGGCGGCGGTAACATCCCGACCGAACCCGGCATAGGAGTTGGCGTGGCACTCAAGGGCGCGATCATCCCGGTCACCCCGTTCGGGCAGAACTGCGCCCTGCTGTGGGACGAGGCGACCGCCCGCGGCGTGGTGGTGGACCCGGGCGGCGACGTGGACCGCATCCTCGCGGCGGTGGCGGAACACGGGGTAACGGTGGAGCGCATCCTCCTCACCCACGGCCACCTCGATCACGCCGGCGGCGCGGCGGAGTTGCGGGACCGGCTGGGGGAGGGCGGCGCGACGCCGCCGATCGAGGGCCCGGACAAGCGCGACGCCTTCCTCCTGGACGACCTGCCCGCGCAGGGCGCGAAGTTCGGCATCGCGGGCGGCCGCGCCGTGACGCCCGACCGCTGGCTGGAGGAGGGCGATACGGTGGAGATCGGCGGCCACGCCTTCGCCGTGCTGCACTGCCCCGGCCACACCCCCGGCCACGTGGTGTTCGTGCGGCCGGAGGACGGGCTCGCCATCCTCGGCGACGTGCTGTTCAACGGCTCGGTCGGCCGCACGGACTTCCCCTACGGCGACGGCGTGGCGCTCCTCGCCGCGATCCACCGCAAGATCCTCCCGCTCGGCGACGACGTGGCCTTTCTCTGCGGCCACGGTCCCGGCTCCACGCTGGGCGAGGAGCGGCGGAGCAACCCCTACCTCCGCCGCTGATCCCTACGGCCCCTCGCGTTCATGGCAGGTCGCGCACGAAGGCGCGCCAGTCCTGGCGGCGGGCGGCGGCGCGCTCCGTCCCGTCCGGCAGCTTCGCGTAGAGCGAGAGGACGCCCTTGGCCCACAGCGCATCGAAGGCCGCGTCGGCCGAGAGGGCGAGGGCGGCGGTGCGGTCGAACACCTCGTCCTTGATGCGCGGGTGGACCTTCCACAGCCAGTAGCCCGCGCCGCCGAGGAGGATGGCGAAGCCGACATAGGTGTGCACCCAGATCGTCGCGAGCGCGGAGAGGACGAGGGTGGCGATCGGCACCGCGACGTTGGGGATGACGCGATACACCGGCGACCCCGGCGCGTTCATCTGGCGGATGTTCACGCCGAGCTTCACGCGCTCCTCGTTCAGGAGGTCGCGGAGGCGGCGGAGTTCGGGGGTGGCGGGCGCGTCGCTCACGACGCGTCGCGCCCGGGGAGGGCGGCGACCGGGGCGGCCGTGACCTGCCCCACCGCGACCTCCGTGACCGCGGCCTCCGTGATCGTGACTGGCGGCGCCCCCAGGACCGACAGGCCCGCGATCGGCACGCCGAGGCCCGGCATGTCCGCGGCGGGCCCCTCCGCGGCGGGCTTGCCGTCGGCGGTCGGGACGTCGGCCGCGCCGTCGGCGCGCAGGTCGAAGGCGGCGGCCATGAGGGCGCGGGTGTAGGGCTGCCGCGGGTCGGCGATCACCGCCTCCGTCTCGCCCTCCTCCAC
>CAXVWQ010000291.1:0-14132 GCA_964263755.1 Roseomonas sp. | reverse complement strand
AAAGGGGGTCCAGGGGCCCCTGGCTCCTGGCGGATGGAGGTCTGGAGGAAGGCAGAGCCTTCCTCCAGGGCCACACGCGCACCCCCCGAAAAGGTCAGGAGAAACGCGGGCCGGTATCAGGCCTTCACCACCTTGGCGTCGGTGATGCCCGCGCGGGCCGCGGCGTTGCGCGTGTCCACCACCAGCCGCGCCGCGCGGATGACCGCGGCGTGGTCCACCGCCGCGTGGTCCGTGGCGATGAGGACGGCGTCGTAGGACGCCACCTCGTCGAGCGGCACGGAGCGGCGGCCCGCGAGCGACGGGTGTTCCCGCGTGCGCCCGATCTCGGGGATGTGGGGGTCGTGGTAGTCCACGGCCGCGCCGCGCGCCTCCAGCAACTCGGTGAGGACGAGGGACGGGCTTTCCCGCAGGTCGTCCACGTCGGGCTTGTAGGCCATGCCGAGGATGAGGATGCGGGCGCCGCGCAGCCCGCGCCCCGTGCGCGCGTCCAGCGCGCGGGCGAGGCGGTCCACGACGAAGTCGGGCATCCGCACGTTAATCTCGCCGGCGAGTTCGACGAGGCGGGTGGGGATGCCGAACTCCCGTGCCTTCCAGGTGAGGTAGAAGGGGTCCACGGGGATGCAGTGGCCGCCCAGCCCCGGGCCGGGGTCGAAGCGCATGTAGCCGAAGGGCTTCGTGGCCGCGGCGTCCAGCACCTCCCACACGTCGAGGCCCATGGCGTCGTAGATCACCTTCAGCTCGTTCACGAGGGCGATGTTGACGGCGCGGAAGATGTTCTCCGTCAGCTTCACCGCCTCCGCCGCCGCGGGGGAGGAGACGGGGACGGCACGGGTGACGACCGAGGCGTAGAACGCCGTGGCGAGGGCCAGCGCCTCCGCGCCGTCGCCGCCGACGACCTTCGGGATGCCCGCGGTGCCGTGGCGCGGGTTGCCGGGATCCTCGCGTTCCGGGGAGTAGGCGAGGAAGAAGTCCGCGCCGCAGCGAAGGCCGCCGCGTTGAAGGCCGGCCTCCTCCAGCACCGGGCGCATCAGGCCCGTGGTCGTGCCGGGATAGGTGGTGGATTCCAGCACGATCAGTTGTCCGCGCCGCAACCGTCGCGCGATCGCCGCCGTGGTGTCGAGCACGAAGGACAGGTCGGGGTCGCGATGCCGGCCGAGGGGGGTGGGCACGCAGATGAGGATGATGTCGCACCAGGCCAGCCGCTCGAAATCCCCCGTCGCGTCGAAGCGGCCCGTGGCGCGCATGGCGGCGACCGAGTCGCCGCCGACGTGGCGGATGTAGGATTCCCCCGCCCCCAGCGCCCGCACCTTCGCCGCGTCCAGATCCAGGCCCAGGACGGGGTAGCCGGCCGCCACCACAGCGTGGGCGAGCGGGAGGCCGACATAGCCCATCCCGACGATGCCCACCCGGGCCGAGCGGGCGGCGATGCGCGCGCCCAGCGCCGCCCCTGGCGCGTCGTCCCCCGGCGCGTCGTCCCCCGGCGCGTCGTCGGTAGTTCCCGCCCGCATCTGCCCTGATCCCGCCATCACCGGAGCCATGGGATGACACGGTTCCCGCTCATGGGACATCCTGCGACGGGACAAGCCCGACGGAATGCAACCGGCGCGCGAAATACCCTTGCTCCTCACGGGATCGTGAGGCAGGTTGCGGGTTCGAGGAGAAGGCCTTGGGATGACGACGATCGCCTGGGACGGCACCACGCTCGCGGCGGACCGCCGCATCAGCAGCGGGACGGTCACCTATTCCACCACGAAGATTCGCCGGACGGATGACGGGCGGCTGATCGGCGCCACCGGCGATTTCGGCGTGTGCGGGCAGTTGCTCGACTGGCTGGAGCATGACGGTCCGCGGCCGCACTGCCAGGACAGCGAACGCTGGGTGATCGCGCTGGAGATTATGCCCGACGGCACCGCCTGGATGCACAACCGGGACAGCCGGTGGCTCGTCGAGGATCCCTTCGTCGCGGTCGGCTCGGGGCGCGACTACGCGATGGCCACGATGGCGCTCGGGCACGATTCGCAGCGGGCGGTGGAGATCGCGTCACGCTTCGATCCGGGGACCGGGAACGGCGTGGATGCGCTGCGGCTCACCGCCAGTTCCGTCAAGCTCGTCGCGTAGCGGCATCGGCTCACGCGGACGTGCGTGGACGCTACGTGACGGCTTGCGGACAAGGCCACACCCCCGCGGGCATGATGCCGCTTCGGCCGCGGGGGATGCGGTTCATGTGGTTGGGTGATCATGACGGGTTCTCGTGAGGCAGCCCCGGCGGAGCCGGACGCGCGGGGTGCGGGCGTGACGGTTTCCAGGGCGGACGAGCCGCGCGTGCTGATGGCGGAGGACGAGTCCGACATCGCCCTCCTCGTCGCCGAATCGCTGGAGGACGCGGGGTTCCACGTGACCTGGGCGGCGGACGGGGCGAAGGCCCTGGACAAGGCGGGGGAATGCCGGTTCGACGCGCTGCTGACGGACGTGCGGATGCCGAACCTCGACGGCGTCGGGCTCGTGCGCGCGGTGCGGGCCGAACGGCCGTCGCTGCCGGTCGTGGTGCTGAGCGGCTACATGACCGCGCTGGACCGGCAGGCGCTCCTGCAGCTCGGCGTGCCGGAGGACCGGATGCTCGAGAAGCCGGTCTCCCTGTCGCGCGTGTGCGAGGCGCTGCGGCTGGCGCTGGGACGGCCCGCCGCGGCCTGCTGAGCGGCCGGCCCCGGGCCGGGGCCCGGGATCCCGGCGCTCAGGCGGGGCGGCGGCCGTTCCAGGCGTCGTCCAGCAGGGCGCGGACGGCATGGCGCTCGACCGGGCGCGGGTTCCAGTAGGGACTGGCGACAGCGAGGTCGGTGGCCCGGTCCAGCCCGTCCTCCGGCATGCCGAGGTCGCGGAGCGACGTCCGGGCGCCGAGGGCCCTCGCGAGGTCGAACAGGGCGGGGGCGGCGCCGCCCGTCGTGCCGAGGGCGCGGGCGATGGCGGCCATCGCGTCCGCCGCCGCCTCGCTGTTGTAGGCCGTGGCGTGCGGCAGGACGGCGGTGTGGGTGTCGGCGTGCGGCAGGTCGAAGGTGCCGCCGAGGGTGTGGCAGAGCTTGTGGTGCAGTGACATGCCGACGGTGCCGAGGCAGGTGCCGCAGGCCCAGGCGCCGTAGAGGGCGTCGGCCCGCGCATCGCGGTCGGCCGGGTCCGCCATGATGCGCGGGAGGGCGCGGGCGAGGGCGGCAATCCCCTGCTCCGCCAGCGCCGAGATCAGCGGGTTGCCGTCCTTCGCGTAGAGTGCTTCCACGGCGTGCGCGATGGCGTTCATGCCGGAGGTGGCGGTGAGCGCGGGCGGGAGGGTGAGCGTCAGGGCCACGTCGTAGACGATGACCTCCGGCAGCACCTTCATCGTGCGCTGGGTGGTCTTCCTCCCTGACTCGGTCTCGCCGAGGATCGGGGTGGCCTCGGAGCCCGCGTAGGTGGTGGGAACGACGATCTGGGGGAGGTCCGTGCGAAGGGCGATGGCTTTTCCCAGCCCGGTCGTGGAACCGCCGCCGAGGGCCACCGTGCAGTCCGCGCCGGCGTCCCGCGCCGCCGCCATCGCGCGCTCCGTGACCTCGACGGGGGTGTGCATCGCGGCCCCGGTGAAGATCCCCGCGGCGAGGGGGCCGAGCCTCGCCGCGAGCGATTCCGCGGCGCCGCGCTGCTCCGGCGTGGAGAGGACGAGGGCGCGGCGGCATCCGAGGCGCTCGACCTCGGCGCCGACGGTGTCGAGGGTGTCCCAGCCGAAGACGACCCGCTGCGGCAGGGCCTCGTAGGTAAAGGGGCGCGTCATGCGGTGCCGGTGAGTTCGCGGCGGACGATCGCGGCGCCCTCCGTCAGGGCGCGCAGCTTCGCGAAGGCGCGGGCGCGGGGCATGTACTTCATGCCGCAGTCGGGGGCCGGCACGACCTGCTCCGGCGGCAGGTGGGCGAAAGCCGCGCGGATGCGGGACGCCACCGTCTCCGCCGTCTCCACCTCCTCCGCGCCGAGGTCGAGGACGCCGAGCATGATCGTCTTGTGCCGGAAGCCGTCGAGGACGCCGAGGTCGAGGCGGGGCTGCGCGGCCTCGATGGAGATCTGGTCCACGGTGCAATCCGCGAGCGGGGGGAGGAAGGAGTAGCCGGAGGGCTTGTCCTTCACGATGGCCGCGTAGCCGAAGCACATGTGGACGACGGTGGTGGCCGTGACCCCTTCCAGGGCGCGGTTGAGGACGCGGACGGCGTAGCGGGCCGCCGCTTCCGGGCGCGCCTGCATCCAGGGCTCGTCCAGCTGGATGACGTCCACGCCGGACGCCGCGAGGTCGCGCGCCTCCTCGTTCACCGCCTCCGCATAGGCCATGGCGACGGCCTCCTCGTCGCCGTAGTGCTCGTCCTGCGCCTGCTGCGCCATGGTGAAGGGGCCGGGGAGGGTGATCTTCGTTCGGCGGTCGGTGTTGGCGCGGAGGAACTCGGCGTCCCGCACCTCCACGGGGCGCGTGCGACGCAGGGGCCCGACGATGCGGGGGATGAGCGTTTCCCGCCCGGCGCGGCCCATGACCTTCGCGGGGTTCTCGATGTCCAGGCCATCAAGGGCGAGGGCGAAGCGGTTGGAGTAGGATTCGCGGCGGGCCTCGCCGTCCGTGATGATGTCCACGCCCGCCCGTTCCATGTCGCGGATCGCGAGGATGGTGGCGTCGTCCTGCGCCCCTTCCAGCATGTCCGGCTCCACGCGCCACATGGAGGCCATGCGGACGCGGGGGACGAGGTTCTTCGCGAGGACGGAGCGATCCACGAGCCAGTCGGGCTGCGGGTAGGAACCGACGACGGTGGTGGGGAGGAGGGTGTTCATCGTCGTTCAGGCCTCTTTCGGAGGGTTGGGCGGCAGGGCGGTGGGTTGGTAGGCGACCATGCGCCACGTCTCGGATTCCCGCGCATACACCGCGAGGGTGATGGAGCCGATGGTGCGGGCGGCGCCGTGGCGGTGGATGTCGGCGCCCATGCGGCCGGTGGCGGCGGCGGCGTCGGGGCCCAGCGGGATCACCGATTCCGTCTCGTGCCACGTCCTAAGGTAGCGGAGCGAGCCGTCCTCCAGCGTTGCGAGGTAGGAGGCCTTCGTGTCGCGGGTGGCGTCGGAATGGGCGTAGGTCAGGCGGTCGGAGAGGAGGCCGCCGAGGGCGGGCAGGTCGTTGGACTGCATCGCGGCGTAGCGGCGGGTCTCGGCGTCACGGATGGCGGCTTCGGTGTCGCTGTCGGTCATCGGGGCGAAACCTCGTGCCAGGTGGAGGCGCGGAAGAAGTCGAGTCCGCCCTCGCCATTCGCCTGGAAGGCGGCGGCGATGCCGCGGGCGAAGGCGGCGAGCGGCATGGGGGCGCCGGCGCGCAGGCCGGCGGCGAGGGCGAGGTCCATGTCCTTCGCCAGCAGGTCCATGTCGGCGGCCGGCGTCCAGTCGCGGTCGCGCAGGGTGGCGAGCTTGTAGGCGAGGAGCGGCGAGGCGACGACGGAGCGCGACAGGGCGTCGAGCGCGGTGTCGCGGGACAGGCCGTGGCGGTCGCCGAAGGCGAGCGCCTCGCCGATGAGGACGGGGGTGACGGCGACCACGAGGTTGACGAGCAGCTTCGTGACGCGCGCTTCCTCCGCGTCGCCGACGCGCAGGATCTCCTTGCCGAGGACGGCGAGGATCGGGGCGACACGGTCCAACGCGTCGTCGGGCCCGGAGGCGAAGATCGTCAGGGCGCCGGACGCGGCGGTCGCGGTGCTGCCGGAAACCGGAAGGCGGAGGTAGGCGGCACCGGTCGGCGCGATGATGTCCGCGACGCGTGCCGATGCGCCGGGCGAGACGGTGGAGAGATCGGCGAAGGTCTGTCCCGCGCGCAGGGTCGGTGCGATGGCCGCCGCGACGGCGATGAGGGCGACGTCGTTCGGGAGCATGCTGAGGATGGTGTCGGCGCGCGACGGCAGGTCGGGAAGGGACGCGGCGGTGGCGCCGTGCGCGACGAGCGCGTCCACCGCCGCGGCGTCCGGATCGGCGATCGCGAGCGTGACGCCCGCCGCCAGCAGCCGCCGGCAGAGAGGCGTCCCCATCCGGCCGACGCCGGCCCAGGCGAGACGGGTGCCGGTGAGCGTTCCCATCACAGCCCGAGGTAGAACTTGCGGATGAGGTCGCTGTCGGCCAGCGCTGCGGGGGAATCACCCTGGAACTCGATGTGGCCGTGGACGAGGACGTAGCCGCGATCGGCGATCCGCACGGCCTGGTGGAAGTTCTGCTCGGCCATGAGGACGGTGAGGCCGAGCTTCTCCTTCAACTCGCCGATCTTCTCCATCGTACGCGCGACGAGGATGGGGGCCAGCCCGACCGAGGGTTCGTCCACCAGCAGGACCTTCGGCGCGCACATCACGGCGCGGCCCAGCGCCACCATCTGCTGCTCGCCGCCGCTCATGGAGCCGACCGCCTGCGAGCGGCGTTCCTTCAGGCGGGGGAAGGCGTCGTAGCAGAAGTCGAGGCTCCGCCCGATCGCGGCCCGGGCCTTCTTGCGGTAGGCGCCGAGCATGAGGTTCTCCTCCACCGTCAGGCGCGGGAAGAGGCGGCGGCCCTCCGGCACGATCGCGACGCCGAGGTCCACGATGTCTTCCGTGGAACGGCCGACGAGGTCGTGCGCCGTGCCGTCGAGGGTAAGGGTGATCGTGCCGCGCGTCGGCCGGATGAGGCCGAGGAGGCAGCGGATGAGGGTGGTCTTGCCGTTGCCGTTCGTGCCGAGGAGGGCGACGGTCTCGCCGGCGTGGACATCGAGCGACACGTCCTGGAGGACGCGGACGGCGCCGTAGCCGGCGTCCACGTTCCGCACCGTGAGGCTAGCGGCCAAGGTAGGCTTCCTCGACCTCGGGCGTCGTCAGGACGGTGTTCGGATCGCCGTCCGCGACCTTCTTGCCCGCCACCAGCACGGCGATGCGCTGGGAGAATTCCGTGACGGCGCGCATGACGTGCTCGATCATGATGATCGTCGTGCCGCCCGCGTTCAGGCGGAACAGGAGGGCAAGGATCTGGTCCACCTCCGTGTGGGACAGGCCGGCCATCACCTCGTCGGCGATCAGCAGGTCCGGCTTGAGGGCGGTCGCGCGGGCGAGTTCGAGGCGGCGCAGTTCCACCTGCGTCAGTTCGCGCGGCATCCGATCCGCCTTCGCCGCGAGGTCCACGGCGGCGAGGAGGTCCATGGCGTCCCCGCCATCACGGGCGCCGTAGGAGAGAGGGACGCGGATGTTGTCCAGCACCGTCAGGCCGCGGAACGGGCGCGGCAACTGGAAGGTGCGGGCGAGGCCGCGGCGGGCGCGTTCGTGCGACTTGAGGCCCGCTAGCGGCGCGCCCTTGAAGGTGAAGGCGCCGTCATGGGAGGGGAAGGCGCCGGCGAGGCAGTTGGTGAAGGTGGATTTCCCGGAACCGTTCGGGCCGATGAGGCCGAGGCGCTCGCCCGCGCGCACCTCCAGGTCCACGCCCTGCAAGGCCGTGAAGCCGCCGAAGCGCTTGCCGACGGATGCGGCGCGCAGCACCACCTCGCTCACCGACGGCGACCGAACAGGCCGATGATGCCGTGCGGCGCGGCGCAGACGAAGACGACGAGGACGACGCCGACGATGAGGAGGTTGGCGGCGGAGGAGATCGTGACCGTCGCGGCCTGCTGCAGCGTGGCCAGGATCACCGCGCCGATCACCGGCCCCGCCCAAGACGCGGTGCCGCCGATGATCGGCATGGCGATGGCGTTGACGGCGTAGTGCAGGCCGAAAGCGGCGTTCGGCTCGACGTAGGTGTTGAGGTAGGGGAGCGTGGCGCCGGAGACGGCCATCATGGCGCCGGAGACGGTGGTGGCGATGAGTTTGAGGCGGAGCGTGGGGACGCCGGCGGCCTCGGCGGCGGCCTCGTCATCACGCAGCGCCGCGAGGCCGAGGCCGAGGCGGGACTTCTCGATGGTGCGCGCGATGGCGACCGACGCGGCGGCCAGCAGCACCAGCACGGCGCAGAGGTAGCCGGCGTAGGTGTCGAACCCCCAGGCGCCTTCGCGCGGGCGAAGGACGTAGGCGCCGCGGGAGCCGCCGACGTAGGACCAGTTCGTCACGAGGGTCTGCAACACCACCGCGAGGCAGAGGGTGGCGATGGCGAAGTAGGCCCCCTTCAGCCGCAGCGTCAGGATGCCCGTGCCGAAGCCGATGGCGCCGCCGACGAGGGCGGCGAAGGCGATGCAGGGCCAGAGGCCGAGGCCGGCCCACTTGCCGAGGAAGATGGCGGCGTAAGTTCCCGCGGCGAAGAAGGCGGCGGCGCCGAAGTTCACGTAGCCGGCGTAGCCGCCGAGGATGTTCCAGGCGGTTGCCAGGATGACGTATTGCAGCACGAAGGTGGCGGCGAAATAGGCGTATTCGGAACCGAGCGCGCGGAGGGCCGTCGCCAGCGCCACGGCGACGACGGCGGACGCGATCCAGAACGCGGCGTGCCCCAGCCGCCGTCGCGGGGCCGGCGCCGCGACGGGGATCGCGGTCGCGCTCACGCCGCGCGGCCGAACAGGCCCTGCGGCCGCACCGCCAGCACCAGCAGGAGACAGCCGAAGGCGACCGCGGGCGACCAGGACGGGCCGTAGAAGGTCGCCGTCACGTTCTCCAGCACGCCGAACAGCAGGGCGGCGATGACGCAGCCGCCGAGCGACGACAGCCCGCCCATAATGACGATGGCGAAGACGCGGCCGATGAAGACGTGGCCGGACCACGCGTCCACCGGCTGCACCACCACGAGCGCGCCGCCGGCCAGCGCGGCCAGCGCGATGGAGATGCCGAAGGCGAAGCGCTTGATGCGGATCGGGTCGATCGCCAGCAGCCGCAGCGCCTCCCGATCCTGCGCCACGGCGGCGATGGCGCGGCCGGTGAAGGTGCGGCGCAGGAACAGGATCAGCGCGCCGATCGCCGACAGCGCGACCACGGCCGGGACGAGCATCCGGAGCGGCAGGTCCACCTCGCCGATCGTCCAGGTGGTGCTGGCGTAGGCCGCGTCGGCGAAGCGCTGCTCCGGGCCGATGGCCAGCACCAGCCCGACCTCGATGATGAACATGATGCCGAAGAAGAAGGCCAGCCCCTGCAACGCCTCGTCGCCGCGCCGTTCGAAGAAGTGGTGGTAGACGACGTAGACCGCCGCCCCCAGCGCCCAGAACACGGGCATCTGGAGGATCGACAGCAGCAGCGGGTCGAGCCCCGTGACATCCCACAGCAGCGCGACGCAGAGCGCGCCCAGCACCATGAAGGCGGGGTGGGCGATGTTCACCACGTCGAGCATCCCGAACGACACGCTCAGCCCCGCCGCCGCGGCGGCGTAGAGGCCGCCGAGCAGGAGGCCGGAGACGATGCCGTTCAGGAGGAGGGAGAGGTCGGGGGCCACGTCAGCCTTCGGCCCCCGCGCGGTACGGGGTCCGCAGCGTCCCGGACTTGTAGCGCTCCGGATACAGGACAACCTGGACCCCGGAACGGCGGAACTGCTCCATGTCGTTCGGACGCACGCCCTGGTATTGCGTGTAGAGGTTGCGCTCCTCGCTCCACTCGCCCATGCGGTCGAAGCGGACCTTGCCGACCACCGTCTCGAACTCCTGCGCGTGCAGGTCGGCGGCGATCGCGGCTTGGTCCACGCGGCCGACGCGGCGGATGGACTGCTCCAGCACCTGCATCTGCGCGTAGGCGAGCGGCGGGGCGTAGAAGCCGAGGGCATCGGTGCCCTCCCGCTGCGCGATGGGCTGGTAGCGCTCGATGAGTTCGCGAGTCCCGGGGAACTGGAGCGTGGGTTCGTTCGCGAAGATGTCCCAGACCACGAGGTTGTTGAGGATCGGGCCGAACTGCAGCTTCTGTGCGGTGATGTGCGGTCCGATCATCGGGCCACCCATCATCCGGAAGTTCACCCGCGCCTCGGAGGCGGCGCGCAGCAGTCCCGCGGTGTCCGGCGGGTAGGAGCCGATGTAGACGAGGTCGGGACGCGCGGCCGACACGGCTCGGATGATCGGGGCGAAGTCCACCGTCGTCGGCGGGTAGGCGCGGTCGTAGACCACGCGCAGCCCGCGCTCCCCCGCGAGGTGGCGGGCGCTCTCGTGCGTGCGCTGGTGGAAGTCGCTGTCGAGGTAGACGAGGGCGATGGAGCGGGGCCGCGGGTCCATCCCCATGGCGATGTCGAGGAAGCCCCTCGCGAAGGTGTTCTTCACGTCGGAGCCGCCGGTGCTCATGGAGAAGTAGCGGTCGTAGCGGAACTGCTCGTTCGCGTTCGTCGCGAAGAGCGAGACGAATACCATGTTCCGCTGCATCACCACGGGAAGCGCGGGGGCGACGATGGCGGTGCCGTAGCCGGAAACCACCATGTCCACGCGGTCCACGTCCAGGAGCTTGGTGTAGATGCCGGGGACCTGGGCGCCGACGGACTGGTCGTCGTAGGTCACCAGCTCCACGGGGCGGCCGAGGAGGCCCCCCTTGGCGTTCACGTCCTCCGCCCAGATCCGGTGCGCGACCTGGGAGGGGCGGCCGTTGCCGGCGAGGCCGCCGGTGAGCGACATGGAGTTGCCGATGCGGATGGGCGGGCCGGACGGCGCCGTCTGCGCGCGGGCGGCGGCGGGCACCGTCAATGCGGCGGCGCCGGCCGCGGCGACGCGCCCGAGGTCGCGGCGCTTCATCGTGTTCATTCTTGTTTCCTCCGGGTGCACGTGGTGGCCGCTATTCCGCGGCGATCTTGGACGGGTCGCCCCCGACGCGGCCGCCGCCGGACCCGGTCGCGCGCACCATGCGGAAGTCGTAGCGCACGGCGGGGACGGAGGGGTCGGGCGAGCCGGCGTCGTTGTCGTTGATGTGGGCGACAAGGGATTCGGACACGCCGAACACCGTGTCGGACTCGATGTTCGGGTCGCTGCCCATGTAGAGGGCGGTGACGAGGTCGCGGTAGCCGTCCTTCGCGACGAGGACGTGCAGGTGCGCCGGCCGCATCCCGTGCCGCCGCTGCGCCCGGATCATGTCGCCGACCGGGCCGTCCATCGGGATGGAGTAGAACTTCGGGACGAGGGTGCGGACGTGGTATTCGCCGTTCGCGTCCGTGCGGTAGCGCCCCCGCATGTCCATCACCTCGGGGTTGGCGGATTGCAGGTCGTACACCCCCTCCGCATCCGTCTGCCACAGGTCCACGACGGCGTCGGCGACGGGTGCGCCGGACTCGTCGGTGACGCGGCCGTAGAACACCATCTCCGGGCCCTTGGAGTGGACGGCGAGGCTCTGGCCGGCCTCGAACTCCGGCGCGCCCTCGCGGTAGAACGGACCGAGCAGCGAACCCTCGGTCGGCTCGGATTCCGCGTAGGACTTGCCGTCCATGAGGTTCACGAGCCGCGACAGGCCGAGCGTGTCGGACAGCAGGATGAACTCCTGGCGGAACGGCGTGCAGGCCTGCCCGACGCGGGTGAGGAAGCCGATCGCGGTCATCCACTCCTCCGGCGTCAGCCGCACGTCGCGGGCGAAGTCGTGGAGGTGGCGCGTCAGGCTCGCCATCACCTCCCGCATGCGGGGGTCGGACGTGCCGGCCATCTGCTCCAGCACGGCGTCGGTGAGGGTGTCTTCGGTCAGGTCGGGCATGGCGCCTCTCGGTCCGGTCGGATGTGGGCGGCGATGACGGGGCGCCGACGGGCGACCGCGTCGGGGGTGTCGCCGAAGGTCGGGGAACCCTCCGGCGGAGTCATCAGGCCTCGTCCACCACGGTGTTCGACAGCACGCCGAGGCCCTCGATCTCGACCTCGACGGTGTCGCCCGGCGCCATGAAGCGCGGCGGCTTGCGGGCGTAGCCGACGCCGGACGGCGTGCCGGTGGCGATCACGTCGCCCGGCTCCAGCGTCATCGCCTCGCTCAGCGTGGCGAGGATGCGGGGCACGGAGAAGATCATGTCGTCCGTGCTGGAATCCTGCATCGTCTCCCCGTTGACGCGCAGCTGGATGCGGAGCTTGTTCGGCCCCTCCGGGATCTCGTCGGGCGTCACGATCTCCGGGCCCCAGGCGCCGGATTCCTCGAAGTTCTTGCCGATGGTCCATTGCGTGGACTTGCGCTGGTAGTCGCGCACCGACCCCTCGTTCATGCAGGCATAGCCCGCGACGCAGGACAGCGCGTCGGCCTCCGTCAGGTGGCGGGCGCGGCGGCCGATGACGATCACCAGCTCCGCCTCCCAGTCCAGCTTGTCGGAAGCCTTCGGCCGCACGATCGCCGCGCCGGGCCCGACCACCGTGGTGGGGCCGCGGAGGAACACCGCGGGGTAGTCGGGGATCGGGTTGCCCCCCTCCTTCGCGTGCAACGCGTAGTTCAGGCCGATGCAGACGATCTTCCCGGGGCGGGGGATCGGCGGGAGGAGGGTCAGGTCCGCCATCCGCCGGCGCTCGCCGTTGGCGGCGGCGCGCCGGGACAGGTCGGCGGCCGAACCGGGCAGGTCCAGGGCGCCGAGGGCGGCGGCCGGATCCTCCGGCAGCCCGGGAACGAGGGAGGCGAGGGGCACGACCTCCTCGCCCAGGCGGATGCCGAGCGCGGCGCGCGGGCCGTCCCGATAGGCGATGATCCGCACCCGCTTCCTCCGTTTCCCGTGGGCAGGTTTTATCGAAAACTCGGCATGGTCAAGCCGGATCGTCGCGACGCCTTGTCAATGACGCCGATCCGGCGTTGGAATGGCGCGATGTCGGCGGCCTTCCCCGATCCCGCGCTCCCCGTCTCCACCCTCACGGCCGCCGTGCGGCGCCGGCTGCGGGACGACATCCTCGCCGGGCGCCTCGCGCCGGGGCAGCGCCTGAAGCTGGGGGCCCTGACCCTCGCCTACGGGACCGGCGCCTCCCCGGTGCGGGAGGCCCTGTCGCACCTCGCCTCGGAGGGGCTGGCGGAACGGCTGGACCGCCGCGGCTTCCGGGTGGCGGCGGCCGACGTGGCGGAACTCGAGGGCCTGATCCACGCCCGCTGCCTCGCCGAGGGCGCCGCCCTGCGGGACGCCATCGCCCGCGGCGACGCCGCCTGGGAGGAGCGGGTGCTGGTGGCGGAGCACCGCCTGTCTCGCGTCGGCAAGTCCGGCCCGGGCGGGGCGATGCCGCTGAACCCGGAATGGGAGGTCCTGCACGGGGCCTTCCACCGCGCCCTCCTCTCCGGCTCGCCCGCCGGGCCGCTGCTGGAGTTCTGCGACGGGCTGCACGAGCGGGCCGGGCGCTACCGGGCGATTTCCGACCTCGCCCACCCCGAGCGCGACACGGCGGGAGAGCACGCGGCGATCGCCCGGGCGACGCTGGACCGGGACGCCGACCGGGCGGCGGACCTGCTCTCGGCGCATTACCGGCGGACCGCGGACCTCATCCGGGATGCCCTGCAACGTGCCCCGCGGGCCGCTGCCGCGCGGGAATCCGCGGGGAAACGCGCTTAACACCTTGCTGACGGGGCCGTGCCCCTGCGAAATCGCTCTCAGCCCCGATCGCGAATCGGGCTTTTCCCGATGGAGGACACGGATGGCGAAGACCCCAGCGAAGCCGGCGAAGGCCGCGGCCAAGCCCGCCAAGGCACCGGCGCCGGCGCCGAAGGCTGCTGCCCCGAAGGCCGCGGCCGCCCCGAAGGCGGCGAAGGCCCCCAAGGCCGCCGCCGACCCGAAGGCCGCGAAGGTGCCGAGCGGCAAGCCCAACGCGCTGCAGACCCCGCTGAAGCCCTCCGCGGACCTCGCGGCGGTGGTGGGCGCCGGGCCGCTCGCCCGCGGCCAGGTCGTCAGCAAGGTCTGGGAATACATCCGCAAGCACGGCCTGCAGGACACGGCGGACAAGCGGCAGATCAACGCCGACGCCGCCCTGAAGAAGGTGTTCGGTGGGCTGGACAAGGTGTCGATGTTCGAGATGAACAAGCACATCTCGAAGCACCTCGCGGCCTGAGGCGGGACGCCCCGCCCGCCCCGGCGAAGGTCGCCGGGGCGGGCGGGCCCCGGTGCGGACCATGGCGGTCGTCGCGACCCCAAGGGGGCGGGTCCGGGCCAGCGTGCCCCCCGCCCGCCGTCCCGGCGCGCTCCGCGTGGCCGCGGGCCTCGTCGCGATCGTCCTCGTGCTGGCCCCGTTCGTCGCGGGCGCCCAGCCATCGCTCTACGGCGTCCAGCCGCCCGCGGGC
>CAXVWQ010000290.1:0-3274 GCA_964263755.1 Roseomonas sp. | reverse complement strand
CCCGATCCGCGCCCCGATCCGCGTTCTGGCCCGCGTTCTGGCCCGCGCCCGCCGGCCCGGGGCGCCGCGGCGGGCCCGCCCCCCCGCACCGCCGCCCCGCCCGGGCGCGTCGCCTACCTCGCCGCCGTCTCCGGCCGCCTGAACTTCACCCCGGAGGATCTCGGCATCGCCGGCCCCGACTACCTCCGCGTCGAGACCGTCACCGACCGTGCGACCGACCGCTTCGAGGCCGCCCTCCGCAACGGCTGGGGCGACGTCCGCGGGGTGACGGTGGAGGACCCGGACGGCGGCACCTTCCGTCTGATGGACCTCGCCGAGGTCACCCTGACCCTCGGCGGCCGCTCCGACGTCGAGGTGGTCCGCGCCCGTGCCGGCGCCATCGCCACCGGCCCGGGCGACGACGTCATCCGGATCCCCGAGGCCCGCGGCTGGGGCGCCCCGCCCGGCACCGCCCGCATCCGGGTCGCCGCCGGCGCCGGGAACGACACGGTGACCGGCTGGGCCGCCCCCGCCGGCGTCGGGCTGGAGATCGAGGGCGGCCCAGGCGACGACCACCTCACGGGTTCCGCCGACGACGACGTGATCGCCGGCGGCCCCGGCAGCGACCGCCTTCGCGGCGGGCCCGGGGCCGACACCTTCGTCCTCCGCCGCGGGGAGGCCGGCGAGGACGTGGTGGAGGACTTCGAGCCCGGCCGGGACCGGCTTCGCCTGGAGGGGATGACCCGCGCCGAGATCGTCGCCACGCCCATGCCCGGGGGCACCCGCCTTCGCCTCCCCGGCGGCGCCGCCGTCGCCGTCACCGGCCTGGACCCCGCCCGCTGGCGCGAATCGGCGGATGCCTCCGCCCCGGCCCCCGTCCCCTCCCCGCCGCGCGCCCGATGATCGCCGCGCGCCGCACGATCCGTGCCCCGGCGGGGCGCCCCGCCCCCCTTCACGCGGGATTAACCCGCCGCCACCATCCTGCGGACGGCACGGGGCGGCGCCCGATCGCCCGGCGGCCCGCGGAGGCGACCTGATGCTCGGCTGGGCCATGGCGGGAACGGGGGCGGCGCTCGCGGCGGCGGCGCTCCACCCCTTCACCACCTACCCGCTCTCCCTCGCCCTCCTCGCCCGCCTCCGGCCCGCGCGCCCCGCTCCCGCCGGACCGCCCCCCGCCTCCGCCGCCCTCCTCGTCTGCGCCTACAACGAGGCCGCGGTGATCGGGGCGAAGGCGGCGAACCTGCGGGCGATGCGGGAGGCGGTCCCAGGCCTCGACCTGCTGGCCTGGGTGGATGCTGCCTCCGACGGCACCGCCGCGCTCCTCCGCGGATCCGGCGGCGTCCGCGTCCTCGAATCCGACCGGCGCCGCGGCAAGACCCACGGCATGAACCGCCTCGTCGCCGCGACGGAGGCCGAGATCGTCGTCTGCACCGACGCCAACGTCATCTTCGCGCACGACGCGCTCCCGCGCCTCCTCGCGCCCTTCGCCGACCCCTCCGTCGGCCTCGTCTGCGGCCACCTGATCTATGGGGACGGGCCGGCCACCGCGATGGCGGAGACCGGCAACCTCTTCTGGCGCCTGGAGGAGCGGATCAAGGCGCTGGAGGACGCCACCGGCGGCGGCGTCACCGCGGACGGCTCCATCTTCGCCATCCGCCGCGCCCTCTACCGCCCGGCGCCGGACGACATCATCGACGACATGTTCGTCTCCCTCTCCGTGCTGCTGGAGGGGTATCGCATCGCCCGCGCGCCCGACGCCGTCGCCACCGAGCCGCCGGTGACCGGCGTGGCGGAGGAGTTCCGCCGCAAGCGCCGCATCGCCTGCCAGGCCTACAACGTCCACCGCCTCCTCGCCCCGCGGCTGCGGCGGCTGCCGGCCCTGCCGCGCTACAAGTATCTCTCCCACAAGTGGCTGCGCTGGTGGTCCGGGCCGCTCCTGGCCGCGTCCGCGGTCCTCGTCCCGCTCGGCCTCGCCCTCGCCGGCCACCCGGTTCCCGCGGCGGCGCTGGTCGCGACCGGCGCCGCCGTCGCCCTCATCGGCCGCCGCCGCCCGGACAGCGCGCCGGGAAAGGCCGTCGCCATCGCCGCCGCCTTCGCCGCGACGGGCCTCGGCCTGCTGGAATCCCTCCGCGGCCGGCGCTACCAGACCTGGGCGCCGCCCGCCTCCGCCCGCGCCGCGACGCCCTGACCGGGCACCCGTCGCGCGGCGTCGTCGATCATCGCGGCGGGCCGAACCCGATGCTGCCCTGACGCGCGGCCTGCCCCGGCACCGCGCCCGGTCCCCGGCTTATTCCGCCGCGACCATCTCGCCGCCCCGGCGGTTCCCGAACCGGACCACGCCGCCCCGCGGCGCCACCAACGGCCGGGCCACCGGCCGCGGCGCCCGTCCCGCGCCCGACGCCATCGCCCCGGGCCATGCATGCGCCGGCGTGGTCGGGCCTGAGGAGGGCGCGACCGGCGCCGCCACGCGCTGCGCCAGGAGGGACAGGGTGGCCGACAAGGATGTCCCGCCGGGTGTCACGGCGGCGCTGGCGGGCGGCGCGCCCGGCGTGACGAGCGCGGGGACCACGGGGCCGATCACGCCGCGGGGTGCTGGCGGCAGGATCCGCGCCGGCTCCGGGACGGCGGCGGGCCGTCCCGCGGCCACGTCGGGACGGGGCGCCGGCGGCGTGGGCACGTAACGATCCCGCGCCAGCGCCTCGGCCGCCGGGGGCGCGGGAGCGGCTGCCGGGCGTGGCGCCTCGAACGAAGCCCGGACCACCGCATCACGCCGGAGGGCATTCCCGGGGTCCGGCGCCCTCGCCCCGCCGAAACGGTGCGCCACCACGATGCCGGCGGGTCCGGACGGGGACGGCGCCGCACCGGGCGCCGCGCCCACGGACGGACGGGCGATCCCCGGTCGGGGGAGGGGCGACCGCTCCTCGGCACGCGCCGCCACGCCGGACGGGCGGTCAGGGAGGAGCGACGGGATGAACAGGCCGGGCGCCGGGTCCCGCGGCGCGATCCGGGCGGGAACCACCGTCGGCCCGCCGGCCGCCGCCCATGAAGACGGCCGGGAACCGGCGGTCGACGGCGCCGGCGTTCCGTGCGGGGCCGGTTCGCCGAGGGAGGGGGGGATGTCCCGCCCCGCGACCGGCACCGGCCGGACCGCGACGCGCATCGGGGCGGACGCGGCTGCCGGCAGGGGCACCGGGACCGCGGGCGGCGCGGCCGGCATCGGCAGGGCCTTCGCCACGATCCGCCCCGGTTCACGCAGCGCCGAGACCGGCACCGCGGGCCGCCGCGCGACCCGCGG
>CAXVWQ010000289.1:0-10193 GCA_964263755.1 Roseomonas sp. | reverse complement strand
AGGCGCTCCGTCACGTCGGCCGCCGCCTCGGGGTGGCGCGCGAGGATGACCCGGTGCGCCGCCGTCGCCATGGCGAGGAGCGGCGCCGCGCCCGCGCCCGGCGGCTCCCCCGGCCCCGGCGCGCGCCAGCGGGCGTAGCGGGGCTCCGCCGCGTTCAGCGCGTCGTGCATCGCGACGTGCATGATCGCGAGCGTCCGCCAGTTCGCCCCGCCGCGCCCCAGCCGGTCCGCCGCGAGCGTCCAGGCGGTGACGACGCTCCCCGGCGGGGTCGGCACGGGGGAGCCCGTGACCGGCGAGCCCATGATGGGATCGCTCGCCGCGGGCGCCATCGAGACGGCGTCCTGCGCCCGCGCGGCGGCGGCGAGGAAGAGGAGGGCGGCGAGCCACGCGAGGATGGCGCGTGGGGCAGGGGTGGTCATGCGGGTCGTCCGTCGTTCGGACGACCACTTTGGCGCGGCCGGTGCGCTTTGCGAGGCCAGAGACCTGCAGACCAGAGACCTGCAGATCGGAGCCCTGCAGACCGGAGCCCCGCACGGATTGACCCCTCGCCCGCGCGCCCGCAAACCCGCCGCCCCGACCGGAGGACCCGATGCCCCACCACGACCTCATCCTCCGCGGCGGCACCCTCGTCCTCCCCTGGGGCACGGAGGTGGCGGACGTCGCCGCCACGGACGGCCGCATCACCACCATCGGCGACCTCCGCACCCACGAGGCGGCGGAGGTCGTGGACTGCGCCGGCCTCCACGTCCTCCCCGGCCTGACCGACCCCCACGTCCACCTCCGCGAGCCCGGCGACCCGAAGGTCGAGACCATCGCCACCGGCACGAAGGGCGCGGTCCTCGGCGGCCTCGTCGCCGTCTACGACATGCCCAACACGAGCCCGTCCATCACCACGAAGGACACGCTGGACTGGAAGCGCGACCGCGTGTCGGCGGTCGCTTGGTGCGACATGGGCCTCTACCTCGGCGCCGCGCGGAGCAACGTGGACGACCTTGGCGCGCTGGAGCGCGAACCGAACGTCTGCGCCATCAAGGTCTTCGCCGGCTCCTCCACCGGCGACCTGATGATCGAGGACGACGCGACGCTGGAGCGCGTGATGCGGGGTGGCCGACGCCGCATCGCCTACCACTCGGAGGACGAGCATCGCCTGCAGGAGCGCAAGCCGCACTTCGCCAGCGGCGGCCCGCACCGCCTGCACGCCGAGTGGCGCGACGTGGAATGCGCCTTCCTCGGCACCCGCCGCCTCACGGCCCTGGCGCGGAAGACCGGCCGCCCCGCCCACATCCTCCACGTCTCCACCGCGGAGGAACTGGGCTACCTCGCGGACCACCGCGACCTGATGACGGTCGAGGTCCTCCTGAACCACCTCACCCAGTGGTCACCCGACGCCTACGACGCCCTCGGCCCCTACGCCGTGATGAACCCCCCCATCCGCGACAGGCGCCACCACGACGCCGCCTGGGCCGCCGTCGCCGACGGCCGCGTGGACACGATCGGCTCCGACCACGCCCCGCACTCGAAGGAGGCGAAGGAGCGCCCCTGGCCCGCCACCGCCGCCGGCCTGACGGGCGTGCAGACCCTCGTCCCGATGATGCTCGACCACGTCTCGAAGGGCCGCCTGTCGCTCTCGCGCCTCGCCGACCTCATGGCCGCCGGACCGGCGCGGGTGTACGGCGCCCTCAACAAGGGCCGCATCGCCGCCGGCTACGACGCCGACTTCACCCTCGTGGACATGGGGCGCCAACGGACCATCGAGGCGTCCTGGCTCACCACCCCCTGCGGCTGGAACCCCTTCATCGGCCACGCCTGCACCGGCTGGCCCGCGATGACGGTGATCCGCGGGAGCATCGTCATGCGCGACGACGCGACGGTCGGCCCCGCCCGCGGCCGCCCCGTGCGCTTCGCCGGCACCCGCGCCGCGTGACGCCGCGCCGCGTCGTCGTCGCGACCTTCGGCTCCCTCGGCGACCTCTTCCCCTACCTCGCCCTCGGCACCGCCCTCCGCGCCCGCGGCCACGACGTCACCGTCGCGACGACGGCCCTCCACCGCCGCCGCGTCGAGGAGGCGGGCCTCCGCCACCACCCCCTCCGCCCCGACCCGCCGGACGACCCGGACCTCTTCGCCCGGATCATGCACCCCCGCACCGGCCCGGAGTTCATCTGGCGCGATCTCGTCCTCCCCGCGCTGCGCGAATCCCACGGCGACCTGCTGATCGCGGCCCGCGGCGCCGACCTCCTCCTCTCCAACGCCCTCGTCCCCGCCGCCCCCCTCGTCGCCGAGGCCGAAGGCATCCCCTGGGCCACCGCCACCCTCCAGCCCATGGGCTACTTCTCCGCCCACGACCCGCCCGTGCCGCCGCAGGTGCGCGACCTCGTCGCGCCGCTGCACCGCCTCGGCCCCCTCCTCGGCCTGCCGCTCCGCGCCCTCGGCCGCCTCGCCACCCGCGGCTGGTCCGCCCCCGTCCGCGCCCTCCGCGCCGAACTCGGCCTGCCTCCCGGCCCCGACCCGCTGTGGGAGGGCGCGCACTCGCCCCTCCTCTCCCTCGCGATGTTCTCCCCCGCCTTCGCCGCGCCGCAGCGGGACTGGCCGGCCGCGGCCCGCGCCACGGGCTTCGCCTTCTGGGACCGCCCGGACGCCGGCCGCCCCGTCCCGCCCGCCCTCCTGCCCTTCCTCGATGCGGGCCCGCCGCCGGTCGTCTTCACCCTCGGCTCCGCCGCGGTGGAAGCGTCCCGCGGCTTCTTCCCCGCCTCCCTCGACGCGGCCCGCGCCGTCGGCCGCCGCGCCCTCCTCCTCGTCGGCGAGGCCCCCGCCACCCGCGCCGCGCTGCCCTTCCCGCTGCCGCCGGGAACCCTCGCCGTCGCCTACGCGCCGCACGCCCTCGTTCTCCCGCGGGCGGCGGCGGTCGTGCACCAGGGCGGGATCGGGACGATGGCCCAGGCGCTGCGCTCGGGCCGCCCGTCGCTCGTCGTCCCCTTCTCCCACGACCAGCCGGACAACGCCGCCCGCTGCGTCCGCCTCGGCGTCGCGCGCACCGTCCCGATCACCCGCTACCGCGGCGCCGCGGCCCGCGAACTCGCCGCCCTCCTCGACGATCCCGCCCTCGCCGCCCGCGCCGCCGCCCTCGGCGAGACGATCCGGGGCGAGGACGGCGCGACGGCCGCGGCCGACGCGGTGGAGGCGACGCTCGCGACCCTCCGCCGCTGAGCCTGCGCTACGCCGCCTCCGCCGCGCCCCGCGCCAGCGGCACCGCGATGTCGCAGACGAGCCCCGACGCCTCCCAGGCCAGCGCCGCCCTCCCGCCGAGCTGCGTCCGCACCGTCCCGTCCAGCACGCGCGACCCGAACCCCTGCCGCACCGGCGGCCCGGCCACCGGCGGCCCGCCGCTCTCCGCCCACCGCAGCCGCAGCACCGGCGGCGACCCCTCGACCGACCACGTGACGGAGACCCGCCCGCCCGGCACCGACAGCGCCCCGTGCTTCACCGCGTTCGTCGCCAGCTCGTGCACCGCCATCGCCACGGGCTGCGTCCCGTCCGCCGACAGCATCACGTCCGGCCCCGAGAGCACCGCCCGCGCGTCCGCATCCTCGTTCACGAAGGGCGCGAGTTCCCCCCGCACGACGCTCCGCAGGTCCGCGCCGACCCAGCGGTCCTCCGCCAGCATCGTCTGCGCCCGCGCCAGCGCCCCCACCCGCCCCTCGATCTTGCGGACGTAGGTGGCGACGTCCTCCGCCCGCGTCAGCCGCAGCGTCGCCTGCACCATGGCAAGGGCGTTCTTCGCGCGGTGGTCCACCTCCCGCATGAGGAGGGATTGCCGCTCCTCCGCCTCCCGCCGCTCCTCGATGTCGAGCACCGACCCGACGTAGCCGAGGAACGCCCCGTCATCCCCGTGGCGCGGCGCCGCGGCGTCGATGCACCAGCGATACGCCCCGTCCGCCCGCCGCAGCCGGTATTCCAGGCGGAACGCCTCCCCCGCGGCGTTGGCGCGGAGGAACACGCGCTCCGCTTCCGCCTTGTCCTCCGGATGCGTCGCGTCGAGCCAACCGAAGCCGAGCGCCTCCTCCTCCCGCTGCCCGGTGAAGGCATACCAGGACCGGTTGAGGTAGGTGCAGCGCCCGTCCGCCTCCGTCATCCACATCATCACCGGCGCGTGGTCCGCCACGTTGCGGAACCGCGCCTCGCTCTCCGCCAGGAGCGTCTCCGCCCGCCGCCGCGCCGAGATGTCGGTGAAGAAGATCGCCACCTGCCGCAGCCGCGGGTCGCCGATGCGGAACGCGTGCACGTCGAACCACCGCCCGCCGAGCGCGTCCGCCCCCTGCTCGAACCGCACGGCCTCCCCCGTCTCCGCGACGCGGCCGTAGATCTCGAACCAGTGCTCCTCCAGCCCCGGCACCGCCTCCCGCATCCAGCGCCCCACCATGTCGCCCAGGCCCGTGTGCCGCGAGAAGGCCGGGTTCGCCTCGAGGACGCGGTAGTCGGACCGCCGGCCCCCCTCCGCCGGCCGCACCTCGACGACGCAGAACCCCGCGTCGAGCGATCCGAACAGCGTGCGGAACCGCCCGTCGCGCTCGCGCAGCGCCGCCTCCGCCCGCGCGCGCTCCAGTGCTCCCCAGGTCCGCTCCGCCACCTCCTCGATCGTCCGGACCTCCGGGGGCGTCCAGGCGCGCACCGTGCCGGCATGGACGAAGAGCAGCGCCGACAGCCGACCGGCCTTCACGAGCGGCACGACGACCTGGGCGTGGACGCCGACGGCGTGATGCGCCGCGAGGTCGCCGGGCCCGAGGCGCGGGTCGGTCGCGAAGTCCGCGATCACGTCGGTCCGCCCCGCCCGCAGCCCCGTCACGCGGGCCGACCCGTAATCCATCAGCCGGTGCCGCCCGACGAGGGAGGGGAGGCCCGCCGGGTTCCATTCCCGGTAGACCGTCGCGGCGTCCTCCGGATCCACCTCGGCGTAGCCGACGCGCGCGGCGCCGAGGGATTCACCGAGGAGCGCCGCCGCCTCCACCATGATGGCGTGCGCGTCCGACAGCGCGCGGAGCCGGTCGCCGAGGGTGACGAGGAGGCGCCCCCGCGCCTCCGCCTCCCGCAGCGCCGCGTCCTTCCGCACGCGCTCCGTCACGTCCGCGCCCTCGGCGAAGATGCCCGTGACCCGGCCCGCGGCGTCGCGCATCGGCTGATAGACGAAGTCCACCCAGCGCTCGTCCGGCGGCGCGTCGGGCGTGGCCCGGAAGGTGAGGCGCGCCCCGTCGGCGGCGTAGGCCTCTCCCGTGCGGTACACGCGGTCCAGCAGTTCGATGTAGCCCTGCGCCACCACCTCCGGGAACGCCTCGGCGGCCGTCCGGCCGATGACCGGGCGGTTCCCGACGAGTCGCATGTAGCCGGGGTTCGCGCGCTCGAACCGATGCTCCGGCCCGCTCAGCAACGCCATGAAGGTCGGCGCCTGCTCGAACAGCTGCGCCAGCCGCCCCTCGCTCTCGCGCAGCCGCCGGTCCGCGAGCACCTGCCCCGTCGTCTCCGTGCAGAGGACGATCACGCCGCCGATCCCGCCCCGCGCCGCGTCGTCGTGGATCGGCCCGAAGGAATAGGTCCAGTACACCTCCTGGAGGCCGCCGTGCCGCAGGATCGGGACGAGCGCGTTCTCGTGCCACGTCGCCTCCCCGCCCGCGAAGACGCCGGCGATCTCCGGCCCGACGAGGTCCCAGGCCTCCCCCCAGGCCTCGTGTCCCGGCAACCCGAGCATCCGCGGATGCGTCTCCGGCCCGAGCGAGGCACGGAAGGCGTCGTTGTAGAGGATGCGGTGGTCCCGGCCCCAGTAGAGGACGACGGGGTGCCGCGTCGTGAGCATCGTCCGCACGCTCGTCCGCAGCGGCCCCGGCCACGTCTCCGGCGGCCCGAGCGGCGTCGCGCCCCAGTCATGCGCCCGGATGAGCGCGCCCATCTCGCCGCCGCCCGCGAGGAAGGCGCGGGGATCGCGCGCTTCGGCGTTCACGGGCCCCGTCCCGGGGGCGCGGCGCGTCGGGTGGGGTCGCCGCTGGGCCGCTCGTCGGCGATGATGCAGCCCTCCCGTGCCCTCCGCGCGACGGGAGGAGCCTCGCCGGCGAAGATAGCGCGGGCGCTCCGCCGTGCCAGCCCACCGGGCCCGCCCGTCGGGCAGGGAAGGAACTCAGAACAGCCGGTGCGGCCACCGCTCCGGCACCGCGACCGGCGGCGGGGTCTGCGCCACCTCCCGCGCCGGCGGCGTCCCCGGCGGCGGCCCGTTCCAGCAATCCACCCCGCCGAGGCTGCGCGTGCACACCGGCTGCGCGACCGTCACCGCGTC
Source organism: Roseomonas sp. (assembly GCA_964263755.1). Lineage (GTDB taxonomy): Bacteria > Pseudomonadota > Alphaproteobacteria > Acetobacterales > Acetobacteraceae > Roseomonas. The sequence continues at coordinate 3,877 of CAXVWQ010000289.1, read as the reverse complement.
CGGGCGGCAATACCGCTCCCCCAGGTCGAGGTAGGCGACGGAGCAGTCCCGCCCCGATACGCCGGACACCACGAGGTCCGGGATCGCCCGCCCGGTGAGCATGAGCGAGACCCCGTTGGCCGCCGCGAGCGGCACGACCGCCTCGCACCCCCCGAGCAGGGGGAGGAGGGGGAGGAGGGCGAGGGGACGCATCAGGCCAGCACAGCACGGCGAACCTTAACGCCACGTGTGACCTGTCGCCCCCCTGCCGGGTCACGGGCCACCCGGCCGCTCCGCGTCGCTTGTCCGTCGGCCCGTGCCATGATGCTCTCCGCACCATGCCGAGGACCACCTCCGCCGCGCCGGACATCGGGGACGACCCGCGGCTCAACCTGCGCCTCGACCTCGGGGCGGGGCTGCGGATCGGGCCGGGGAAGGTGCTGCTGCTGGAGGCGGTGGGGCGCACCGGCTCCATCTCCGCGGCCGGGCGGGCGCTGAAGATGTCCTACCGGCGGGCCTGGCTCCTCATCGAAGACCTGAACACCGGCCTCGGAACGCCGGTGGTGGAGACGGCGACGGGCGGCAGCGGCGGCGGCGGGGCCCGGCTCACCCCGGCCGGGGAGGCCGTCATCCGGGGCTACCGGCGGATCGAGGCGGCGGCGGGGGAGGCCGCGCGGCCGGACCTCCAGGCCCTCCTGGCGGTGCGGCGACCCTGAACGGCGCCCTCGTCGGACCAAGGGTCCTCGGGTGCCATCGCGCCCCATCGCGCGGCCGTCTGGCCCGGGACTTGCGACGCCGCTATGACTGCCCAGGCACAACGGTCACCCGCAGCCATGCCGAAGACGACCATGAACCATCGGGCCTCCGTCTGCCCGCACGATTGCCCCAGCACCTGCGCTCTGGAGGTTGAGGTGCTCGGCCCCGATCGGATCGGCGCCGTGCGCGGGGCGGACAACCCGTACACGGCGGGCGTCATCTGCAACAAGGTGTCGCGCTACGCGGAGCGGGTGCATCACCCCGACCGGCTGACCCACCCCATGCTGCGCGACGGCCCGAAGGGGTCCGGGCGCTTCCGGCGGATCGCCTGGGACGAGGCGCTGGACCGCGTGGTCGCGGCCTTCACCGACGCGGCGGCGCGGCACGGGAGCGAATCCTGCTGGGTCTATTCCTCCGCGGGCACGATGGGGCTGGTGCACCGGGACGGGGTGTTCCGGCTGCGCCACGCCATGCGCTGGTCCGGGAGGAAGGGGACGATCTGCTCCACCATCGCGACGGCGGGCTGGACCGCGGGATGCGGCCGGGTCAGCGGCACCGATCCGCGGGAGATGGCGCTCTCCGACCTCATCGTCGTGTGGGGCGGCAACCCCGTCTCCACCCAGGTCAACGTCATGGCGCACGTGACGCGGGCGCGGAAGGAGCGGGGCGCGAAGCTCGTCGTGGTGGACCCGTATCGCACGGGCACGGCGGCGACCGCGGACATGCACCTCGCCCTGCGTCCCGGGACCGACGCCGCGCTGGCCTGCGCGGTGATGCACTGCGCCTTCCGCGACGGGCACGCTGACCGCGGCTACATGGCGGAATACACCGACGACCCGGCGGCGCTGGAGGCGCATCTCGCGACGCGCGGTCCGGACTGGGCGTCGGCGATCACCGGCCTGTCCGTCGCGGCGATCGAGGATTTCGCCCGCCTCTACAACGCCACGCCGCGCGCCTACATCCGCGCGGGCTACGGCTTCACCCGCGGGCGCGGCGGCGCGGCGGCGATGCACGCCGTGACCTGCCTTCCCGCGGTGACGGGCAAGTGGCGGCACGAGGGCGGCGGGGCGCTCTGGGGCCTCAAAGGCATCTACGCCTGGGACACGTCGCTCATCCAGGGCACCGCGATGCGCGACCCCTCGGTGCGCGAACTCGACATGAGCCGGATCGCGAGCATCCTCACGGGCGACCGGGACGCGCTGCTGGGCGGCCCGCCGGTGCACGCCATGCTCGTGCAGAGCGGCAACCCGGCGTCGGTCTGCCCCGACAGCAACCGCGTCCATGCCGGCCTGATGCGGGACGACCTGTTCACCGTCGTCCACGAGCACTTCCTGACGGAGACGGCGCGCTTCGCCGACGTGGTGCTGCCCGCGACGATGTTCCTGGAACACGACGACATCTACCAGGCGGGCGGCCACCCCCACATCCAGATCGGGCGCGAGCTGATCGAGCCGCCGGGCGAGGCGATGTCGAACCACGACCTGACCTGCGCCCTGGCGCGGCGCTTCGGGCTGGACGACGCGACGTTCCGCATGAGCGCGCTCGAACTCTGCGACGCCACCCTCCGCGCCTCGGGCTATCCCGGGGCGGAGGAGCTGACGGAGCGCCGCTGGGTGGATGTGTCGCAGCCGTTCGAGACGGCGCATTTCCTCGACGGCTTCGGGCACCCCGACCGGCGCTTCCGCTTCCGCGCGGACTGGCGGGCGCTGGGGGACGCGGAGGGGCGGCTGCCGTCCCTGCCGGACCACCTGCCGTTGGCCGACGCCGCCACCGACGCCCGCCCGTTCCGGCTCGTCGCGGCGCCGGCGCGGGGGTTCCTCAACTCCACCTTCACGGAGACGCCGACCGCGCGGAAGCGCGAAGGACGGCCGGAGATGATGATCTCGCCGGAGGACGCCGCCCGCCTCGGCATCCCCGACGGCGGCCTGACGCGGATCGGCAACGGGCGCGGGGAGGTGGTGCTGCACGCGCGCCACGTCCCCGGCCAGACCGCGGGCACGATCGTGGTGGAGAGCATCTGGCCCGCCGCGGCCTTCGGCGGGGCAGCGCACGGCATCAACGTGCTGACGAGCGACGAGCCGGCGCTGCCCGCGGGCGGCGCGGTGTTCCACGACACCGCCGTCTGGGTCCGGGCGGAAGCGGCCGGGTTCGCCCTCGCCGCGGAATAGCCCTGCGGCCCGGCCGCCGCGGCCGGGAGGGATCGCGGCCGAGGCCGTTCCCCCGACCGACGCGGGCCTCCTCCTGCATCGGGGCCGTCCGCGTGGGGTCCAGGCGCGAAGGCATGGGGCCGGTCGCGCACGAGGGTCATCGCCGGCGCGTCGCGGGGTCTCCGACCTGCCGACGGCTTAACGCCCGCCCCACCCCCCGCTATAGACCCCGCCGCCACGCCCGGCCGCACCCCCTTTTCGCGGTCCGGGGCGCGGCCCCGGCGGCCATCACGGCGAGAGGACCCCTTTTGTCCGATATCTTCGACGAGGTGCGTGAGGAACTCCGCGCCGAGCGGGCGCGGAAGATGTGGGCCCGCTACGGCGGACTCCTCGCCGGCCTCGCCGTCCTCGTGCTCGTGGGCATCGGCGGCTGGCAAGCCTGGCGCTGGAACGCGGCGCGCGAGGCGGAGGCCGCGGCCACCGCCTTCCTCGCCGCCCACCACGCCGCCGAGGCGACCGGCGCCGACCTCCCCGCCGCCGCGGCCCGCTTCGGGCAGGTCGCCGACGCCTCCCCCGCGGGCTACCGCACCCTCGCCCGCCTCCGCGCCGCCGCCCTCCTGTCCGAGACCGGCAACCTCGACGGGGCGCTCGCCGACTGGGACCGCATCGCCGCCGACCGCGACGCGGACCCCCTCTACCGGGACCTCGCGAACCTCATGTGGGTGCTGCACGGCCTGGACCGCACCGACCCCACGGCGCTCCAGGCCCGGATCGCCCCGCTGACGGCGGAGACGAGCGCCTGGCGCGCCTCCGCCCGCGAACTCGCCGCCCTCGTCGCGCTCCGCCGCAACGATCCGGAGGCGGCGCGCGGCACGCTCACCGCCCTGTCCGCCGACGCGGCCGCCCCCCAGGGCATCCGCGACCGCGCCGCCCGCCTCCTCGCCCAGATCCCCGCCCCCGGCGGTCCGGCCGCCACCCCGGCCCGCGCCGCCGCC
>CAXVWQ010000288.1:0-2730 GCA_964263755.1 Roseomonas sp. | reverse complement strand
GAAGGGGGTCCAGGGGCCCCTGGCTCCTGGCGGATGGGGGTCCGGGGGAAGGCAGAGCCTTCCCCCGGCCAACCGGCGCCCCCTCAGGCCGGCCGGGCCACCGGCGACGGCCGGTCCGCGAGGCGGCGGGCGGCGCGGGTGAGGGAGAGTTCGACCGTCCAGCGGAAGAGGAAGCCCGCGGCGGCGGAGGCGACGAGGCCGACGGCCATGTAGAGGGGGAAGGGGAGGTCGTCGAACAGGCGCCAGGCGATGCCGACGACGAGGACGTTGACGAGGTAGATCGCGTAGGAGGCGTCGCCGAGGGCGAGGAGGGCGCGGGAGCGGGGGAGGCCGCGGTCGCGCTCGATGGCGAGGAGGCCGCCGACGATGAGGAGGGCGGGGATGCCCCAGACGAGGACGCGGGAGAGGCCGGGGAGGTCGCCGCGCAGCACCTCCCAGGCGGCGAGGAGGAGGAGGCCGGCGAGGGCGGCGGCGAGGCCGAGCGGGGCGCGGGGGAGCAGGCGGCGTTCCCAGGCGAGGCCGAGCCAGAGGCCGGCGACGAACTCCATCAGCAGGGGGGAGGTGTAGGCGTTCACCGTGGCGTTGGTGGTGTCCACGGCGAGGCCGAGGAGGACGAGGAGGGCGAGGCCGATGGTCAGGGTGCGGAGCCGGGCGCGGGCGGGGAGGAGGAGGGCGAGCGCCACCGCGGCGTAGAAGAACACCTCGATGTTGAGGGTCCAGCCGGGGGCGAGCTGCGGGAAGGCGGTGCCCAGCGGGTCCGTGTGGGGGATGAAGAGGGCCGAGAGGACGGCGTGGGACAGGTTGGTCTGCATGTTCGGGAACACCCCGGGCACGCCGACCGCGACGAGGTACATGACGAAGGTCAGGAGGACGTAGGGCGGCGCGATGCGGGTGAGGCGGTCCAGCAGGAAGCGCCCGGGCGCGACGGGGCGGCGGGACGCGATGGTCCACATGACGAAGCCGGAGATAACGAAGAACAGGTCCACCCCGGCCGCCCCCGTCTCGAACAGGCTGCCGGAGCGGCCGACGAGGTGGACGGCCGCGACCGCCATGGCGGCGAGGCCGCGGAGGTATTGGATGGAGAGGACGGTGCCGCCGTCCGCCGGCGCTTCCCGTTCCGCCGTGGCGCGCGGCTCAGCCAAGGGGGTCATCCGGGCGGCGCCGCGGGCAGCGCGCGGGCGGCCGGGGCCACCGCGCCCGCCACCCCCGACGGCAAGGCCGCGACGCGCGAATCCAAGGAGGCGCATTCCCCATCCTGCACCACGCCTGATACCCCGGGGTTAACACGTGCGGGAAGCGCGGCGGTTCGCCGAATGCCGGGAGGCGCGCCATGGCGGGTCGTCCGCCGGCGGCGTCCTACCGGCCCGTCTCCATCCCCGCCATCGCGAGGATGGTCGCGAAGGCGAGCTGGGCGTCGTGCAGCGACCGCTCCGGCTCCACGTCGATCCATTCGCCGAGCGTGTGCGCCCCGTCGCCCGCGCCTGCGGAGACCGCGATGCCGGGGATGCCGAGGGAGATCGGGATGCTCGCATCCGTGGAGGAGGCGACGGAGCGCGGCGCGAAGCCGAGCGCGGATGCGGCGGCGCGGGCGTGGGCGACGAGGTCGCTCGCCGCGTCGATGGCGCCGGCGGGGCGGTCGCCGATGAGTTTCGCCTCCGCCGTCACGGCGCCCTTGCGCGTGTCGCGCGCGGCGTTCTCCTCGGCCAACGCGCGTTCCACGATCGCGGCGAAGGCCGCGTCGATTCGCCGGAGTTCGTCGGCGTCGTCGGAGCGCAGGTCCACCTCCACCCACACCTCGTTCGGGATGGAGTTCACGGAGGTGCCGCCGCCGACGACGCTCGCGGAGAAGGTGGTCTTCGGCTCCGCCGGGACCTCCAGCCGCGACAGGCCGCTCATCGCGCCCGCGAGCGCGAAGGCGGGGGAGACGATGCCGAAATCCATGAAGGAGTGACCGCCCGGCCCGCGGAACGTCACGCGGTAGCGGCGCGATCCCGTGGCGCCGGACACGATCGTGCCCATGCCCATCGGGCCCTCCACCGACACGAAGCCCGCGATGCGCCCGGCGAAGTCGCCCTTCGTGAAGAGGAACCGCATCCCCCGCAGGTCGCCCAGCCCCTCCTCGCCGACGTTGCCGACGAAGAGGATGTCGTGCCGCGTGCGGATCCCCGCCGCGTCCATCGCGCGGAGGAAGGCGAGGTTGAGGGCGAGGCTTCGCGTGTCGTCGCCGATGCCCGGCGCGAAGATGCGGGTGCCCTCCCGCCGCACCGTCAGGTCGGTGTCCGCGGGGAACACGGTGTCGAGGTGGGCGGCGACGCAGACGAGGGAGCCGTTGCCGGTGCCGCGCCGCAGGCCGAAGACGTTGCCTTCCCCGTCGGTCCCGCAATCCTCCAGGCCCGCGTCGCGCAGCATGCCGAGGTAGGCGGCGCCCTTCGCCGCCTCCCCGAAGAAGGGGGCGGGGATGGAGACGAGGGCGACGGTCTCCTCCACCATCCGGTCGTGGCCGGAGGCGAGGTGGGCGAGGGCGGCCGCGTAGGCCGGGCTCGCCATGATGCGCGCCACCGTGTCCGTCATGTGCCGAAAGCCCCCGCCCCGTCCCGGGGCCCGTACACCGGGGATGGGGCGGCGCGGCGCCGGTGGCAAGGGCCGGCGCGCACGCGGCGCGGCCCCGGCTCCCGGGTGGCGGTCACCGCGGCTACTCCGCGGTGATCCGGGCGTTCCGCACCAGCGCCT
>CAXVWQ010000287.1:0-5274 GCA_964263755.1 Roseomonas sp. | reverse complement strand
GGTCGGCTACGTCGGGCGCGACGTGGAGAGCATCGTGCGCGACCTCGTGGACTCCGCCATCGTGCAGATGCGCGAGACGGCGCGCCGCGAGGTGCAGGCGAAGGCCGAGCTGAACGCGGAGGAGCGGATCGTCACCGCGCTGGTGGGGGAGGGCGCGTCCGGCGAGACCCGCATGAAGTTCCGCCGGATGCTGCGGGAGGGATCGCTGGAGACGAAGGAGATCGAGGTCCAGGTCGCCGACACCGGCACGCCGATCGGCGCGATGGAGATCCCGGGGATGCCGCCGAACATCCAGATGGGCAACATCCAGGAGATGATGGGCAAGATGTTCGGCGGGCGGCAGAAGGCCCGCAAGATGACGGTGGCCGACGCCCGCACTGCCCTGCAGCGCGACGAGGCGGACAAGCTGCTGGACACGGAGAAGCTGACGCGGGACGCGGTGAGCCACGCGGAGAACCACGGCATCGTCTTCCTCGACGAGATCGACAAGGTCTGCGCCCGCACGACCGAGGGCGGGTTCCGGGGCGGCGACGTGTCGCGCGAGGGCGTGCAGCGCGACCTGCTGCCGCTCATCGAGGGCACGACGGTCAACACGAAGCACGGGCCGGTGAAGACGGACCACATCCTGTTCATCGCCTCCGGCGCCTTCCACATGGCCAAGCCCTCCGACCTCCTGCCGGAACTCCAGGGGCGGCTGCCGATCCGGGTGGAGCTGAAGGCCCTGAACCGCGACGACTTCCGGCGCATCCTGACGGAACCCGAGCACGCGCTGACCTCGCAATACGTCGCGCTGCTGGGGACGGAGGGCGTGACGCTCGACTTCACCGAGGACGCGGTGGACGCCATCGCGGGGCTGGCGGCGGACATCAACGAGCGGGTGGAGAACATCGGCGCCCGACGGCTGGCAACGGTGCTGGAGCGTCTGCTGGAGGAGGTGTCCTTCACCGCCTCCGACCGCCGCGGCGACACCGTGCGAGTGGACGCGGCCTACGTGACGGAGAAGGTCGCGCCGCTGGCGGCGAGCACGGACCTTTCGCGGTTCATCCTGTAGCGCGGCCCGCTACAGGTAGAAATCCGATGCGGCGAGGGCGATGGCGCCGCGCAGCACGATGACCATCTCGCTCGTCGCGAGGTTGGCGTCGGTGTTGGCGTAGACGTAGGTGTTGCTGCCGATGATGGCCGCGCGCACCTGCCCCGCCGCCGTGAAGGCCGCCGTGGTGACGAAGGCGAAGGCGTCGTTCGCCGCACCGCCGCCCGCGATCGCGTCGATGGCGATGAGGTCCAGGTGGTCGCCGGCGGTGAAGTCGGTGACGACGTCGCGCAGGCTCCCCGCGCTCTCGGAGGTGGCGAGGTAGCGGAACCGGTCGTTGCCCGTGCCGCCGGTGAGAACGTCGATCCCCGCGCCGCCGACGAGGAAGTCGTTGCCGTCGCCGCCGACGAGCGTGTCGTTCCCGGTCCCGCCGCTCAGCAGGTCATCGCCGAGAAGGCCGAAGAGGCGGTTGTCGCCGTTGTCGCCCGTGAGCGTGTCGCCGCCGCCACCGCCCGCGAGCCATTCGAAGCCGGAGAACACGTCGCCCGCCGCATCCCCGCCCGTGCCGGTGCCGAGGAGGAGGCTGACATCCACCGCCGCGGCGGAGTTCCGGTAGTCCAGCAGGTCGCGCCCGTCGCCGCCCTCCAGCGTGTCCGCGCCGGCATCGCCCGTGATCGTGTCGTTCCCCGCGCCGCCGGCGAGGCTGTCGAGCCCGTCCCCGCCGCGCAGCACGTCGGCGCCGTCGCCGCCGAGGAGGGTGTCATTCCCGAGGAAGCCGAACACGAGGCCCTGCCGTCCGGCCGTGCCGTCGAACAGGTCGTCCCCGCTGCCGAGGAAGGAGTCGCCGACGATCAGCCCGGCGTTCGTGATGACCTCGCTGTTGAAGGAGCCGCTGATGGCGGACCCGAGGCCGAGGCCACCGATGATGGTGCCGGTGTTGTGGATCGTGTTCTGGGCGGCAACCCCGCCGAACTGGGCGAAATACACGGCCGTGCTCGAGGAGTCCGCGACCTCGATCACCCCCGTGTTCGTCAGGCTGCCCCTCCCTTGTCCGAGAACGACCGCGTAGGTGAAGGGGTTGGCTCCGCCGGCGATGGTGCCGTTGTTGACGACGGTGTTGGAGTCGCCGATGCCGAAGAAGCCCGCGCTGTCGCTGAATACCGCGCCGGTGTTGGTGAAGGTGTAGCCGTCGCCCTGCGCGCTGACCGCGATGCCCTTGCTGCTCATCGTTCCGGAATTGCGAACGATGCCGTTGCCGCCGTTGACGAACACGGCGGCCGCGTCGCCGATCACCTCCCCGTCGTTCTCCACGCGGTGCCCGCTGCCGGCGAAGAGGCTGATGCCCCGGTCCCCCCCATGGATCAGGCCCGTCGCGGTGTTGTGGATGCTCTGCGATCCGCTACCGGCGACGTTGCCGTCCACGCCCTCGGCCCTGCCGGTGATCAGGCCCTGGTTGACGATGGTGGCGGCTCCCGAGAGGAGGACGCCGTCGCCGCTCGCGGTCAGCCCGGCGATGATCCCGAACGTGGTGACGACGAGGCTGTCCCCGGCCGCGAGGGTGAAGGCCGCCGGGTCCGTCGTCGTCTGGTCCGTGTCGTTGACGAGGTAGTTGGTCATCGCGCGTCTCCCGGGGCTGGTGGGCGATGGCTACCGCGGAAGGAGGGGCGTGGCACGTCCTTTCGCTCCCGTGGCGCGGCCCCGGGAGTCTCTCCGCTCCGCGGTACGGAACGCCGCGGCCGGCATCGGACCCGTCGGACGCCCGGGGGCCTGCTGCCGGGGCAGGATCGCGCCGATGGGCGCGGTCCAGGTGACGGAGACGGCCGCACCACGCGCAGCGGTCGCTACAGGATGAAGTCCGACGCGGCGAGGACGATCGCGCCGCGCAGCACTATCGCCATCTCGATCGTCGCGAGGTTCGCGTCGGTGTTGACGGAGACGACCGTGTTCGTCCCGATCACCTCGGCCCGCACCTGGCCGGCCGCCGTGAACGCCGCGTTGCTGACGAAGGCGAAGGCGTCGTTCGCCGTGCCGCCGGCGGCGTTCGCGTCGATCACGGAGAGATCGAGGCGGTCGCCCGCGGTGAAGTCCGAGACGACGTCGCGCGTGGCGCCCGAACTGTCGGCGACGGCGAGGAAGCGGAAGCGGTCGATGCCCGCGCCGCCCGTCAGCACGTCCGTTCCCGCGCCGCCGACGAGGATGTCGTCCCCGGTGCCCCCCACGAGGGTGTCGGTTCCCGCCGAACCGACGAGGAAGTCGTTGCCCTCTCCTCCGACGAGGCGGTTGTCGCCCGCGTCGCCGGTGAGGGAGTCGTTGCCTTCGCCGCCGGCGATCCACTCGAAGCCGGAGAAGACGTCGCCCGCCGCCGTGCCGCCGCTTCCCGTGCCGAGGGCGAGGTTGACCTCCACCGCCGCGCCGCTCTCCCGGTAGTCGAGGACGTCGCGGCCCGCGCCGCCCTCCAGCGTATCGGCCCCGAAATCCCCGGAGATGGTGTCGTCCCCGTCGCCGCCGACGATGCTGTCGTTCCCGCTCTCGCCGGTGAGCGCGTCCGCGCCGGCGCCGCCGAGCACCGTGTCGTCGCCCGGCCCGGAGTTGACCCGACCCTGCCGGCCGAAGGTGCCGTCGAAGAGGTCGTTCCCCTCATCGAGGAAGACGAGGCCGTTCATTATCCCGTCGTTGCGGACGCGCTCCGCGTTCTCGGAGCCGCGCATGACGGTGGTCGCGATGATCGTCCCGGTGTTCTCGACGACGTTGTCGAGCGTGCCCGGATCCTCGGAGGAATTGCCGAAGCCGATGGCTTGGCTGCTTGGGCCGGTGCTCACCACCTGGATGAGCCCCGTGTTCGTCACCGACGAGCCGGAATTGCCGAGCAGGATTCCCCTCGTCTGCCCGGTCCCGGAGACGGAGATCGTCCCGCTGTTGAGGACGACGTTGCCGTCGTCGAAGCCTTCGATGCCCCTGGTCGAGGCGGTGATGAGGCCGGTGTTGGACACCACGTTCCCGTCACCATCGAGTTCGATCGCGGCGAAGGAGCCGCTGATTGTGCCCCCGTTACGCACCTCCGCGCCGCCCCCCGTGAGCAGGACGCCGCGCTGCCCGCCCACGATCTCCCCCTCGTTCACGATCGTGATCGCGCTGCCGGTGAGGACGACCCCGGCGAACCCGCCGGACAGCACTCCGCCTGCCAGGTTGCTCAGCGAGACGAACGAGGTCCCGCCGTCGCCCCCGACCCCCCGCGACGCCCCGTGGATGGTCCCGCGGTTGAAGATGGTCGCGGCGCCGGACACCTCCACGCCTCGCCCGAGGGAGGCGAGCCCCGCGAGCGTGCCGGTCGCCGTGACGAGGAGCGTGTCGTTCGCCCCGAGGACGAGGGCCGCCTGGGTCGCGGTGGTGGAGATCGTCGTCGTCACGAGGCGGTTCGTCATCGCACGTCTCCGGTGCCGTCGGGGTCCAGGCTACCCCGCGGTCGGCCCGGACGCCAAACGTTCCGTCCGCGGCCGTCGTCCCGGGTCGCCGGGACGTCGGCGCGTCACGGCGAACCCGGACCTCCGCGAGCACGGACCCCAGGTTCGTTCACGACGCCGTTCGCTACAGGATGAAGTCCGAGGCCGCGAGGACGACCGCGCCGCGGAGCACGATCGCCAACTCGACCGTGGCGAGGTTCGCATCGGTGTTGGCCGACACGTAGGTGTTCGTCCCGATCACCTCGGCCCGCACCTGCCCCACGGCGGTGAACGCGGCGGCGCCCACGAAGGCGAAGGCGTCGTTCGCCGTGCCGCCGCCCGAGATCGCGTCCACCCGCAGCAGGTCCACCCGGTCGCCCGCGGTGAAATCGGTGATGAGGTCGCGCACGGTGCCGGCGCTCTCGGACGCCAGCGCGTAGCGGAACACGTCGCTCCCCGTGCCCCCGGTCAGCACGTCGGCGCCCGCGCCCCCGTACAGCGCGTCGGCGCCCGTGCCGCCGAGGAGGGTGTCGTTGCCGGCCGCGCCGGTGAGGAAATCCACCCCGTCCTGCCCGAAGACCCGGTTGTCCCCGGCGTCGCCGGACAGGGTATCGGACGCGTTGCCGCCGGACAACCACTCGAAGCCGGAGAAGACATCGCCCGCGGCATCGCCGCCGGAACCGACGCCGAGCGCGAGGCTGACCTCGACGGCGCCCGATGCGACGTAGAAGAGGAGGTCGCGTCCCTCACCGCCCTCCAGCGTGTCGGCGCCCGCGTCGCCCGTGAACACGTCGTCGCCCGCGC
>CAXVWQ010000286.1:0-17323 GCA_964263755.1 Roseomonas sp. | reverse complement strand
GGAGATGATCGACCGTCTGTCGCGGCCGCAGCCGATGCCGCCCGAGGCAGCGCGCGGACGGCGCGTCTTCTCGCCCGGCACCGACGCCGCGTCCCCGATGCCCCCGCCGCGCATCGCGCCGGGCACCACGGCGCCGCCCGGGGTGCCCGCGGTGTCCATCCTCGTGCGCTTCGCCTCCGGCTCGGCCAACCTCGACGCCCTCGCGCAGGGCGATCTCGCCGTGCTCGGCCGCGCGCTCGCCTCGCCGGCGATGGCGGGCTTCCGGCTACGCGTGGAGGGGCACACCGACACGGTCGGCTCGACCGCGTTCAACCAGACCCTGTCCGAACTGCGCGCCGCCGCGGTGCGGGCCTATCTCGAAGCGGGCTTCGGCATCCCGGCCGGGCGGCTGGAGACGGTGGGGCGGGGCGAGACGCAGCCCCTCGTGCCGACGTCCGACGAGACGGCGGAGCCGTGGAACCGCCGCGTGCAGGTGGTCAACCTCGGCCGTGCGACCGACGCGACGCCGTTCCAGGCCTCCCCTTAAGGCGGCCGGGGGCCGTCCTCGAAGGTCTGACTCCCGCCCTCGGCGGTCGGTTCAGCCCCGATGCCCGGAGGCTCGTGCGCCCGCGTCCCGCGGCAGGCGCAGCGCCATCGGCGCCGCCAGGAGCGGGGGGATGGCCGCGGCGAGGAACGCGATCGAGAAATCCGTCGGCGTGGGGGAGTCGTGCCCCAGCGCCCAGGTGGAGATCGACAGCACCCCCGCCCCGTAGGTGACCCCGAGCGCCATGGAGAGCTGCTGTCCCGTCGCGGTGATGGACGTCGCGGGCGAGAGCTTCGCCGGCGGCACCTCCGCGTAGGCCAGCGCGTTGAGGGAGGTGAACTGCAGGCTCCGGACGAGCCCACCGGCCGCGAGGACGAGGAACACCGTCCAGAGCGGCCATCCCGGCGCGAAGGCCGCGCAGGCCGCGAGCGACAGGGCCACCGCCACCGCGTTCCAGGTCAGCACCTGCCGGAAGCCGAAGGTGCGGAGGGCGATGGACGTCATCGGCTTCATCACGAAGGCGCCGAGGGCCGTCGCCAGGGTCACGGTCCCCGCCACCGTCGCGGAGGCCCCGAAGCCGAGTTGCAGGGACAGGGGGATGAGGAACGGCGCCGCCCCCGCCCCCACCCGGAACAGCGACCCGGCGAAGAGCGGCATGGAGAAGGCGGGGATGGTCAGGAGCGACAGGTCCAGCGCCGGGTTGCGCGCCCGCCGGGCGTGCCGCAGCGCCCACCAGCCCAGCCCGATCCCGGCGACGAAGGCCAGCGCGCTGAGCCAGGCCGGGACGAAGTGCCGCCCGATCGTCTCGGCGCCGAACATCAGGGCGGCGAGCGACGCGCCGATGAGGGTGATCCCGACGACGTCCAGCCGCGGTGGCCGGCGCTCCTCGCCGCGGGGGATGAACATCAGCACGAGCACGATGCCGATCGCCGCGACCGGCAGGTTGATCCAGAACACGGCGCGCCAGGACACCGCGTCCGTCAGGATCCCGCCGAGCGGCGGGCCGAGGATGGGGCCGAGCAGACCGGGCATGGTGAGCCAGGTGGTGGCGGAGACCACCTCTTCCGGTTTGACGCGGCGGAGGAGGAGGATGCGGGCGACCGGCACCATCATCGCCCCGCCCAGCCCCTGCAGCACCCGCGCCGCGATGAGCGGACCGAGACCGGAGGCGAGGCCGCAGAGGGCGGAGGCGAAGGCGAAGACCACCATCGCCGCCACGAACACCCGCCGAGCGCCGAACCGGTCGGCCATCCAGCCGGAGACGGGGATGAAGACGGTGAGGGCGACGAGGTAGGACGTGATGGCGGCGGAGAGGTGGACGGGATCGGCGCCGAGGTCGCGCGCCATCGCCGGCAGCGCCGTCGCGATGACGCTGGAATCCAGGTTGGACATGATGAGGGCGGAGGCGACGATCACCGCGGTCAGCCGCGGGTCGTCGCGCCACGCCCGGCGCGGTCCGGGCGGGGGCAGGACCTCCGACGCGGTCGGCAGGTCCGCGTCGCCCGTCACGCGGGGGGCATCGGGCATCGCCGGTTCCCGGTCCGGGCGCGGTCGGTCCGGGCCGCTCAAGAGGTGATCGCCGCGGGGCCGTCCGCCAGCAGGCGGTCGGCGCGGTCGCGCAGGTCGCGGCGGCGCAGCTTCGCGCCATTCGGCCCCTCCGCCACCGGCAGGGTCTCCATCGGGACGAGGAGCGCGGGACGCTTGTGGCGCGGCAGGCCCGCGTCGCTCGCCGCGGACCATGCCGCGGGGTCGCCGCCCCGCAGGAATGCCACCGCCCGCGTCCCGTCCGCGGCGCCGACCACCACGGCCGCCTCGACGCCCGGCACCGCCTCCAGGACCGCCTCGATCTCCGCGGGCTGGACGAGGAAGCCGGAGAGGCGGAGCGCGTCGTCGCGCCGGCCGAGGAAGGCGAAGCCGCCGCCCTCCCGGGCCTCGCCGAGATCGGAGGAGGTGAAGGTGCCGTCGCGCGGCGCGGGGGTCGCATCCCCGAGGTAGCCGGAGAACAGCGAGGGGCCGGAGAAGGCGAGCGTGCCATCCGGGGACACCGCCACCGCCGCCCCCTGCCCCACCGGGATGCCCCCGGCCTCGAAAGGCCGGTCCTCCGGCGCCACGGCGAAGAGCGCCTGGACCTCGGACGAGCCGTAGAGGGCGCGCGGTCGCAGCCCCGCCGCCGCCGCCCGCCGCGCCATGGATGCGGCGCCGGGGTGGAAGGCCGCGAAGCCGGTGAAGCGGACGCCCTCAAAGCCCCCCTCCCCCGCCGCGTCCAGCACGCGCGCCAGGAGGTCGTCTCCCGTCACCCAGTGCGTCACCCCGCGCTCGCGGATCGCCCGGGCGAGCGCCGCCGGGTCCGCCCGGCCCGGCGCCAGGACCGCCGCGCCGGCGGACAGCGCGGCCATCGCGAGCGTCATCCCGAAGGTGCCGCAGAGCGGGACCGGGACGAGCGCCACGTCCCCCGGGCCGAGGCGGAGCGCCGCGGCGACGTCGCGCGCGTGCCCCGCGACCGACGCCTGGGCGTGCAGCGCGAGCCTCGGCCGTCCCGTGGTCCCGCTCGTCGTGAAGGTCAGGGCGGCGGCGTCCGGCACCGCGTCGTCCGTCACCCGTTCGGCTCCCTCCTCCAGCGTACGCAGCGGCACGACGGACAGACCCGCGACGGGCCCGGTCGCTTCTCCCGCCGCGATCAGCAGCCGGAGCGGGCCGCGCAGGTCGTCCGCCGCCTCCGCCAGCACGGCGCCCGGGTCGGGCAGGCCGCCGCCGAAGGCCAGCGCCGCCGGTCGCGCGCGGTCCAGCAACCCCGCCAGTTCCCGCGCCGAGACCCGGGTCGAGAGGTGGACCGCCGTGGCGCCGAGGCGGGCGAGCGCGAAGGCCAGGACCGGGACGGCCGCCCCGTTCGGGAGCCAGAGCGCCACCCGGTCCCCCGGCCCGATCCCCCGCGCCGCCAATCCTGCGGCGACCCGGCGGGCGGCGGCGGCGAGGGCCGCGAAGGACACGCCGCCCGCCTCGTCGAGCCAGGCCGGCGCGTCGGGCGCCCGTCCGGCCGCGGCGTCCAGCAGCCCCGTCAGCGTCCCGACCTTCACCCCGCCCCCCCGTTCGCGGTCCCTACCATGGCCGAGGGCTCCCGGCGGGGCCACCCCACGCGGCCATGCACCCGGGTCGCCCGTCCCCCGCGCCCGGCACGCCGCGCGCCGCCTTGCACGCTCCCGGCGGCGCCCGCATCTTCGCGCCATGGAACAGACCCGTGTCGAGGCCCGGAAGATCCCGCTGCACGCCCCCGCGGATTTCGCGCCGATGCGCCGCGCCGGACGGCTGGGCGCGGAGACCCTCGACATGATCGCCGAGCACGTCCGCCCCGGCGTGACGACGGACCAGCTGGACCGGCTGTGCCACGAGTTCATGGCGGCGCATGGCGCGGTGCCCGCGACCCTCGGCTACCGGGGCTACACCCGCTCCTCCTGCATCTCCATCAACCACGTCGTCTGCCACGGCATCCCGGGAGAGCGGGTGCTGATGGAAGGCGACGTCCTCAACATCGACGTGACGCCGCTGCTGGACGGGTGGCACGGCGACACGTCGAGGATGTTCGTCGCGGGCGTGCCCTCCACGAAGGCGCGGCTGCTGATGGACGTGACCTACGAGGCGATGATGCGCGGCGTCGCCGCCGTAAGGCCCGGCGCCACCCTCGGGGACGTCGGGCACGCCATCCAGTCCTACGCGGAACGCCACCGTTTCTCGGTGGTGCGGGACTTCTGCGGCCACGGCATCGGCCGCACCTTCCACGCGCCGCCGAACGTGCTGCACTTCGGCCGCCCCGGGGAGGGCCCGGTGCTGCGCCCCGGCATGTTCTTCACCGTCGAGCCGATGATCAACGCCGGCCGCCCGGAGGTGAAGATCCTGGAGGACGGCTGGACGGCCGTGACGCGGGACCGCTCGCTGTCGGCGCAGTTCGAGCACATGGTCGGGGTGACGGAGGACGGGTGCGAGGTGTTCACCCTCTCCCCGGCGGGGCTGCACAAGCCGCCCTACGCGTGACTGCTGGCGGCGCGCCGTAGGTCGCGATAGGGTCGCGCGATGAGCTTCGCGCTCGACGCCGATCCCCCGTCCACGCTCGATGCGTTCCTCGCCTGGGAAGACGGCCAGGAGGTCCGTCACGAGTGGGACGGCGTGCAGCCGATCGCGCTGACCGGCTCCACGCTCGCCGCCTCGCGGATCGGGTCCATGATGCTCTGCGCGCGCATCTCCGCAACACCCCCTGCACCGCCATCCGGAGGGGCGTGCGGCTGATGACCGCGCATCGCCGGAGGGTGCGCTATCCCGCCGTCGCCGTGACCTGCTCCCCCATCGGCTGGTCGGATCGCGAGATCCCCGATCCCGTCCTCGTCGTCGAGGTGCTGGCCGACTGCACCGCCGGGGCGGACCGCGGCGTGCGGTGCGCCGAATACGCCGGCCTCGCCTCCGTCCGCCGCTACGTCATCCTCGCGGCCCACGAGCCGCTGGCGCTCGTCCACGCGCGGGAGGACGGCTTCACGGAACGGCGCGTCCGCGACGCGCTGCCGATCCCGGAATGGGGTCTCTCCCTCCCCTTCGCCGACCTGTATGACGGGCTGATCCCGATCTCCCTCCCGGCATCCCCATGACCATCCCCCCCCGCCTCATCGAGGGCTGGCAAGGCTTCCGTCACACCCGTTTCCGGCGGGAGCGGGACCACTACGCGCGCCTCGCGGAATCCGGCCAGCGTCCCACCACCCTCATGATCGCCTGCGTGGACAGCCGCGTGGCGCCGGAGGTGGTGTTCGACGCCGACCCGGGGGAGATGCTCGTCGTCCGCAACGTCGCCAACCTCGTGCCCCCTTACGAGGAGGGCGGCGGCTACCACGGCACCTCCGCCGCCATCGAGTTTGCGGTGCGCGTGCTGCGGGTGGCGCACGTCGTCGTCATGGGCCACGCCTTCTGCGGCGGCGTGCGCGCCTTCCGGGAGAACGCGCTCGCCGGCCTGGACGCGGCGGAGGGTAACTTCGTCGTGCGCTGGATGGAGATCCTGCGGCCCGCCACGACGCTGACCTGCGACGCGCCGGACCCGCTGGCCGACCAGGGGGCGATGGAACTGGCGGGCGTGCGACAATCCCTCGCCAACCTCCGCACCTTCCCCTGGCTCGCGGCGCGGGAGCGGGCGGGGCTGCTGGCGCTGCACGGCGTGTGGTTCGACGTGTCGGACGGCGCGCTGAAGGCGCTGGACGAGGCCACCGGCATCTTCGCCGCGGTGGAGGATTCGTCGGTGATCGGCCTCAGCGGCCGCGGGTGACGAGGCGGCCAGGCTTCCCGCCCGTCGCGCCTTTCGCGGCCACGTAGGTCGGGACGCCGTTGCACCACACCTCCTCGATGCCCTCGCTGATCTGCTTCGGGTCCTCGAAGGTCGCGCGGTCACGGACGGTGCGGGGGTCGAACAGGACGATGTCCGCATGGGCGCCCTCCCGCAGCACGCCGCGGTCCACCATGCCGAAGGTGTCCGCCACCTTGCCGGTCATCTTGTGGACGGCGGTCTCCAGGGAGAACAGCTTCACGTCGCGGACGTAGTGGCCGAGCACGCGGGGGAAGGTGCCCCAGAGGCGGGGATGCGGGTGGGCGTCGTGCGGGATGCCGTCGGAGCCGATGACGGACATGGGATGGGCGAGGATGCGGCGGACGTCCTCCTCGTCCATCTGCCAGGTGACCTGCCCGGCCGGGAGGAGGCGGGCGGCGGCGGCGCGGATGTCGGTGTTCCAGCCGCGCGCCACGTCCTTCAGGTATCGCCCGGCCATCTCCGGGTGCGGGATCGACCAGGTGATCATCACCTCCACGTCGTCGCGCAGGCGGTCGGGCATGAGCACCGTGGACCCGGCGGGGTAGGGATAGACGTCGAAGGACACGTCCTGCGTGCGGGCATACTCCGCGATGAGCGGCAGCGTCTGGGTCGAACGCCCGTAGTTCTCCGGCATGGAGCACTTGTGGTGCGAGATGTGGACGGGGATGCGGGCCCGTTGCCCGATCTTCGCCGTCTCCTCGATGGAGCCGAGGATCTTGTCCGCCTCGTCCCGCATGTGGGTGGTGTAGAGGCCGCCGAAGGGGCGGATGGCCTCGGCCACCGCGATCACCTCCTCCGTCGTCGCGTGCATGTTCGGGGCGTAGTAGAGGCCGGTGGAGAAGCCGGACGCGCCCTCGGCCATCGACTGGCGGACGCGGTCGTGCATCCGGGCGATCTCGGAGTCCTTCGCCGGTCGATACACGTCGCCGCCCATCGCCTCCACGCGGAGGGTCTGATGACCGACGAAGGCGTAGGTGTTCACCTCGCTCCCCTTCGTCCGCAACGCGTGGGCGTAGTCCCCGAAGGAATCGAAGGTCCACCAGGATTCGTCGCCCATCAGGTCGAGCGGCGGGATCGGGCGCTTCGTCAGGCGGAGCGGCGAGAGCGAGACGCCGCAATTGCCGACGACCACGGTCGTCACGCCCTGGCTCGTCTTGCAGGTCGTGCAGTCGGGGCCGCAGAGGACGGCGCGGTCGTCGTGCGTGTGGCTGTCGATGAAGCCCGGGGCGACGGCGCGGCCGGTGGCGATCACCTCCCGGTCCGCCGACGCCGCGGACAGGTCACCGACCCCCGCGATGCGGTCGCCGCGGAGGCCCACGTCGCCGACGCGGCGCGGGGCGGCCGTGCCGTCGAGGATCGTGGCGTCGCGGATGATCGTGTCGCAGCGGAGGGTCATGCGCGTTCCGGGCGGGGCAGGCCGCATCATGCGGGCGCCGGCGCCGGCGTGCCAAGGGGGCCGCGCGGCGACGCCGCACGGCGATCCTGACGCCGCCGCGGCGGCTCCGCCACGGGATCAGCGATAGTATCGGTCGCGCCGCACAGCGTAGGGGCGGGCGTATTGGCGCCGGGTATAATACCGCGGCGCGTAGGTCCGACGGTACGTCCGGTAGGTCCGCCGGGTGTAATACTGCACGGGCTGGACCCCGTCCCGCACGGACGCGACGGCGGGCGGGGCGAAGGCAGGGGCGACGCCCGGCGTCGCGGAGGCCGGCCCGGGAAGGGCCGTGCCCACGGCGATGCCGAGGGCGAGGAGGAACGCGGCGAGGCCGCCCCGCACGGGTGCGACGCGGCCGCGGCCGGTCTGACGTGGTGCCATGATCATCCCCTCTCGGACCTTCCCCCGATCGGAACCCGCGACGGCGCCCGGGGGATGTCGTCCGGAGGAACGGCGCCGCGGGCCATTCCGTTGCCGCGGTCGGGCGGACACGAACGCGGGACGCGGGTCGTCGAACGGGCCACTCCGCCCCCGGGCCACTCCACATCGGCCGTGGCACGCGGCCTGGACGCAACAGGTGCCCCGGCGACGCGTTGTGGGCGGCACCCCCGCACGGAGAGTCGCCTTGCCCGATCGCCGATCCCTCCTCCTCGCCCTTCCCGCGGTGATGGCGGGCGGCGGCGCGCTCGCGATGCGGGAAGGAGGCGGCGCGCGGCCCGCGACGACGGCGACCCCGGCCGTGGAGATGCCGGGGCAGCCGACCATCGCCCGCGGGGCGCGGCTGGAGCCGATCGCGGCGTGGCCGGACCGGCAGGTGACGGGGGTGACGGTGTCGCGCACCGGGCGGGTCTTCGTCTGCCTTCCCCGCTGGACGCTGGACGTGCCGGTGTCCGTCGCGGAGGTCGTGAACGGGGACCTGCGCGCCTATCCGGACGACGCATGGAACGCCTACCGCAACGCGGCGCCGGAGAAGCCGGCGGAGCGGTTCGTCTGCGTGCAGAGCGTCGTCGCGAACGGCGACGACCTGTGGGTGCTGGACCCCGCGGCGCCGGGGCAGATGGGGCCGGTGCGGAACGGGCCGAAGATGGTGCGGGTGGACCTGCGCACGAACCGGGTGGCCGGGGTGATCGCCATCCCCACGGCGGTGGCGCCGCCGGGGTCCTACCTCAACGACGTCCGGTTCTCGCCGGACGGGCGCTGGGCCTACGTGACGGATTCCGGGACGCCCGGGGCGCTGGTGGTGGTGGACACGCGGGCGGGGCGGGCGCGGCGCGTGCTGAACGACCATCCCTCCGTGCGGTTCGAGGAAGGGGTGATCCCGCGGGTCGACGGGGGGGAGCTGCGGCGCCCGGACGGGCGGCCCCCGCAATTCGCGGCGGACGGGATCGCGCTCTCGCCCGACGGGGCGACGCTCTACTGGCAGGCGCTGACGGGGCGGACGCTGTACTCCGTGCCGACGGCGGTGCTGCGGGACCTGAACGCGCCCGCGGCGCGGGTGGCGGCGGCGGTCACGCGCGTGAGCGAGGTCGTTTCGCACCCGGCCGACGGGCTCTGGATAGACCCCGCCGGCCGCTTCTACGTCACGAACCCCGAGACGAACGCGGTGGAGGTCGCGGACCGGCCCGGCGCGCTCCTGCGGGTGCTGGTGCAGGACCGGCGGCTCCGCTGGCCCGACACGCTGTCCCAGGGGCCGGACGGGACGCTCTACGTCACGGCGTCGCACATCCAGGATTCTCCCTGGTTCAAGCCGGGTGCGGCGCTCACCCCGTCCTCCGTGTGGCAGATCGTGGCGACATGAGCCTGACCCGGGAGGCGGCGCGGGCGGCGTTCGAGGCGGCGGTGGCGGGGTTCGACCCGTCGCGTCCGCCGCTGATCCTGTGCCACCACGACGCGGACGGGCTGGCGGCGGGGGCGATCCTCGCGCGGGCGCTGCCGGGGGCGTCAACCCGCGTGATCGGGCGGGGCGAAGGCGCCTGGACCGCGGCGACCGCTTCGGAGGTGCGGGCGCGGGCACCGGGCGGGCTCCTCGTCGCCGACCTCGGGACACGGGGAGAGCCGGTGGTTCCGGGACTGCCGACCGTGGTGCTCGACCATCATGTCCCCGTCTCGGACCCCGGCGCGACGCCGCCGGAGGTGACGGTCATCGCGGGACACGACGCCGAGCCGCAGCCGAGTTCGGCGGTGATCGCGGGGTGGTGCGCGGGCGACGACGACCCCTGGCTCGCGGCGGTCGGGGCGATCGGGGATTTCGGGGACAAGGCGCCGTTCGCCGAGGTCGCCGAGGCACGGAAGCGCCACGGGATCGGGGTGCTGAAGGAGGCGGTGTCGCTCATCAACGCGCCGCGGCGGTCCGCTTCGGGCGATGCGTCGCCGGCGCTGGCGGTGCTGCTGCGGGCGGCGGGGCCGCGCGCGGTGTCGGACGGGTCCTTGCCGGAGACGGCGTCGCTGGTGGCGGCGCGGGAGGAGGTGCGAGCGGCGCTGGAGGCGGGGCGGAAGGTCGGGCCGAAGGTGGTTGGGGACGTCGCGCTGATCCGCCTGACCTCGGCGTGCCAGATCCACCCGCTGGTGGCGCAGTCCTGGGTGTCGCGGCTGCGGGGGAAGGTCGTGATCTGCGCCAATGACGGCTACCGCGCGGGGTGGGTCCACTTCGCGGCGCGGTCGTCGGACGGGCGGGACCTCATCACCTTCCTGCGGGAGCGCGCGCCGGCCTTCGTGGGGGCGGACTTCGCGCAGGGACACGCGCGGGCGACCGGGGGGATGTTGCCGACGGAAGACTTCGCCCGGTTCGCGCGCGTGCTGGGGTTCGGGGTCTAGAAGCCGCCGGGCGGGATGCGGAACGCGGGCAAGGCCGGGCGCGCGGCGGCGTCGAGCGCGGCATCCAGTGCGACGAGGAAGCGGGACCGGTCGACCGTCGCGAAGGAGGCGTTGCGGGTCTCCGTGCCGGTCTCGCGGAGGTGGCGGGAGACCTCCCGGCCTGCGAGGGCGGTGCCGATGTTCTGCGGCGTCCAGGCGTGACCCTTCGGGGAGAGGGCGCGGGCGCCCTTCGCGAGGCAGCGGGACGCGAGGGGGATGTCGGCGGTGACGCAGACGTCGGTGGGCGCGATGCCCTCGGCGATGTGGTCGTCGGCGACGTCGGCCCCGGCCTCGACGATCACGCGTCGGATGCGGGGGTCGTCCGGGAGTCGGACGCCGCGGGCGCCGTTGGAGACGACGTGGACGACGAGGTCCCGGCGGAAGGCGGTGCGGAAGACCTCGTCGCGGACGGGGCAGGCGTCGCCGTCCACCCAGATTTCCGTCATTCCGTGACGAGGCCGTCGGCGCGGTCACGTTCCGCCAGCGCGGGATCGCGTTCCGCGGGATCGCCCATGCCGCCGCCGCCGGGCAGGAGGAGGCGCAGGCGGGACCCCTTGGGTATGGTCTGGTAGCCCTTCGTGCGGAGAGGCGTGCCGTCGGTGAGGCCGACCCAGCCGGGGGCGCCGTCGCCGCCGCCGTCGCGACCGCGTGGGGGGTTGGTGACGCGGTCGAAGATGGCGTTGATGGCGAACTCGGCGTCGTTCTTCGCGCCGATCTCCATGATCTGGCCGAAGCCGCCGCGGGTGCGGCCCTCGCCCGCGCTGTCCGGGCGCAGTTCCTTCTTCCAGAAGATGACGGGGGCGACGTTCTCCGTGGCCTCCACCGGCATGGTGCGGACGCCGGAGGGGAAGGCGGTGCCGTCGAGGCCGTCCTGGGTGCGTCGGGCGCCGGTGCCGCCGGAGTTGAAGGTGATGACCTCGAAGTCCGGGAGTTCGGCGTCGGCGCCCGAGACGGAGGCGCCGCCGCGGAGGGGCGGATTCCAGAGGCAGGAAGAGCCTTCGGCGGCGACGCGGTCGGGGACGACGGCGTGGAGGCAGCCCATCATCAGGTCGGGCAACAACTGGCCGACGACGTGGCGGACGGAGACGGGGGACGGGCGCGGGGCGTTGAGGATGCACCCCTCCGGGATCGTCATGCGGAAGGGGAGGAGGGAGGCCCAGTTGTTCGGGACCTCCGGCGCGACGACGACCTTGATGCCGAAGCAGGCGTAGGCGCGGCAGTAGGCGGGAGGGACGTTGATGCCGCGGCCGGAGAGGGCGGAGGTTCCGGTGAAGTCCACGGCGACGTGGTCCGCCGCGATGGTCATGGCGGCGCGGAGGGTGACGGGGGCTTCGTAGCCGTCGGAGCGGATCTCCGCGGCGTGCGTTCCCCGCGGCAATGCGGCGATTGCGGCTTCGGTCGCGCGGAGGCTGCTGTCGAAGATGTGGGTCGCGAGGGCGTCGAGCGACGGCATGTCGAACTCGTCCATCATCTCCACGAGACGGCGCGCGGCGGCGTCGTTGCAGGCGCAGAGGGAGTAGACGTCGCCCTCCAGCTCGTTCGGGGTGCGGGTGCCGGCGCGGAGGATGTCGAAGAAGGTGTCGTTCGCGGTGCCGCGGTCGAAGCACTTCACGATGGGGATGTAGAGGCCTTCCTCGAACACGGAGCGGCCCTCCGGGCCCATGCCGAGGCCGCCGACATCGATGACGTGGGCGGTGTTGGCCAGCAGCCCGACGATCGCGCCGTTCCGGAAGGCGGGGGTGACGACGGTGAGGTCGTGCAGGTGGCCGGTGCCGAGCCAGGGGTCGTTCGTGATGTAGTGGTCGCCGGGGTTCATCCGATCGGCGGGGAACTTGGCGAGGAAGTGGCCCACGGCCTCGGCCATGGAGTTGACGTGGCCGGGGGTGCCGGTGACGGCCTGGGCAAGCATCCGGCCGTGCAGGTCGAAGACGCCGGCGGAGAGGTCGCCGGCCTCGCGCACCGTGGTGGAGAAGGCGGTGCGGATCATGATCTGCGCCTGCTCCTCCACGACCGCGATGAGGCGGTTCCACTGGACCGTGCGAAGGATGGTGGAGAGGGGGTCAGACATCACTGCTTCCCGTGGTCCCGTCATCCGGCGAAACGTCGGGAACCTGGTTCCGTCGCTGCATCCACGCCGCATACGTCTCGCCGGTTTCCACATGCCGCCAAACGATGGTCCCGGTGCTGGAGTTGGCTGCCACGACCGAAGCCGTCGCGGAAACGCTGCCGAGAGGGATGTCCGTTTCGACGCGCAGTTCCGTCGCGGAGATGTCGACGATCTGACCGGAGCGCAGACCGTCGGCCCTCACCCGGGCGACGTTCGGCGGTATGCTGGGAGTCTCGGCTTTCACGAGGGTTGAACCAGCCTTCAGAACGAACTGACTTCCTTCGAGCGTCATCCGGCCCACGACTCCCTTGGTCGCATACTCGAACACCGGTTGCTCGGCGAACGGGGGAGACGGGCCGGGGGCTTCCGTAAGCCCATTCTGCCCGACCGCCGGTCGGGGGAGCGACGGCGCGAACACGTCGACTCCCAGCACCTTCGCCAGCACGACGGCATCGGCCGCGAACGCCGCGACGAACGCCAGATCGCCCTCGTCGAGAGTTGGCCGCATCGTCGCGCGCGTCATGTCGCGCGCGCGTCCGCCGCTCACGACGAGATGCCTGAGATAATCCTCAACGTGCAAGGCGTGCGCCTTGTTCAGCACGCCGTCGACGGTCGTGGTCACGAGAATCTCGCTCCACTCCGCGCGATCGAGTGCGTGGTGCCGTCCCCGGAACCGCTCGACGAGTGAGTCGCACTCACCAATGTAGACCGCCAATCGATCCAGTCCGCCAGGATCAGGACCGATCAGGAGATACACTGCCGCTTTACGCGCCTCCTGCCGGCCGAACAGGTCGGAAACGGTCGCCATCGGGCAGGCCGTCATGATCGTCGTTCGACCTGCGACCTGCGCGGACCGCAGGCCGGACGGGTTTCCATCCACCAGCACGAGGCGGATCATCTGAGCGGGCATCAGACCAGCCGCTCCAGTTCCAAGCAGCCGAGGCCGTCCAGTCGGCATCGCCATCCTGGGCCGACGAGGGTGCTCGTCTCGGCTTCGGCGACGATGCAGGGACCGGTGACCTCGGCGCCGGGCGGGAGGGTGACCCGGTTATGGACGGGCCAATCGGAGACCTCGTCGCGTGCGGTGTCGCGGACCGACTGGCGGTGCGACGACGCGGGGGCGGGGGCAGCGAACACCTCCGCCACGGGCTCCGGCGCCTCCGGCATCGTCGCGACGGTGACGGCGAAGGACAGGATCTCCACGTCGCTCCCGGGCACGGGACGGTCGTAGAAGCCGGCATAAGCCACGTCGTAGGCCGCGCGGAGCGCCATCACGTCGGCACCGGCGAGGACGCGGGCGGGAAGGCCCACCGCGATCTCGTGGCCCTGGCCGACGTAGCGCATGTAGGCGATGCGCCGTTCGGTGACCGGCGCGCCGAACGCGCCCTGCGCCACGGTGCGGCGCGCTTCGCCGGACATGTCGGACAGCAAGGCGTTCACGGCGGCCACGTCGAACGTCGAAAAACGTCCGTAGAGGCTCCGCACCACCTCGTAACCGACGGGCGCGCGGAGGAAGCCGATGGCGGAGCCGACCCCCGCGCCGGAGGGGACGAGGATGCGGGTGATGCCGATCTTCTCCGCGACCCGGTAGGCGTGCACCGGTCCGCCGCCGCCGAAGGCGATCATGGCGCGGCCGTCATAGCCCTTGCCGCTCTCGATGGCGTGGACGCGGGCGGCGTTCGCCATGTTCTCGTCCACGACCTCGACGACGCCGAGGGCGGCGGTTCCCGCGTCGAGGCCAAGGGGGGCGAGGGCCGTCACCAGCGCCGTTTCGGCGGCGGCGACGTCGAGCGTCATCGTGCCGCCCGCGAAGGTCGCGGGGTCGTAGCGGCCGAGGACGAGGTTGGCGTCGGTCACCGCCGGCTTCGTGCCGCCGCGGGCGTAGCAGGCGGGGCCGGGATCGGCGCCGGCGCTCTCCGGGCCGACCCCGATGCGGGCGAGGGAGTCCAGCCCCGCGATCGAGCCGCCGCCGGCGCCGATCTCCACCATCTCGATCACGGGGATGCGCAGCGGCAGTCCGGAGCCTCTCCGGAAGCGGCCGACGCGCGCGACCTCGAAGCTGCGGGCGGTCTGCGGGGCGAAGTCGTCGATGAGGCAGATCTTCGCCGTGGTGCCGCCCATGTCGAAGGACAGGACGCGGTCCCAGCCCTTCTGGCGGGCGACGTGGGCGGAGAAGATGGCGCCGCCCGCCGGGCCGGATTCAACGAGGCGGGTGGGGAAGCGTGCGGCGGTGTCGAGCGTCGTCAGGCCGCCGCCCGACAGCATGAGGAACAGGGGCGCCGTCAGGCCGTCCTCCCGTAGCGCGTCGCGGAGGCGGTGGAGGTAGCCGGCCATCAGCGGCTGCACGTAGGCGTTGGCGGCGGTGGTGGAGAAGCGTTCCCACTCCCGCATCTCCGGCGAGACGTCGGAGGAGAGGGAGATCGGGAGGTCGGGGAGTTCGGCGCGGAGGATGGTGGCGGCGCGGCGCTCGTGCGCGGGGTTCACGAAGGCGTGGAGGAAGCCGATCGCGAGGCTCTCGATGCCCTCCTCGCGCAGCGTGCGGGTAGCGGCGCGGACCGCGGCCTCATCCAGCGGCAGGAGGACGCGGCCCTCGTTGTCCAGGCGTTCGGGCACGGGCAGGCGCCAGCGACGCGGGACGAGGGGTTCGGGCAGCGTGATGTTCAGGTCGTACTGGTCGTAACGGCTCTCGTTGCCGAGGGCGAGGACGTCGCGGAAGCCCTCGGTCGTCAGGAAGGCGGTGCGGGCGCCCTTGCGCTCGATGATGGCGTTCGTGGCAAGCGTCGTCCCGTGGATGAAGATCGCGATGTCGGCGGTAGTCAGGGACGCCTTCGCCAGGACCTCCGCGATGCCGGTCATCACGCCGCGCTCCGGGGCGGACGGCGTGGTCAGCACCTTCACCGTCCAGCGATGGTGGCCGCCGCCGCCGTCCGGCACTTCCAGCGCGAGGTCGGTGAAGGTCCCGCCGATGTCGGCCGCCAGTCTCGCCGAAGCGGGGCGCGCCGAAGGGGTCAACCGACGCTTCGGACGATGCCGCCGTCCACGCGGGTGATCGTGCCCGTGACGTAGGACGCGGCCTCCGAACACAGGAAGGCGCCCATCGCGCCGAACTCGCGCGGCTCGCCGGTGCGGCGGGCCGGGATGGTCCTGGCGCGCTCCGCCATCACCTCCTCGATCGGGCGGCCGGACTTGCCTGCGAGCGCCCCGGCGGTCTCCAGCAGGCGGTCGGTGGCGATGGCGCCGGGGGCAAGGACGTTCACCGTCACGCCGTCCGCCGCGATCTCCTCCGACAGCGTCTTCGTCCAGCCGACGATGGCGGCGCGGAGGACGTTGGACAGCGCGAGGTTCGGGATCGGCTGGATCATGCCGGAGGAGCCGACCGCGACGACCCGGCCCCATTTCTGGGCCCGCATCGCCGGCAGCAGGCGGTTGGCGACACGGATCGGGGAGAGGACGATCGCCTGGAACCAGGTCTGCAGCAGGGCCTCGGTCAGGTCCGCGGCGGTGCCGGGCGGGGGGCCGCCGTGATTAAGGACGAGGATGTCCACGCCGCCGAGCGCCGCCACCGCGCCGTCGGCGAGGGCATCCATCGTCGCGCCGTCCGACACGTCGGCGGCGATGGCGTGGACGTCCGGGGCGCCGAGGCCGCGCAGGGCGTCGCACACCGGCGCGAGGCGCCCCGCGTCGCGGCCGGAGATGGCGAGCGATGCGCCCTCCCGCGCCAGGCCCTCGGCGATGGCGCGGCCGAGGCCCTTGGAGGCGCCCATGACGAGGGCGCGGCGGCCGCGGAGTCCGAGGTCCATCTGGTCTGATCCGTTCAGGGTGTGAGGCGGGCGGACACTACCCCCCTCCCCCGCCCTGGCAAGGGACCGGCGGGCGGGGCATCCTGCCGGCCATGGCGAAACCGACCATCCTCCTGACCCGCACGCTGCCGGAGGCCGTGGAGGCCCGGGCGGCGCGCGATTACGCGGTGCGTCGCGTGCCGGGGGAGGATCGCGCCGCCGCCGCGGAGGCGATCCTGGCGGAGGCCGCGGGCTGCGATGGAATCCTCTGCGCGGCCGGCGACGCGCTGGGGTCCGGGACAATCGCGGGCCTGCCGGCGACGGTGCGGGTGATCGCAACCTTCTCGGTGGGGACGGACCACATCGCGCTGGACGCGGCGAAGGCCCACGGGATCGCGGTGACGAACACGCCGGACGTGCTGACGGCCGCGACGGCGGAGATCGCGATGACCCTCCTCCTCATGGCGGCGCGTCGGGCGTCCGAGGCGGAGCGGCTGCTGCGCGCGGGGGAATGGGCGGGGTGGGCGCCGACGCAGCTGATGGGCGTGACGCTGGAGGGGAAGACCCTCGGCGTCCTCGGGATGGGGCGGATCGGGGGGGCGCTGGCACGGATGGCCCGGGGCTTCGGGATGCGGGTGCACTACCGCAACCGGACGCGGCTGGCGCCGGCGGAGGAGGCGGGGGCGACCTACCACGCCGACGACGACTCCTTCCTCGCGGCGTGCGACGTGCTGTCGATGCACATCCCCGGCGGCGCGGCGACGAAGGGCTGGCTCGATGCCCCGCGGATCGCCAAGTTGCCGCGGGGCGCGATCGTTGTGAACACCGGGCGCGGGACGACGGTGGACGACGCGGCGCTGTGCGACGCCCTGCGCTCCGGGCATCTCCGCGCCGCGGGCCTGGACGTCTTCGCGGGGGAGCCGGACATCTTCCCGGGCTACCGCGACGCGCCGAACGTGGCGCTGCTGCCGCACCTCGGATCGGCCACCGTGGAGACGCGGGACGCCATGGGGTTCCGCTGCCTCGACAACCTCGACGCCGTGCTGCTGCGCGGCGCCGAGCCTCCTCACAGGGTGGCCTGATGCTGTTCGATTTCGAGGCGCTGTCGCTCCGCGACCGCTACAAGCTGGTGGTCGCGAGCGTGGTGCCGCGGCCGATCGCCTGGATGGTGACGCGGGACGCGGCGGGGGTGCCGAACGCCGCGCCCTACTCCTTCTTCACCGTGTTCTCGGATGATCCGGTCGTGGTGGGGATCGGGGTGGGGCCGCGGGGGCCCGGCGGGTCGGACGGG